>JBLFWS010000005.1:0-46563 GCA_047611865.1 Chlamydiales bacterium
GATAATATTAAGGTTATATACCCATAGTTTAACAGATTTTTAAAATAAGTTTAAGTGTTACCCATGTGAGTGAATAGTGTTACCTATGTGAGTGAGCTTTTTGTAACCTATGTGGGTGTATTGTACCAGGCCACGGTAGTGGTCTTCCCTCTTGATAGCCCCGTGCTTTAGCTCGGGGATAGGAAAAAAAGATTCTGTGCCACGGTAGTGGCACCTCTCCAATATAAGCAAAGAACAAAACGTTTATCAATTTTGATACCCTGCATTTTTAGAAGATCGGGCGTGACTCAGTTACATAAGCACAAATTCCTTCGCTTCTCTTAACTCATCCGAGATTTTGGTCAGACAGCCTATAGGCTTAGGAAAAAGTGTTACCTTGAATGGAACCATGCCCATTTTTCTATCTCTCTGTGGCCTCGGTGCTCTCGGTGGTTAAATAAATGATTGTAAACGTATTAAATTATGCAACAACGCCCTTTTAAATTGTACTCGGCTCGCCTACTTATCTAAGTGTGGAGAGCCTCATACAATTCGAAATCACAAAAAAATGCCCTCAAAATCAGCATTCCCTAATTTTAATACACGACCTAGGGCATTAGAAGAGATTAGGGAAAAAAAACTTGCAAATCATTAGAAAATCGAAATACTGCAGGAAGTATTGACCTCAATAAATCAGTTTGAAAAATGAAATTTTTTGATAAGACTGTCGCATTTATTCCAGTTCGTCTTACGTCCTCTAGATTACAAGCTAAACATTTTAAGCTTATTGGAGGACGATATCTTTTATCTTGGGTAATTCAAGCTATCCGTAGTGCTAAGGAAGTGGATGAGATTGTTATTTGTACTTTGGACACCCCTGAGAATCATGAAATTAGTCTAATTGCTCATCAAGAAAAAGTAGATGTTTTCTTTTATAATGGGGAAGAAGAAGACGTGGTAGGAAGGATGACCGCAGCAGCTCGTCTTTTTTCTGCAGAGATTTGTGTTTTGGCTAGTGGAGATGTTCCGCTGATGCCTTCTGACTCTATCGATCGTTTGGTGACTCTTTTAAAGGAAAATCCTAAAGCAGGCAGAGCGGATTTTTCTCCATGTGAAGGCAAAGAGTTGTTGCATGAAGCCTTTGTAGTTGCTCGTAGGAAGCTATGGGAAAAGGCTGATGAATTATCGGATACACCTGAATTGAGAGAGCATCAATTTCCCATTTTGTATTCCAATCCTGAAAAATTCCCAGATTTTCCGCTTATTCGTATGCAGGACGATCCACTTTACTATACTTTGTTACCTCGTATGAGTATAGATACACTTCTTGATCTTAAATTTGCAAATAGGATTTATAGTCTATTGAAAGAGAGTGGATTAACTTATACATATCATAATGCTGTTCACTTTCTTAATAGGCATCCAGAGGCGCTGGAAATTAATAGACATGTGAAGCAACGTGAGGTGAAGGAAAAAATATTGAATGTAGTTTTTGTTGTGGAAAGAGCTGAAGATAAGATCTGTATTGAAGAGTTATCGGAGATACACCAAGCTTTTATTTGCTATTTTGGCGCAAAGACAGTTTTTGTTTCTAGAAATGAAAAAATTTGTGAGAGACTAAGCCAGCATGGTTTTTCCTCTAGGAAAATTGACAGTGACTACAATGAGCTTTTGGATCTAAAGAAAGACTTTCCCTTTCAGATTCTTGTTATGGACGTAGATTCGATTTCACAATCGAACACAAATTTACTTATGGAAATTAAAAAAAACATCGGGGTAACGACTCTTTTGAGCCGATCGAGTGCTGCGGAGTTCGAAGAATATGTCGATTATGTCATTTCTCCTGTCGAAGAAGTGATTAGAGATATCGGGATCAAGGCTGAAAGAAGTGGAATTTATCTTAGAGGTAGGGCTTCGATTAAAAAAAACATTCCCCTTTCTACTTTGCTTGGTCGTGTATTAAAATAGCTGAGGATTGTTTTTGGATCTTTTCGCTCTATTTTGGAATCGGTCATAACTCTTCTAATTTCAATAGGCGTTGTTGCATAACTTAATACGTTTACAATCATTTATTTAACCACCGGGAGCACCGAGAACACAGAGAGATAGAAAAATGCATAAAGTCTCTCAGAATATGCTATCAACTGATCTGTGATTTTTTATTTTCTCTGTGCCCTCTGTGATGTCGGTGGTAGAATGTTAATCATAAGCTTCTTGTAGACGCATGTTTTATGCAACAACGCCATTTCAATACATGACCAAGACGGTCTTTAGAAATTAGGGATAAAAAAATTGTTCAGAGGGATCGGAAGCAAGAGTCGACTGCTTTCCTTTTATGATGTAATTTTTTGTTTCTTCAAATCCCAGGTTTGCAATTACGTCCACAATAGATAAATGACTGATAAATTCCCCTGAATGGTATTGCTGGTATGGCTCGGGCTCAAAGCTTTGGTATATAAGCTTGATGGAGGAGTTCTCAAAAGCACCATCTTCATCGATGTATTTTTTTGCTCCCCTGGGGCTAATATAGGTATTGCAACTTAGCTGTGAACAGATTTGTAGGAGTTTCTCTGATCTGGGTCCACCGATATTTAGTTCAGAGGCTCTCACAAATTCAGCTGAAAGTCCCAGTCGCTTAGAAACGGCTTCGATAATGAGAATATTTTGATCTGCCAGATTTGTTACTGGGAGTGAGAAGGCTTGTTTTATTAAGTCGAGGATTTCCTTTCCGTGGGGTTTTTTTCTGTAACTATGTTCGAGGCTAGCGAGGTGTTTCCGCTTCCAGTTGGTTTTATTATGAAGCTCTACATCCATAATTTTTTGGCATAGCTTTAAGCGTCTTGTGGGAACAGTAAGCCAGCACTGTTTGCCATGTAGGAGGATGCTGTTTCTTACCTGCCAGGATTGTTTAGATAACTGAACATTGTCAAGAAATACGAAAACATCTGAGCGGGATATCAGATTAAAAAATCCAGCCCAGGGTATGTAAGTCGGTTGCATGATGGCACAGGTCATAGACGTACACACGGCTCCATATTTGAGTATCTACTACATACATAAAGGAATAGTGATTTTTTTGACGATATAATCCTGATCTATAGGTTTTTTTTACTTATTTAAGCTTGTGAACAGCGACCGATCTCCCTTTAACACCGTGGTTTTATCTTGTAGTGATATCGGGGAAAAATTCAAAAATCGCTTTTCCCCCGATCTTTTTCCGTCTCTTGAAACGCATAAATCCCAACGGCTTGGCCTTTTGCATATTGAGATTTATGTGTTTCCACAGCGCAAAAAAATCGTAGGCTCTAAATTTTAATTCTTGAACGTGTTTAGAATATGGAGATTGATATGTTCCGCCAGTATTTCGCTAGAGTTTGTAGAGAATTCACTGGAGGATTGAACAGAGAACTCTTTGATAAACTGTCTATTTTCAAACTTTTTAAGTTGTTGACTGATTTTTACTGGAGTAAAATTTTCTGCAAGTCCGAGGTCCAGAGTAAGCTTTTTGGAAGCGAGAACAAGGGTATCTTTTCGTTGATCTTTAGTTTGGGAGAGAGTGGCATTGGGGATGCCGCAATAAGCGGATTCATATTTAAGCATTCCTCCACCGGTAATAAGGAGGTCTGCTTTTTCTAGAAAACGTTCAATATGCTGGGTTAAGGGGAGAACATTTACAAGGGATGGATTTGGAAAATGTTTTTTTTGTGGCGGAGCTTGATTGCTAAGGAGAGTGACTTGGGCATCTTGAAATACCTCAGAGGCTGTTTGCGCAAGGGTGTGTCCGACGTTGTAGAGGTCAGACCCTCCAAGGCATACTAGAATATTTTGAATAGCTTGAACTTTTTTGCATAGTTTTTGTTTGCGGATGAGTTGAAGTTCTGGGGTCACAGGGAAGAACTTGGCCCCTTTAAGTTCATTGCTTGAGTGGTAATTAAATAGCCTTTCAGCACCAACGCGGAAATTGATTATTGTTCCGGCCTTAGAAAAATCGAGCTTGCCGAAATCATCAAAGTAGATGGTGGTAAAGGGACATTGGTTCATGTAGTCGATAAATTTTTGATCGATTCTGTAACAGTCTATGATTACGGCATCGGCTTTTGGGCTTTGATTTACAAGTAGAGTAGCATCTGTAGTATCGAGAGGGATGATAGAAAAGCTATTCTGTTGAAGTTTCTCAGTAGGCATAGAAGAAAAATTACCGACAAAGAAAATTTGGTGTTTAGGGTTAAAGTTTCGTAATGCTTTGCAAAGATAAAAACATCGGAAGAAGTGGCCTAGCCCTACAGTGTCGTTTCCGTTACAGTGGACGTAAATTTTTGCCATCGAGCCTCTGTTTTATTGTTCGGGATACGGGACTATATAGCGTTCTTTGGGAGCAGGTCGATTGTGCCAGAACTCTATGAGTTGCTCAGAGGGGTAATAGAACTCTTGGTCGAGTTCAAAAAGATGATCTGGATCTGGAAGATATCCAGAAATTGAGGCGAAGAGATGCCTTTCTCTTTCGAAAAGGGCAGAGCGTACTGCATGGATGCTGTGGGGGCCATTCAAGCCCTTCAGCGGAGCAAAGCAGTGCTCTCTAGGATATACAACAGCATTGACATTCTGTGCTGAGGAGAGGACATCAAAGATAAAAGTTTCGAATTTCCAGGCATTTGGCTCAATTGCGAGTTTACTGGCGCCATTTTCATCTAGGTATTTAACGGCTTTGTGAGCGAGGTGAAGGGGAACGGCAGAAGTATTTTGCTGAGCAATCTTGTGTATGAATTCCATGTTGAAGCAGAACAGGCTGAGATTTGCGCACAGGTGTTTGAAATTTCCCTCTTCGTCGGTAGCATGGAGCTCGGATTCAGGGATTTCGGAGTATTCGATAACATGGGTTTTGTTATTTTGATTGATGACGATTCCGACTTTTTCGTCAGGTTTTTGCCGATCGGTACACTTGATAGTGGCATCACTATTACTGTCATGGTGGTGACCAAGAAGCTCGGCGTCAAAAGGATCAGCGAGGGGGTTGTCTATTTGGAGGAAATTCAGGTGCCTGATTCCTTTATTCCACCATTGCTCCCAGATACCAGAATGGTAAAATTCGTGTAGGGCTCTGCCATTGCCATTGGGACCTTCAGAGAATTTCCAGGGACTTTCTAAAAAGAGATTTCCTTGGGAGTCGAGTAAGGGAAGAGTTTGTTGTTGGAAAAAGCTTATTTGTGTTGGAGCGAGATTAAAAAACTGGTTTTCTTCAAAGAATTGATAGGTTTCATCGTGGTTTAGCGGAGAGGTCATGATGGTTAGCGGCAATTCTTGTTTGTATCGCTTGCTTGCGGCTTTGGTCTTTTCGGAGAAAAGTTGAAACAGGCTTTTCTTTTTTATCACGGAGGTGGGGTATTTTCCTTTAGGGCCGTCTAGTTGCAGGCGAGATCCTTGCCCTCCAGCGACGATGAGGCAGCCCATTGCTCCTTTGGAAAGGAGGCTTTCACCGAGTTCTCTTTTTTCAAGGTGTCCTTCGCATGTGAATTGGTGAAATGGATCTAGCTTGGGGGGAAGGGGTTTGGGCTGTAAAAGGAAGGTTTGTTGCTGAAGAAAGATCGTTGGATCCAGGCTTTCTATTTGTTGAGATAGTATAGCTTGTTGATTTTTGGATAAAGAATCCCAATGTTTGAGGATATGATTTTGCTTGAGGGAGCGAATTTTTTGAAACGTCTTTTCCTGTACACTCATATTTTGTCTGACTTCTATATTAAGGGATTAAATCTTTAAAGTTATTAAAATAATATGCGTTATAAAAGACTATAGGTTAAATGTATAGAATTACTCAGGCCTCCGTAACAGCGTCTTTTTCTTTCAACTTATCGAAGAGATCAGGGTTAGCATCCCTTCTTTTGTTATTCAGATATGAAGACATGACCTGTCGATAGAAGGAACTGATCCGGATGTCTTCAGATTTGGCCCAGATGTCCATAACGGCGCTGGCTTCTTTTTGCTTCATTTTTGCCAGTATGGCTCCCACTCTGCTAGCGCGAAATTCTTCCAGATGTTTGGCGACGGTAGAGGGTTTTTTTCCCGAAAAGAGAGAGGCTTGTAATTTCACATCATCTTGAAACTGGGTTTTGGAAATTTCTTTGATGATATCAATGTCTTTTTCTACTTTTTTGGCATATCCTTGTACTTGTTTCAGCATTTCTTGGTATGAACGAAGCTGAGCCATCATACTGAGATTGAGTCGCATCTCAGCTCGGATATCTGCGGAGACTTGATTTGCAAGCTTGTTGAGTTCGTCGATAGGGTTTCTTTCAGGAATTTTTTTTCTTTCCTCTTCTTTTTTCACGGAAATATGGATAAATTCTTCTCCGTCTTCAGCGGGCTTTATCATATTACCGTAGAACATGAAGCCACCGACAATCATTAGAATGAGAAGGGTGGTTACTATACCAATAGTTTTAGGACTCATCGGATAACCTTTCTTTTATTCTTATGTACCTTAATGTAGCCAGCTCATCGAGGAGTTTGGCTTCTATATTTTGGTAGTGATCTTTCCAAGTTGTGTGTTGCTTGTCTTTTATTTTTTCGATGACCTTTTTCTTTTGCATGGCTTTTGTCACAGCCTCGCGCTTTACTTCGACAGCATTTTGAGCTTGGAGAACATCATCTTGTTGTTTTGCTATCTTTTCCCTAAGAAACTGAAAATACAGAAAATGGTCCTTGTATTCGTGTATGGAGTGAGGAGAGGATTGCTTGTCTCGAAGGTCTTGTTCTAGGTGGTCACATTCATGTTTAAGTTCTTCGAGTATTTCAACAATTTTTTGTAGCTTTTGACGAGCTAACATAACCTCTCTCTGAGCAGCGTCTTCTTGCTGCTTTCGTACTAATAGTAAGGTTTTCATGTTAAAGTTAAATTTTTTCATTTAACTATTTCTTTTAACAGATTCATCGTTTGTTCAAAAGTGAAAGATTCTGTGTATTTTTGCTTTTGGAAATTTGTTATGCTCTCGATTAAAGAGACTGCTTTGTCGATTTTCGGATTAGATCCTGCAACATATGCTCCGATATTTATAAGGTCCTCGGCTTCTTTGTACACTTGTAGATAATCTCGGAAGTTCCCGGCCTGTTCGTAATGTTCGGGTGTAGTGATGTCAGACATAACTCTTGAAAGACTGCTTAAGATGTCAATGGCAGGGAAAATGTTAGCGGATGCGAGTTTTCGGGAAAGAATGACGTGTCCATCGAGGATTGATCTTACTGTATCAGCGACAGGGTCGTTCATGTCATCACCTTCTACCAGAATAGTATAGAGGCCAGTGATTGTGCCTTTTTCGGATGTCCCTGCTCTTTCAAGTAGCTTTGGAAGCTGTGCAAATACGGAAGGGGTATAACCTCTAGTGGTTGGGGGTTCTCCAATCGCTAATCCAATTTCTCGCAAGGCCATAGCATAACGGGTGATGGAGTCCATCATAAAAATTACAGATTTGCCTTTATCTCTGAAATATTCTGCTATGGCTGTAGCGACATTTGCTCCCTTTGATCGTAGTAAAGCGGCTTTATCAGAGGTGACGACTACGACAACAGATTTTGCAAGGCCTTCTGGTCCCAGGTTTTTATCTATGAATTCTCGAACTTCGCGGCCTCGTTCTCCAACGAGGGCTATGACATTGATGTCAGCTGAGCTCATCTTTGCAATCATACCGAGGAGCATGGATTTTCCTACTCCAGATCCAGAAAATATACCAAGTCGCTGTCCTTTTCCTAGTGTGCACATGGAATCGACGGTCTTGATTCCTGTGCATAATGTTTCGGTGATCCTTTTTCGTGTTAGAGCACTGGGAGGGGGGGCGATTACAGGGTAATAGGTATCTGGAAGTATAGGGCCTTTGCCATCGATAGGATTTCCTAGAGCATCAAGTATTCTACCGCACATGGCTTCGCTGACGGCGACCTTATGAACTTTATTTGTTGGGTAAACTTCAGAACCTGGAGCTATTTGGGACATTTCTCCGAGGGACATTAAAAGAACTTTATTGTCTTTGAAGCCTACGACTTCGCAAGGGACCATGTCTCTGACTTTGTTGTAGATGTAACAGAGTTCACCTAGAAAGACTGCTGGGCCAATAGATTCTATTAGCAATCCGATGATATGAGTGACGCGGCCACTGATTTTAGGACTCGACCACTTATGGACTTTTTCGATCTCCTTTTCAAAGCCGATCATGATCGGAACTCCTGTGTGAATTATTGGTCGAGAAGCTCTTCCTCTAGATTTTCCAATTCGCGTTTTATATCGAAATTAATTAGCCCAAGAGAGCTTTCGAGTCGACATGTTCCCTGAGGAACAGAAGGGTCTGAAATGAAGTCAAGCCTTGTGATATTATGCTTGTCGTAATCGAGGGACTCCAGGCCGTTTTCCAGAGCTACGAGGTCATCAGGAAAGAAGAGTATTTGTACGTGTTCTCCGTGGGCAATAGCCTTGGCTTTCGAAAGTAGTTTTTCTACGATATGTATAAAGGTATCAGTATTTTCCAGCTTTTTGTGGAGTATCTTTTCACAAATGGCGATGATGAGTTTGGTAATTTCAGCTTTACTGGCTTCAAGGAATTGTTCATTTTTTTCATAAAGCTTTTCGGTGGCATCACCAAGAAGTTCAAGAGCGGAGCGGAATTCTTCTTTTGCGGAATTCTGGGCTTCAGAGGCAGATTCATCCCTTCCTTCTTTGTTGCCTTCATCCAAGCCTTGTTGGTGTCCTTCTTGAAATCCCTTTTGATAGCCTTCTTTTTGTCCGGCTTTTGAGCCGCCTTCATGCCCTTGTTCGAGTCCTTCCTTCAGACCTTTACTATGCCAGAAATTTTCGAGAGCTTTGAGGTTGTCTTCTTCTTTTTGTGATGAAGGATCTTCTTTAGCCAATGTTCCTTTAGGACTGCAGAACATGATACCTTCTACATCAGCACCTCGGATAACGCGTTTAGGAGAAGATTTCATCACCACCACCGCCTTTACCTTGGATAAGGACCTGACCCTCTTCGTCTAATCTGCGTATGATATTTACGATCTTTGTTTGAGATCCTTGAACGACAGAGGCCTTAACAGCTCCCATGAAGGCTAATTCATCGGAAATCATTTCCACTTGTCGTTTAGAGATGTTACGGAATATTTTCTCTCTGACTTCTTCGTTAGCACCCTTCAGGGAGACGACTAAGTCCTCATTGTCCACTTCTTTGAGCACGGTCTGTATGGATTTGTCATCGAGAAGAAGTATGTCATCGAAGACGAACATGAGATCCTTGATGGCTGTAGCCAGGTCGAAATCTTCTTCCGTAATTTGTTCAAGGATTGCTTTATCGAGTGGGGCACCGATAGAATTGAGGATGTCAGCAACCATTTTGTGTCCGCCCATTTTCTGAACATCTTTTTCGAGGGCCAGGCCTTTGAGGTTTTCTGCCAGGACAGCTTCAATTCTTGGAACGAGTTCGGGATCGCTTTCTTCGAGCTTAGCAATTTTCATAATGACTTCTGTTTGCATTTCCTCAGGTAAGGAAGCTATAATTTTTGAGATTCTTTCAGAGTCGAGGTAAGACAGCATAAGAGCAACGGTTTGTGAATTCTCTTGTTGGAGATATGCAGCAAGTTGTTTGGGATCGACTTTTTTGAGGACGCTAAATATTTCGTACTCTTCCTTGTTGATAAGGTTGTGGACAAAATCGCTGGCTTTGGATTCCCCCATCATACCTGAAAGAACAGTCTGTAAGTATTCGGATCCTCCTGATGATCCAAGAGAAGTTTTTTTTGTAAGCTTGGAATAAAATTCGCGAACAACGCGCTCAGTTAGTTCTTGGGGGACGTAGCTCATGCGGTTGATCCAGAAAGCGACCTTTTTGACGTCTTCTTCCTTCATGAGGCGCATAATTTCAGTGGCCCACTTTTGTCCGAGGGCAATAAGGAGTAGCGCAGCTTTTTGAGGGCTTCCTAAAGCTTTAAATTGTTCTTCTATTTTATCGTTTTGCACTTTTCTCCTCCCAAATCAATGCTCTTTGCACTGAGGCGTAAATCACTATAGAGTTCTTATAAATCCAATTCTTGTCCTTCTGAAAGCCAGTCGCGAATTGTTTCTACAATGGGTATCGGGTCGGACTGGAGTCTCATCTTCACGGCTTCGATCATAGCTTCGACTTCGACAACAGATGGTTCTTCAGTGTACTCCATTTCTTCTTCTTCTTCTGGTTCCAGTGACGGAGGCTGCATCATTTGTCGTTTCCAGAATCGGTTGAATGTCCAGAACATTCCTAGTACCGTGAAGGATATGAAAAGGATTGTACCTGTTTTACTAGCGAGTTCCATGACAGATGACCATGATTGATTTGAGGCTTGTTTGTTAAAGCTTGTCTTGTCAAATTCTACAAAGTCTACTGCAGGAGTCGAAGCTACAGCATAGGCATCAAGGATTTTTTGTAGCTGACTCCTGATTTCGGATTTTAGGTTTTCAGCATTTCTTCTGCCGTTGATTATTTCTCCTTCAGGGAGATCAGCGTCGTCATCAATGGTTATGGTTTTGTCAATAAGGACTGCGATTGAGATACTATCGATTTTACCGGGTGTAGACTGCATTTTTATGTGATCAACAGGTACAGCCATTTGTCGGTATTGTTGAGTGCGGTTTTCGTTACGATTAAGGATTTCCTGGCCACCCGCAGCGACAGCGCCGGCAACAGCTTCATTGTTTGATCCTGGAGTACCTTGCTCAGAACGTTCTTGTTCAGATTGTTCTAGGCTCGATTCTGTGACACTTCTTAGTACAGGCTCTCCAAGGTCTGCGCCATTGACGATCCCGCTGAAAACTTGTCTGTCTTGCACCATTTTTTTTCTGCTGAGAACGACTTGTACAGTAGTATAGTAGTTACCATGACCAACTACGAGAGCGAGCATGCCATCAACTTTAGATTTTAATCGTTCTTCTTGGGCTACTTCAGCGTGTCTCAGTAAATCGGTTTCCCCATCTGGATCTATAGCTTGATATAGTTTACCAGTTGTATCAGAGATGGCGACCATGTTGGGCTGCAATCCTCTGACTGCTCCAGCAATATGGAAAGTAATTGCTCTTAATTGCTGAGAACTTAATCTTGCACCTGGCATGAGGCTGAGGATGACAGAAGACTTGGTTTTGTACATGGATCCACCGAAAGGTCTTGGTGGAGCAATGTCAAGGATAACACTGGAGCCTTTTATATTTTCGTACTCAGCGATGTCCCTTTCCAGCTCACCTTTTAAGGCGCGCATTTCGAGAATTTGAAGTTCTTTTTCCCCTTTAATCCATGTACTTGTATCAAATAATTCGAATCCCTTTCCGGTATGTAGTTTGGGTAATCCAATAGCGGCAAGATCCATACGAATTCTGTGCACTTCGTTGGAAGGGACCATGAAGAGGGCATCACCTTTTATCTTGTATACGACACGAGAGGAGTCAAGATATTCCTTGATTTCGGCGGCATCAGAAATCATTACGCGCCCCTGTGGAAAAAGAGGGCTATAACGAGTGCTGCTTGCGTTGTAGACTAGGAAAGAGAGCATACCGAGTAGAAAGAAGGCTACCATAATTACTGTAAATTTCTGGTAAACCTTAATTTCATTCCAGATGCTGAGAAGCTGTCTTCCGATGTCTTTTAGAAAGTCAAAATTCATCGTCTTTTACCTGTTTTAACGTTGGGTCACACCGCTTTTACAGGGTGGCGCTTACTCGCTTGTGATTAAATGCTACGATCTAGTTGCTACAGTCATTCCGATCTTAACAAGCTCCAGTGTTTCGTGTGTTTCGTGTGTTTCTTTTGTCACGGATAGTAAAATCTAGTTATGTTCTTCCCTGTGCGGAGGAGTCATGATTAATGCCTTGCTCCTTTTTCCTTGTATAGATTACTTCCTAATTAAAGAAAATATTTTAAAGAGCTTCTCTCAAAAGGAAGGAGAGTTTGGGTCTTTTGCTTTTGTCCCTTTTCAGGTACAATCAAGGGAATTTATTGAGATAAGACCTTTTTGAAATTATGCATATTATTTATCCATACAACGAGATTTTACCAAAAAGAACTGCGCATGACGTATATATTTTTAACAATTGTGTGTCGTTGGCAAAAGAGGGCTTTCAGGTTGAACTTCTCTGTGGGAAGGGAAGTCAAAATGATGGGAGTATTTGTGAGCACTACCATGTGCCTAACTTATATGGAATGAAAACCAAGCATTTACCCATAGTGCGTAAAAATAATATATTATCTCTCTCATGGAACCGAGTGTTCCTATATTTTTCTCAAAGGGTTTTACAGCAAGAAGCTCCTGATGTAGCCATCTTTAGTGTCCTCAAGCAAGCTTATTATCACTTTCGAAGGAAGCTTCCTGGTGTAAGTTATGTTTATGAGGCTCATCAGCTTGCATGGTATCCTCACATGGCATTGGGCGCCAAAAAGAAAGAGGTAGAATTGGAAAGGTCTATTTTGAGAAAAGCGGACCTTGTCACAGTAACGACAGAAGCTTTGCGGAAGATTCTTCTTGAGGCCCCATACTCACTTGATGTCCCTGTTGAAGTCGTGCCTCTAGCAGTAAACGTTTCTGAGTTACCTCCACCTCTAGTCTCAGACGGTCTTCCCACAGTGATGTATGTTGGGCAATTGTATAAGGGGCAAGGAATAGAGAATTTACTCAATGCAATGGGGAAAGCATCCACGGTTCGTCTTGAAATTGTTGGCGGGACAGAAACTGAGATCAAAAATTTAAAAGCCTATTCCGTAATTTTGGGAGTGTCTGATAGAGTTTATTTTCATGGTTTTTGTTCTCCTTCTAAGCTTTCGTCAATGGTAGCCCATGCGGATGCTTTTGTAGCTCCGTTTGAACCCGAAGGGCGCATGCCGTATGTAGCTCACACAAAGCTATTAGAGTACATTTCTTGGGGACGTCCGGTCATAGCTCCCGACATGCCTGTTGTTAGAGAGCATTTTCCCGATGGGAAAGGGCTTATGCTATTTGAGTCTGGAAGTACCAGAGGCCTTGCTGATAGGCTTTGCGAAATTTCTCAACCTCTCGTAAGAGATGGCCTACAGAAAGAATCTTCAGAAAACGTAGGGGCGTATAATTGGCATGCTCGGAGTAAGCATTACGGAGAAATTCTGAAGAATCTTTTCTGATTATGACCTATTTTGTGTCCGAGTCGGGCATTACTTATGGCGATTTTTTGTGAAGAGATGGGTCATAACTTGAGATTAAAGATTGAAGTTCATTATAGACTTCCTGGACTTCAATGCGTTTCATGCAGCGAAAATCAATAGGACATACACGCTTATAGCACGGAGAACATTCAGCGTGTTTGTGAATAACTTTACCGGATTGATAGGGGCCGGTTTTTATTTCATTGGTTGAGCCAAAGAGGGCGAGTAAAGGGGTTCCAAGAGCAGCAGCAAGGTGCATGGGGCCGCTGTCGTTAGTGAGAAATACATCGCATTTTGTGATTAAAGCCATAAGTTCAGTTAGAGTCGTACTACCTGCTAAGTTAGTCACCTTTTTGGGAAGCTCTTCACAAATTTGGTCGACTAAGGGTTTTCCGTTTATATCTCCGAAATACAGAATATGGATACGGGGATTTTCTAAAAGTTTTTTGCTAAGAGATTGAAAGCGATCGGGATGCCAACATTTTGCTGAGCCGTAAGCAGCTCCGGGGTTGATACCTACAACGATGGCATCTTGGGAAACGCCAATTTTGTTTAATAAATTTTGGACATGGTCGAGGTCGTCTTTTTTCAAATATAACTTAGGGGAAGAGTGGGTGGTGGTACCTTGTTTCGTTTCAATTAGCCGCTTGTAGGTAGTAACGAGGTGTTGAGTCTCTTTGTTTTCTGGGTAAGGTATAGCTTTATTTAAAAATAGATTGCGAAAATTTCCTTTGAACCCAATTCTATTTTGTACTTTCCCTAGGTAGAACCACCAGGCTGAGGAGAGAGAGTTTGTTAGTAGAATGCCCATATCGTATGTTTCTTCTCGCAACATAGTCTTGATTTTCCGGTTATAAAGTCGGTTCCATATCCCTTTGGGTTTGGAAAAACTCAAAATTTTGTCTATGTTGGGGTCGTTTTGAAGGATGTGAGCAATATTGCTGCTACACATTACGGTAAGAGAAGCATTAGGCCATCGAGCTTTAACGTCATAAATTACAGGGGTTGCCATGACGGCATCCCCAATCCAGTTTGGCATTCGGATAATGATATTTTTAGGGGGGGGAAGGGATTTTTTCATATGGATCTTTATTGTCGAAAATCTTGTTAACTAATTGCAAATCTGTTAGTTGTGTGAGAATAAACCATAAGAATTAGCTTAGCATGAACGGCTATTCTTCCCTATCAAAATTGCTGGGATGTTTGGAATACATATATATGTAGGGATTTATACCGAAACCAATTCTTGAACTTTTTTGGGTATATGCTTTCCTAACTAGAGGCATTACCGTTGTTTATTATTTAACAATTTCTTATTGTTACAGTAGTAAAGTCGGATTGATTTTCCATGTCCTAGCTATGAATTTAAATTTGGAAAAACCGGAGCGTAAGTTTTGCAAGACACCAGTGCACGTGAAGAAGAAGTGAAAAGCGTCCTTCATACTCTTTTTGTAGAGAAGAAAAGAGTTAAGGAGCTCCAAAAAAAAATTCAAAAAGTTGGTGACGAGCGCAATCGTTTACGTGAAAGGCTTGATCAGCTAGAAAAGGAGAGGCGTACTCCTCCTTCCTCAGAGAGGATGGAAAAGATGCGTGGGCGGGGAAACGAAGAGATATTGCGCAGCAAATACAAAGTTGTGGAAGAAAACAGAGAACTGCAGGGTCAGTTTGAAAAGCTTCGAAATGTTTTTACTGAACAAAAAAAACAACTTATTGCAGCACAGCAGGATATCCAGGATAGCCAGAAGAAATTGGCTCTTCTTGAGAAAAATCTTCAAAGCGAAAGAGCTACAAAGCTTAAAGCTCTGAAGTATATAAGAGCTCATCGGGATCTTGATGAAAAAAGCAAAAAAATCAAAAGACTTGCGATCTATCTTAAGCAAAAAAACGCAGAGATTGAAAAAAAATCTGCGCAGAATTTGGCTATTGCAAATTCAAAAGTGCCTTCTAAAGGAGATGAGGATTATGACCCGCTAATTGCTCGTTTAAAAAAGGCTGTTAAAGATAGAAACACGGTCATATTACAGCACAAAAAGCGCTTTCTAGATTTTGAGAATATTCTTAAAGAAAAATCACTGAAAAACACCGACTACGCAGAAAAAATGGATGGTTTACAAGGCCATGCTATGAGCCTTGGAAAAGAAAATGCTCAGTTGAAAGAGCAAAATAAAGTTATTTTCGAGCGTCTGAAGAAAACGATCAAAGTTTTAGATCTTACAAAGTCTAAATTGGCCTCTTTCAAGGAAGCTGAAGAGAAAAGTATAGAATCAAAGTCTTCTTTGCAGGGGGAAAATTCGAAGTTAGCAAAACGGCTTCAATTTTTGCGAAAGGAGTTAGATAAGACGGAGGGTAGCCTGGAAGGGACGCGCTCAAAGTTTGACTCTGTTTACAAGGATCTGGAAAAAGACAACGAAGATCTTAGGGAGCAACGACTTGGATTAGAAGCTCTTTTAGCAAAAAAGAAGGAAGAGCTGCAAAAGGCATTAAGTGGAAACGAGGAGCTGGCGAGAGAAAAGCAAAAGATTTTGAAGCAAAAAGGAAGCGCGGAATCTTTATTGGAAAGTTTGCAATCAGGACTCGAGGCCGCAAAAGTTGAAGTAGAGAAGGTTCAAAATCAACTTGGCAAGGCCAAGAAAACCAACGTTCAACTCGAAGATCAGCTCCGAAGTCAGGATGATGAATCGAAAAGTAAGTGGGCCAAGGAAGCGGAAATTTACAGACAAGAGCTAGGGGCTCTTCAAGAGAAGCTTCTTGGTAGTAACAATGAGAAGCGGCAGCAAAAAAAACAGTATAATAATGCGATAAAAACGTTACTGCTTTTGAAGAGCTTGCTTGAAGAGCTTTCTGAAAAAGTAGCCGTCAATTCAAAAGATCTTTCGGAGGTGACCGCAGAGACTTTTGAGGATCCTGCGAAACAAGAGGCTTTTTCACATGTTGCACGGGACCTTACAGAGCGTTTGATTGCTTCGTATAATGAGTTGCGGAAGCGACTACAAGACCTTGAGGCCAGGGTTTCTAAAAGGCAAACTGATAAAGATGAAAACCGGTGTCTAAAATCAGAGGTAGAACAACTTAGTGAAATAAAACAAGCTTTCGAAAAAGAGCTTAGGAAGAACAAAGCGCAGCTGATTCATATGCAAAAAGAACTTCAGAAGTTTCGTGGCAAACTGGCTGAAGAAGAGAAGCAAAATCTTTTTAAGACGGAAAAGATAGAAATATTAGGGAAGGCAATAAGTTCCCATGAGGAAAGCTTGGAAAAACTTCATGGTCTTGAGGGTGTTGAATGCGAAGCCAAAAAGAAAAAAGAATTCTTTGAAAAGCAGTTACATATCTTAAAGGCAGATAAAGAAGGGCTTTTAAAAGAGCACACAGATAGAAAATATTTGCTGGAAGCCAAGCAGAAGCAGTACGAAATGTTGCTTAGTAAAAATACGGGCATGTCAAAAGATCTCTCTGATGCGAAGAGAGAGTTGAGTAACGCCCTTAAGGTCAAGGGTAGTTTACATGAAGATTTCTCAGAGATAAAAAAACATAATGATCGCTTAAAGAACCGGCTTGAAAATGAAGAGAGCGAGAAAGATGCGCTTCTTGAGGAATTGGAAGATTTAAATCTACGTTACCAGGAAATAAAGAAGAAAACTCATTATATGGCAGAAAATGCTGAGAATCAAGGTTCTGAAATGTACCGTGCTCAGCAAAATATTGAGGAGCTTCTTAAGGAACAGCAAGAATTAAAGAATGGCTTGAAGAAACGCACAAATAGTATTAAAGAACTCGAAAAAGAGCTCGTTCTTATCAAGGAAACTCTTGTCCGTGGCGTAAGGGAGGCAAAGGAAATAGAAAACCGTTATTATGAAACTGTTGAAGAGAAGATGGCCGTGGTGAATCGTCATCAGCAAGTGGTCAAACAGTTGAATGCGCAATCAGAAGAGTTGGAAGTTCTTAAAGATCAACTTGATAAGATAAAAAAATCAGAAGCATCCGTAAAGACCAAGCAATCAGAGTTAAGCGAAAGCTGTAAGCAAAGTTCTGAAGAGTCTCGCAGGCTGAAAGCAGAAGTTGATATTCTTTCTGTAGAAAAGAAGCAGCATCTTGCTGATAAGCAAGCATTAGAAGCTAAATTTGCTGATGTTCAAGAAGAATGTAGTAGCTTTAGCATGACGATTCAGGATCTCAATGTCAAAGTTGCCAAGTTGAAGACGGTTGAGCAGAATTTACGATCTAGGGAAGAAGAAATTAGTGACTTGAAAAAGAATTACCAGGAAGAGCTTGGATCTAAAGACAGTCAGCATCACAGTATGAATGAGAAGCTTCAGTCTCTTCTGAAGAGTAGTGATGACGGCCAGAGGGCGTTGGAAGAAAGTCAGAAAGAATTTTCCCGGATGAAAGAGGAACTTCAAAATCAGTTGAGTGAAGCACTCAAGGATAATGAAAGTAAGCTTAAGCAGACTCGTCTGGATCATCAGACGGAACTTTCCAAAAAGCAGGAAGAGGTACAAAAGGTCCTTGAAAGTCAGGAACAGGATTTAAGAAAGACTAGGCGGGCTTATGAGGAGCTTCTTTCAAAGAATCAAGAAGAGCATAGGGTTGCTGTTAAGGACCTGCAAGAAAATGCAAGTCGCCTTCAGGAAAGGTTAGAAGCACTGAATTCTGTAGAAAATGAAAAAGCAGCTCTTTCTGATCAGTACTTTCACCTTGAAGAGGATTTTAATGAGTTGCGAGGGCGCTTTGATGATTCTCTGGAAGGAAGGCAAGAAGCAGAGAAAAAGCTGCAGCTCGCTGCAGAGCAGCATAAGAAATTGCAGATTCTTGCTAAGGATAAATCTGACCAGTTAAAAGTCTCTGTAGAAAGCGAGAAAGAAAAGCAGCAGCTTATCGATAAGGTTCAGCAAGAGCAGAAAGAAAAAGATTCTCAAATGAAGCTTTTACAGCAACATTTTAAGCGGAAAATGCGTGAGAGTACCTCTCAGAGAGATTTGATCGAAAGTGAAAAAGTCAAAAATCTTGAATTGCAAAATTTGCTTTCTGAGCTACGTAGTGAAGTAACTCAGCTACAGAATGCTAATGAAATGCAGAAGGCCCACGAGAGGAAAGTTCAGGCTATGGCCAAAGAATCTTTGGAGGCGATAGAAATTCGCAGTAAGGAAATGGAAGAGAAGTACTTTATTCTCCATGAGGATTCCCAGCGAGACAAGGCACGTATTAGAGAGCTCGAAAGTATTAAAATAGAGCATGATCAAATGAAAGGGCTTCTTTCGAATATTCAGAGCTTTGTAGGGGGCGCTCAGGCTCCTCAGTCATCTCCTCTTACGACGCTTGTTCCTGCAAGAGTTATAGAAGAAGTGCCTGTTGAAACTCAAGCAGTGGTCAATCAGGGACTATTTGAAGTGACTCAAAGCCAAAATCCTTCGCAAAGAAAGCAGAGTTTGTTTGAATAGAGAGGTTTTTTTGCCATTAAAATCAGATTTTGACATAGTGCGGTTAAAGTAAAGCCACTCTCTTGGGAACTAAGAGCCAATGGAACATAGCGATTTTATAAAGTATTTAAAGGTTTTCAAGTCTCACGATGCTCTCATTATCGAAGGGCAGGATGATAAGGACTTCTATTGTCTTCTTCAAGGCAAGGTTGGAGTTTGGAAGGGAGATATTGAGGACCGAGAGTCATTGGTTAAGGTTGGGGAGATTGGAGACAAGGGGGCTTATTTTGGTGAAATGAGTTTCTTGCTGCAAGAACCCAGGACAGCGTCTATCCTAGCGGAAGAAATGGTGAAAGTGTTGAAGTTTCCTGGTGATATGCTTCCTCAAATGGTAATGAAGCAACCAAAATTGGGTTTGAAAATTTGTACGGCATTGGCCGATAGATTGAAAGGGACCACAATTAAGCAACAGGACATTGCACAACAACGTAATATTCTTCGATCGGATGCAACCAATCAACTTTTACATGCTAAAGAGGTCTTTCAAAAGATTTTCTTTATTTTAAACGCTATTCAAAATCAATTTCAGAATCCTTTTCTCAAGGCAGCTCTTGAGTACATGAGTCAGGATAAGCTTCTTCAGGGGGGCCGAAAAATTCGGGTGAATGACAAATTTTTGCACGACCTTCCTACACGGCTTGTGGACCTTCTTAAAAAACAATATGGCGCGTAATACTTGACGAAGCATTAGCGCTCTGTCAATATTAGAGATGATGTTGCTTGGCGTTGTTGCATAAAACATGCGTCTACAAGAGGCTTATGATTAAAATTTTACCACCGAGATCACAGAGGGCACAGAGAAAATAAAAAATCACAGATCAGTTGATAGCATATTCTGAGAGACTTTATGCATTTTTCTATCTCTCTGTGTTCTCGGTGCTCTCTGTGGTTAAATAAATGATTGTAAACGTATTAAATTATGCAACAACGCCATGTTGCTTCATCAACATTTAACTTTGACAGTTCATTAGGAGCCATTTCGTGATTGTTATCGGAATAGACCCAGGAACCCGTGTGACGGGGTATGGTATAGTAGAGGCTCATAATCAGATGAGAAAACTTGTTGAATATGGTTGTATTCGTCCACCCGGAAAAGCTAAGCTTTCTGAGCGTTACCACGTAATATTTAATGATATAGAATACCTGCTTAACGAGCATAAGCCTGATGTTTTAGCTGTAGAGACGCAATACGTGGATAAAAATGTACAGAGCGCCATTAAGCTTGGCATGGCGAGAGGGGTAATTATTCTTGCGGCTACTCGTAAAGGTATTCCTGTGTACGAGTATGCGCCTACCAAAGCCAAGATGGCAGTTGTTGGAAGTGGGCGCGCAAGTAAACAGCAAGTACAGGGTATGGTAAAACTTTTACTTAATCTTCCGACACTTCCAGAACCTGAAGATGCGGCGGACGCCTTGGCGTTAGCTTTGTGTCATCTGAATTCTATTAATCATAAACTTACTATTGGGTCAGAGATATAATGTATGCATTTATAAAAGGAACTCTTGTCGGAAGTACGCCGGCAGTGGCAATTTTAGAAACTCATGGAGTAGGGTATAACCTTTTAGTTCCCCCCACCTACCTTTCCAAGCTTCCTCCATTGGGAGACGAAGTAACTCTATATACTTCTACCGTTGTTAGAGAAAACTTTTTTAAGCTTTATGGGTTTCTTTCTATACAGGAGCGAGAGTTGTTTGAGACTTTAATTGAGGTTTCAGGAGTAGGTCCAAAAACAGCACTGGGAGTTATTGGGATATTATCTCCTTCAGCACTCTGTGAAGCTGTTAGGAGTGGAAATATTTTGACCATCACAAAAGTTCCAGGCATTGGCAAAAAGACGGCAGAGCGTTTGATAATGGAGGTGCGAGATAAGCTTCCATCTTTAATTCAATTAGATGATTCAGATCCTGTTGGAATGACCGGAAACAAGCAGACAATTCTTGATGCGATAAATGCTTTAGTAAATTTGGGTTATAATCAAGCAGCCGCTCAGCAAGCAATAAAGAAAACGTTAATAGGGATGGACGAGGATAAAGTACAACTTCCCATACTTATTACTTCGGCTCTACAGCATGTGAGATAAGGGTTTGGGGGGCTTTGGGCTATATCCAAGAGCAGATAGGGCATTTTTTTGGATCGTGGCTACGGGCGGGACAATGTTCTCTTCCGAAGAAGATGATTTGTAGGTGGAGTTTGTTCCAGTATTTTTTAGCGAAGGTTTTTTTTAGGTCCTCTTCAGTCTTGACCACATTTTTCCCATCACTAAGCCCCCACCTTTTTGCTAAACGGTGAATATGCGTATCTACCGGGAAGGCATCGTGACCAAATGCTTGTGACATTACTACAGAAGCTGTTTTGTGCCCTACTCCAGGAAGGGCTTCTAGTTTTTTGAAGGATTCGGGAACTTTTCCTTCGTGCTCTTCGATGATAATACGTGAGAGTTCCCAGATGGCCTTAGACTTACGAGGAGCAAGGCCGCAGGGTCTGATGATGTCTTCGATTTCTTTTGCATCAAGTTCTATCATCTTATAGGGACTGTCTGCTTTGGCAAATAGTTTGGGAGTGATTTGATTGACTCTTTCATCGGTGCATTGTGCTGACAGGAGTACAGCGACTAAGAGGGTATAGTTGTCGATGTGCTTTAAAGGGATGGGAGTTTCAGGGTAGAGCTCTTGAAGAATGACTCGCACTTTTTCGGCTTTTTCTTTGAGGCGCATAGCTATTTTCCGATACAGAAAGATGAGAAAATGGAAGATAGAACATCTTCTGTAATATTTGTACCGATGATTTTTCCTAATTCACTTAAACATTGCCGCATGTCCATAGAGAGGAATTCTGGAGAAACGTCGGTGGCGAGGCCGTTGATCACATTGTCGCAGGACTCAATGGCTTTACTTAGTGCATCCTTATGTCGGATGTTTGTAATAATAAGTTCTTCTTTTGATGGCGGTCCATGTTCCCAAATAACTTTATCGATGCTTGAGTGGAGTTCTTGAAGACCGGTTTTTTCGAGAGCGGAGATCTTTACGGTATGCTTAAAGGGCAAGTTCGGAAGATCCTTATGAGGAAGATCCATCTTGTTCCAGATAGCGATGCTTTTTTCAGGTGGAATTGCTGCGCAAAGGGCTTTGTCATCCTCTTGTAAACCTTTTTTGCTATCGAGTACGAAGAGTATTAGGTCGGCTTCTAGCATAGCTTTTTTGGATCTCCTAATTCCTTCAACTTCGACAATTTCTGTAGTATCGCGAATTCCTGCAGTATCAATGAGGCGGAGGTTCAGTCCATTTAGACGCAAGCTGTCTTCGAGAATGTCCCGGGTTGTACCAGGAATATGAGTAACGATAGCTCGGTCTTTGTCGAGGAGAGCGTTCATAAGAGAGGACTTTCCCACATTGGGGCAGCCGACAAGACAAAGGGTCATCCCATCATGAAGAATTTTTCCGTCGTGGAAAGAAGCCTCAAGTTCTTGCATCTGGTTTCGAGTATTGGTGAGGTCTTCGCTAACTTTTTCCATGGGAGAAAAAGCAATGTCTTCTTCCGGGAAGTCTACCCAAGCTTCAAGCATCGCAGCAATATCAAAGAGATTTGTTTGAAAGGATGCAATTTTTTTGGAGAGTTTACCCTCAAGGTGATTTTCAGCAGCTTGTAAGGCCATGTCATTTTTTGCTGAAATCAATTCCTGGATAGCTTCAGCTTGTGAGAGGTCTATTTTCCCGTTGATAAAAGCTTTGAAAGAGAATTCCCCGGGGCGGGCTGCTCGGGCTCCGGCATGAATTGCGACTTCCAAAACCTGTCGAGAAACGAGGCTTCCGCCGTGACAATGGATCTCTACTGTATCTTCTCCACAAAAAGAACGCTTTCCTAACATAACGAGAGCTAGGGCTTCATCTACGGGGCTGCCATTGGAGGTGACTATCTTACCTAGGTGGGCGGTATGGGATTTATAGGATCTGATAGGACCGGTGAAAATCTTATCGGCAATGAGTAGGGCTTTATCGCCCGAAATTCTAATAATGGCAATACCACCTTCTCCGGGGGGAGTAGCAATGGCTGCTATAGTTTCCCCGGGTTGGTAGGGAGTGTGAACAAATTCCATAAATTAACTTTTAAAGGCAAAAATGTTTTTGATTGTAGAGGAAAAGTCTTTGAATTTCATTTTAAAGGATCGCTCATTATAAAACTGCTCTAAATCCGTGATCCAATCTCTGGCATGGTTATAGCGGCTTTTTCTTGGAGCGAGAGATTTCATAATAATATTTTCAAGGGAAGGGTGGATGTCTTTCATAAATTTGGAAGGAAAAGGGATGGCGCCATTACGGGCATCTTCAGTTTTAGTGTAGTTAGAGGGGTAAGGTAGCTCTCCAGTGACTAGTTCGTGAAGGATAACGCCCATGGAGTAAATATCCGTTTTTCTGTCTGCAGAGGCTCCCCTGAGTTGTTCAGGAGACATGTAAGGAAGATGAACGATATTTGCGATATTTCGAGACTCTTGCTTGGGTCGTGCATTAATGAAGCCTTCCAGGTGAACGGTATTGGAGTGTGAAATACGAAGGTGTGCGGTATTAATATTGCGATGGGTTACCTGTGCATCATGGATGTAGGCAATGATTTCTAGAGCATCCATGAAGAAGTTGATGGTCGTATACAAATATTCGGTGGGATCTTTAATTTCCTCAAGAATTCTTTTGATGGGGAGCGAGGGGAGGGATTCGTGTGTGTAGAAAAACAAATTGTTGGGTAAGGTTCCATAGTCGATTGCAGTCACTAGGGTTGGGAGGAGGAGCTTTCTGGAGATACGAGCGCGTTTTATTAGGGCGGTAAGGTCTCGACCTGGTCCTACGGAGATAACGGTAATGAAGACATCTTTTCCGGACTTCAGATGAAGAGCACTGTAAATCGTTCGCAAACCAATTTGATCAATTGCGCGAATGATTTTATAACCTTTGACAACAATATTAGTAGTCATTTATAAGTTACCCTTTCTGATTTTTGAATAATCTTTCATTTGTCTTTAGTTTATAATGAAGATTCATTTAAGTGAAGAAATTATGCTTAAGCATTCCTTTTTAGGAAGATTCAATATTATCCATAGCTTGCCAAAACATTATCTAAAGCCTACCACATGAATAAAATACTTTATTTTGATCGTTTGACGAAGCAGATGGAAGAAGAGTCTGTTTATGGAAAACATGCTTTGGAATTTCTGTACGGTGAATCCTGGATTAGTCGAATCTTTGGTCGAGCTCTCCTTCCTTTTCTAGTGCGATATCCTTTTTTTTCGAGATTTTACGGTGCTTGTCAGAGTTCTCCTCTGAGCGTGCGTAAGATAAAACCTTTTATTGAACACTTTGGTGTGGATGTATCAGAATTTCTTGAGCCATTAGAGAGTTTTCGCTCTTTTAATGATTTTTTCTATCGTAAGCTTAAGAAAGAGGCTCGCCCTATAGCGAAAGGAGATGATGTCGCAATAATTCCAACTGATGGGCGCTATCTGTTTTATCAAGATATTTCGGAAGCTGATGGATTTATTGTTAAGGGCAAGAAGTTTTGTTTGAAAACCCTCTTGGGGGATGAGGATCTTGCTAAGATCTATGAAGGGGGAAGCATGGTTATTGCCCGTCTTTGTCCGACAGACTACCATCGCTTTCATTTCCCTTTTTCGGGAACACCTGGGGAGAGTTGCTTGATTAATGGATGGCTAAGCTCAGTTAATCCTATGGCCCTAAAGAAAAATGTCGATATCCTGACTCAAAATAGACGATTTATTTGTCCGATTGCTTCCATGAACTTTGGTAAAGTGCTGTTTCTTGAGATTGGAGCAACTAATGTAGGTAGTGTGTATCAAACTTATTCTGCAAAGAATTTCTATGAAAAGGGGAGCGAAAAGGGTTATTTTGCTTTTGGAGCTTCAGCTTTGATTATACTATTTGAGCCAGGGAAGATTGTTTTTGATTCTGAATTGCTTTCCCATTCTCAGAATCATATTGAAGTTAAATGTTTGTTGGGTCAATCCATGGGCCGGGTAAACAAAAGTTAGTAATGGATTCTTCCATTGCTATAATTCGTATCTGAAACTGCTTTTGCTAGACTCATAAAATTAGCTTGTCATGTGGTGGTTTTCTTGTCTTGAAGGATTAGTAAATTCTACTGTGAAACCCGTTTTCACCCATTCCCGGGGTAAATCCTTCCTGTTAGACTAGTTAGTATCTCGAGTGGAAAGCTGTGGTTTTTTTGAGACCTTTTTTAACATTATTACTATTGTGGAAGAGCACATGAAGTACGAGTGTAAAGAAAAAATTTTGGAAAAATTAGTCTTTTCTTCTTTTCCTTGTTTAGTAGGAATTAAACTTTTTTGTGTGAATAGTCAAAAAAAGGCTATTTTGCTAGGAATTAATTCAAAAAGATGATAATCAAAGTTTAACCACAGATTATGAAAAAGAAGCAAAATACCCAATCATAAAAAAGAAGCGAAGAAACCTTGCCTTACTTGATCATATTAATAGTCATTATTCTTCTTGGTCTTGCTGCCCTTCGGGCATGGTTGATTCGACGCATCCCTTCGCAAAGTCTTATTGAAGAAGCCCAAAATAATGTAGCCCATCAGATTGCTTTGGCAAATTGGGAAGCTGCAGCTAAGCAGCTTAAGCCTTTGCAAAAGAGACGCTTGGGCGGCGCAGAGACAGCTATCTTACACGTTCAAATTCTAAGAGGTAATAAACAACTTTCTGAAGCTATTAGTTTTATTGAAGAAAGTTTGGACTTCTACCAACATAATTTTGCCTTAATTCGCGAAAGAGGAAGGTTGATGTTGGAAACGGGCGATCCTCTAGAAGCTTTGAAAGCATTTAAACAATGTGAGCCGGTTTTGCGCAGTGAAGAAGATATGCTTGATTTGACAACGGCTTTGTTTCAGACGGGTGATGTGGATACCGCTTGGTATTATTTACAAGATCTAGTGAAGGTTACTAGTAGTGGACGACTTCTGGCTCTTGCAGGAGATTGTCACTTTTATTTGGGCGAGTATCAAAAAGCTATTGCATACTATCAGCGTACTCAGGATACGGGTTGGAATAATTACCAGGTCTTATCTCGAATGGGTCATAGCTTAAGGAATATCGGGAAAATAGATAAAGCCGAAGATTATTTTCGCCAAATTCTTCAGAAAGATCCTGCTGATGTAGCGTCGACTCTTGGCTTGGGAGCTTGCTTGGAAGTTAGAGAGCAATATGAGGAAGCTTTACTGATCTATCAGACGGGTAAGGCTTGGGATGTGGGAGATCAGAATATTTTACGTCAGGCAGGGATTTGTGCCGTGTACACTAAGAAGTACACTTTTGCTGAATTGTATTTGAGAGAATCGCTTAAAAGAGGGGGTAAATCACCTCAGACTTTAGCGTTCTTGGGGTACAGTCTTGAGCATCAGCAGCGCTGGCAAGAAGCGGAAAAAATATATATTAAGTTGGTAGAGGAATATCCAGATCAAATAGCGGGATATCGTGCTCTGGCTTGGTTATATGGCGTGGGCCACAGCACGGAAATGGATGCTGAGCAAGGCCTGGCAATGGCACGTAGAGCCTTGGAGTTACAGCCGGATACAGCATCTTGGGAAATGTTGAGTGCCTGTGAAGCCCGGATTGGTAATTTTAAGACAGCTCATAACATACAGGAGAGGCTTTCGTCTCAAACAAGAGATGAGACGACAAGATTGCGTCGATGCCGCGCTATGCGTGCTCTTCGCAAAAACATGCCTTTAGATGAGCAGCACGTCGTTAGAGCACTCGTTGCATAAATGGAGGAGTGAATGGGAAAAGGTGGCCTCAGGTGATCATCTTGCACGCTATCTGCTTCTTTACAAATTCTTGCTGAGATGTAAACCCCGGCTACGAATTTTCAGATCGCATCTGCCGCACAATATGAACACTCGAAGCTACCTTTTCCCATTAATGCCTCCAAATTCACATTTTTTTCTTAAACGATTTTTGGTATACCGGACTGGGCCGTGTCTTCAAATGTGTGGGCAGAGAGATTTTTTTCCTGTTGAAACGTATAAATTTCAATATACTTGTAAAGGTAGGATAGATTGATGCGTTTTTACAGGCGGGAAAAGATCCCTCTTAAAGGTAAAGCTTGTGGTAGAGTACACTATGCTTTTTTTGAGTGAAAAGGGGCCCTCTCTAGCTTGCAAGAAATGCTTTATTGGCGTAGCCTTATTTATCTAAACGTTTTATAATCTGAACTATTTCAACTATTAGGCCTTTTCCATGTTTAGTTTTTTAAAGAAGATCTTTGGTAGTGCGCAAGGTCGCCTTTTAACTAAGTACCGAAGTATCGTTACTGTTACGAATGAATGGGATGAGAAACTTCAACCGCTGAGTGATGAGGCTTTACGTAGTAAAACAGATGAGTTTCGTGAGAGGTTATCAAATGGAGAATCTCTAGATGATCTTTTGCCCGAAGCTTATGCGGTTGTGAAAAATGCATGTCGACGGCTTTGTGGAAGCGAAATACATGTCTCTGGTTATAATCAGAAATGGGACATGGTTCCCTATGATGTTCAAATTTTGGGCGCCATTGCGATGCATTATGGTGCGATTGCTGAAATGCAGACTGGAGAAGGAAAGACTCTAACAGCCACAATGCCTCTTTATTTGAACGCTTTATCTGGAAATCCTGTCCACCTGGTTACGGTTAATGATTACCTTGCGGAAAGAGATTGCCAGTGGATGGGAACGGTATTTCGTTGGTTGGGTTTGACTGTTGGAGCTCTTACGGGCAATGTCCCCGTTGAATCACGGAAAGAAGTGTATAGTTGTGACATTGTTTACGGAACTTCTTCTGAGTTTGGCTTCGACTATCTACGCGATAATTCCATGGTTACTCGAAAAGAAGATCAGGTACAACGCGGTTATTTCTATTCTATTGTTGATGAAATCGATTCTATTCTTATTGACGAAGCGCGGACACCATTGATTATTTCTGGTCCGGTGCCTGTCAGCCGTCAAATGTATGATGCCCTTCAAGGTGGAGTTCTTACTTTGGTTAAGCGGCAGCTACATTATTGTAACAGGCTGGCTACAGAGGCTCGTAAGACTTTAGACAGTCTTGGTTTGGATGACGGAAGAGAAGAAACCTTGAAAGGACTGAGCAAAGAGCAGGCGGTGCAGGCTGATGCGGCCTATCGAAAGCTTTGGTTGGTCAGCAAAGGAACCCCTCGAAATAAAGTGCTTAAGAGAATTCAGGAGAATCCTGATATGCGCTCTGCAGTAGACGAATGGGACGTGTACTTTCATGATAAGCAAAATAAAGAGGAAAGAGCCAAGGTTTTGGCGGAGCTTTTTATCGTTGTTGATGAAAGAGCAAGTGAATACGAACTCACTGATAAGGGCATTTCTGAGTGGGGGGTGTGTTCAGAGGGTGAGGGTAGTAGTGAAGACTTTACTATGCTGGACCTTGGTGGTGAGTACTTGAAAATTGATGGAGATGCGGGTTTTTCTTCAGAAGAAAAAGTTAATCGAAAGGTTATGCTTCGTGAAGAGGATGCGAAAAAGAAAGAGCGAGCTCATAATCTTCGTCAGCTTTTTCGAGCCCATTTGTTGATGGAATCTGATGTAGATTACATCGTGCAGGAAGGAAAAGTTATCATAATCGATGAACATACGGGGCGCCCTCAACCCGGGAGGCGTTTTTCTGATGGTTTGCATCAGTCTATTGAAGCGAAAGAACAGGTGCCTATTCAGAAAGAGACTCAAACGTATGCTTCCATTACTTTACAGAACTATTTCCGTATGTATGAAAAGCTGTCTGGAATGACAGGGACGGCGATGACAGAAGCTCATGAATTTAAAGAGATTTATAAGCTCGAAGTTTTGGAGATCCCTACTCATGTTCCTTGTAAACGTGACGACCATAATGATGAAATCTATATGACCGAAAGAGAAAAGTACACTGCTATTCTCAAGGAAGTAGGAGATATTCATAAGTTAGGAAGACCTATACTTATTGGAACAGAATCAGTAGAGGTTTCAGAAAAGCTTTCGCGTATTTTTAAACAGAATAAGCTGGATCATAAAGTTTTAAATGCCAAACATCACTCTGACGAAGCGGAAGTGATCTCCCAGGCAGGCTTGCGAGGAGCTGTGACCATCTCAACCAATATGGCAGGAAGGGGAACAGATATTAAACTTGGAGAGGGAGTAGCTGGATTAGGAGGCCTTTATGTTCTTGGAACTACCAGGCACCAGTCTCGTCGGATTGACAGACAGCTTAGGGGTAGATGTGGTCGCTTGGGAGATCCAGGCAAATCTAAGTTTTATGTATCTTTTGAAGATTCTTTGATGAGGCTGTTCGCATCTCCAAATGTTACGTCTATGTTGAAAAGATTCAGGCCTCCGGAAGGAGAGCCTATTTCGGCAAGTATTCTTAATAGATCGATAGAAACAGCCCAAAAGCGTATTGAGCAAAGAAACTTCATGATCCGTAAGCATACTTTGCAGTACGACGATGTGATGAACATGCAGCGTCAAGAAATATATTCTTTTCGTAATGAAATTCTGCATAGCAAAAGAATTTTTGATTTAGCCGAAGAGGTTCTGCAGGCATGTTGTGAATCAGCCTCTGAAGAGTATTTGAGTGATAGAGAGGATCAGGGGGCTTGGGATCCAAAGGGTTTTCAAGAGTGGTCGGAACAGCACTTTCCAGTGAATTTTGAAGGACGGGTCTTTGATGATGATTATGTTACTGCAGAGGAACTTGAAAAGCTTGTTATTGAGAAGTTGAAAGAAGCTTTGAAAGCAAAAATGGATTTTGAAAGGCAAAAGGCTTCTTCTCTGCCTCCAGAATTGGGAGAGGCACATAAAAATGTTTTGGATCGCGGGGTTCGTAGCTTGATGGTCCGTAAGGTCGATCAGCTTTGGCAAGAGCATCTTCTTGAAATGGATAACTTGAGAACAGAAGTATCCATGCGTACCGTGGGACAGAAAGATCCGTTGTTGGAATTTAAGACGGAGGCATTTGAACTCTTTCATGGACTTAGCCAACGGCTTCGTTCTGAGATAGCCTATGACTTATTTAAGCTTGAGGTGATGCTTCCCGATACAGGCTGGTTGCAAAATGTTATGGATAAGTTACAGCTGGAAACTAAGCGTTCTTTTGTAGACGACATAGATCAACCTATGGAGTCTGAAAAGATGGAAGATGGAGAAGAAGCGCGTGCGCAGCCTGTAATTGTGGGAGCAAAGGTAGGTCGTAATGATCCTTGCCCCTGTGAAAGTGGAAAAAAGTTTAAGAAATGTTGTGGTGTGCAAGAATTCGCTGAGTGAGGAGAACGATGACTGTTGACATTAGAGATTTGAATTGTATTGTTCGTGAAGCAAACCAGAAATTCCAGAGTGTGCGGGAAGAAATCAATAAGGTAATCGTCGGGCAGCACAGTCTGATTGAAAGCCTTTTGATAGCTATGCTTTCAGATGGGCACATTTTATTAGAAGGTCTTCCTGGTTTAGCGAAAACCCTTGCTGTGACAACCCTGGCAAAGGTGGTAGATTGTGATTTTAAGCGTATACAATTTACTCCTGATTTGTTGCCGGCAGACCTTGTGGGAACGACGATATACAATCCTAAGGAAGGGACATTTACAGTTAAAAAAGGCCCTCTCTTTACCAATCTTGTTTTGGCCGATGAAATAAACAGGGCTCCAGCAAAGGTGCAATCAGCTTTGTTAGAAGTCATGGCAGAAAAGCAGATTACGATTGGCAGTGAAACATTTTATACGGGTGATCCTTTCCTAGTACTCGCGACACAAAATCCAGTAGATCAGGAAGGGACCTATCCTCTACCTGAGGCTCAGACAGACCGTTTCATGATGAAGGTAAAAGTTGAGTATCCTAAGCGTGAGGATGAGAAGCTTATCCTTACACGGATGTCATCTTTTCTCAGAAAGCCATCAGTTAATGGGGTTATTGGAGCAGAAGATATTCTTCAGGCTCGTCGTATTGTGGACGATATCTACGTAGATGAAAAAGTTCAGGAATATATTTTAGATGTGATCTTCGCGACTAGAGAGCCCCAAAAGTCAGTGCCAGAAATAGAAGGTCTGCTGGAATATGGGGCTTCACCAAGGGCAAGCATTGCTTTGATGGTAACGGCTAAGGCTCATGCCTTTTTACAAGGACGAGCCTTTGTGACTCCTCATGATGTCAAAAGTGTGGGGCATAGGGTATTGCGACATCGTCTACGTTTATCTTACGAAGCGGAAGCAGAGGAAATTACCTCTGACATTGTAATAGACAGGATTTTTGATAAACTCTTAGTCCCTTAAAACTCGCGTCAGAAATTCCAATTTTGTGATTGTTGGTAGTATATGTTGTCTAAAGAGATTCTAAAAAGTATCAGGCGTATTCAAATTAAAACAGATCGTGCTGTAGATGATATATTGGCGGGAGCCTACCATTCTGCTTTCAAAGGCAGAGGTATGGAGTTCGAGGATGTCAGAGAATACGAGATGGGAGATGATGTTAGGAACATCGATTGGAATGTAACGGCGAGGATGAGTCAAGCCTATATAAAGAGCTTTCGTGAAGAGCGAGAGCTTACTGTGATGTTACTCGTGGATGTTTCGTCTTCATCTTGTTTTGGTACAAAAAAGCGTTTGAAGAAAGAGTTGCTTGCTGAAATTGGGGCTTTATTAGCCTTTTCAGCAATTCGTAATAACGATCGAGTCGGGCTTATTTTATTTACAGATACCGTAGAAAAGTTTCTTCCTCCAGGTAAGGGGCTACGTCATGTTCTGCGAGTGATACGAGAGCTTTTGGTATTTAGTCCTCAGGGGGCTGGCACGGATATTCAGGAGGCTTTATCTTTTCTTTGTAAAATACAGAAAAGAAAAGGAGTCTGTTTTGTGATTAGTGACTTTATGGCTCCAGATTGCGCTCATACTTTTGCACTAGTAGCGAAACGTCATGATCTTATTTCTATTTTCACGAGTGACCCGAAAGAAGAGCAATTGCCAGATATGGGGCTAGTGACTTTTCGTGATTGCGAAACAGGAGAAGAGACTATTATTGATACTTCTGTATTAGAGTTGCGGGAAGCTTTTGCAAGGGAAGCTGCAGATCGACGAGAAAAGTGTAAAAAACTTATGCAAAGGATTGATGCGGGCTTTATGTCTATAAGGACAGATGAGGAACATGCAGATGTCATAGGAAAATATTTTCGACTTCGGGAGAAAAGACGAGTATGAGAGTCGTTCTACTTTTTCTAGTTTTATTTTTTTCACAATTTGATCTTAGTGGCAGTGAGCAGGAAAAATTTTCTATCGATGTGTCCTTGTCTTCTAACGAGATTGCTTTTGAAGATCAGTTAACGATTTTTCTGACTCTACATTATCCTTCTACTCATCAGGTGGACCTTGAGGCTTTGCGATCAAACATTATTGATGACGAGGTTTTATTAAAGGAGTCCTTTGCCATTATAGATGAGGAAATAGAGTCTCCTCAAGAGAGCGATGGACAGATGATGCAGAATATTCGTTATCAACTGGACCCGACGTTCTCTGGTAGGCATCCGATAAGTTTTATGTCTGTGCAATTTTCCTCTTTTGATAGTGATGAAGTGGTAGAGATATTTTCTGATTTCTATCAAGTGAGAGTACTTCAGCCTGATGAGAGTCCGATAGAGGTGTTGACGGCGGCGTCTTTATTATCGCTGGATAGTAAACCGACAATCCGCATGGATGCAAGAAACCGCTCTCAAATTTTTGAGAATTCAGAAAGAGAAAAATTAGAAGTTTTAAGAAACCTGGCTGTTTTTGAAAGGTCACGGAACTTTTGGGGTTGGATCATTGCTTGTAGCACGATGTTGGTGTTTACTTGCTTTGGAGCGTATCTTTTTAAGCGAGGCTTTCTAAACAAGGGCCGGGGAGAGCCTAGTTCTGAAGATCCCAAAAGTAAAGCCTTGAAAGCACTGGAGGCTTTGTTATCTCTACAACTTCCGGGAAAAAAGGAATTTGAGACTTTTTATGTTCAACTTACAGGTATTGTTCGAGTTTATGTGGAGGAAGAGTTTCACTTAAAGGCTCCTGAAAGAACGACAGAGGAGTTTTTGCGCGAACTTTCTGGGAGTTCTTATTTTGATATGGAGACGACGATACTACTTGAGGAATTCTTGACCTATGCGGATTTGGTGAAGTTTGCTCGTTTTAGTCCAGATGTAAAAGAGTGTGTTAAAGCAGGGGAATCCGCAGAAACTTTTGTGAATCATTCATCATACATTACGTCTGAATCGAAATCCTAGCCAGCATTCTTCTTGAAATTCTTCTAGTAAAGCCCAGTTTCTTTTTTCACATTCTTTAAGGTAGATATCTCGTTCGTCTTCCAGAATTCCGGAAATAAAACACTCTCCGGGTATGGAATGTAATCCAGATAAAGTATCCCAAGCAACCTTTTGTTCAGTTCTAATCATATTCATGAGGATGACAAGTTCTTGATTTTCGCTTGGGTGATATTGGCCAGGTAGTAGAAATGAGAGGCTCTTGTTCATCTTATTGAGAGCGGCATTTTCTTGCGCGTGGATAATGGCATCTTCGTCGATGTCGATACCTACGACCTCAGAGGCACCCATTCTGACAGAAGCAAATGACAAGACGCCACTGCCGGAGCCAATATCAAGTACTTTTTTTCCAGGGATGAACTTGGCCATCATAGATAGGGTTATTCGGGTGGTGGCATGGGAGAGATCACCGAAACCGGGTCCTGGTTTCAGGAGAATTTTTTTATTTTCCCCATCAGAGGATGTATAGCCAAAGTCAGATAGGTCGAGGTGTACGTAGCCATCTCTATAGTTTTGGGCATGGATAGCCCAGTTAGCTTCCCAATCGACAGAGTTGAATTCTACTTCTTCCGATGCAGTGATTCCAGCGTGGAGGTGAATGCAGGCTTCTCTTTCAACATCGGGAGGGAGGTTACAATAGAGGCGAGTACCTTGATCGTGGTCTGTAATGGTGTAGAGGTTGGTCGCGCCAATATCTTCTAAAATGGTCCAAACCTCGTTAGAGATTGATGATGAGTTTAAAAGGAAGCAAGAAAATTTCATGGGATATCTTTGTAAAGCGGTTTTACACAAAGGGGATTATAGCGTTTTTCTCAGTCATGTGCAAAGTGTTTTCGCATTAAGAGGAAAGCGACAATACTTGATAGGATGTTTCCAATGCTTAGTCCTACAAAGACTCCAGATACACCAAAGAGATAGGACCCACCAAAAGACAAGGGTATGTATAGGCCAAACAATCGAAACAATTGAATACATGTGGCCAACATAGGCTTATGGGCAGCATTAAATGCAGCACTTACTAGGACGGTGACTCCCAGAAATCCATAGCTGAAAGGAATCATCCATAGAAAAGTTTGTATAGTGCCTCTGATGGTGACATCATCGCTGAAGAGAAACGCAAGAGATGAAGAAAAGAAGACGAGAATGATAGAGACGACTCCTTGCCATAATAGAGAAAATACTAGGCAGGCTTTAAGAGCTTCATGTACGCGGGGGTGTTTTCCAGCTCCAAGATTCTGGCCTATAAATGGAGTAAGTACTGTAGATAAGGAAATAATTACGAGTATGACTATGGGCTCCAGTCGGCTGCCTACCCCGAAACCTGCTACAGTTTTAGGTCCATAGCTTGCTAATAAAGCGGTAATTATACCGGTGGTAATGGGAGACAAAACATTGGTACCCATGGCTGGAAGAGCAATATGGAGAATTCTCTTCCAGGCATGAAGAACATGTCTCAATTTAGGAAAGGAGAGATCTAGCATTTTTTCGCGACGGATTAATATCCATAAGCTGGGAAATAAGGTAATGAACCATGCAATAACCGTTGCTAAAGCGGCCCCTTTCATCTCCAGCCTGGGAAAACCCCAGAGCCCAAAAATTAGGAGAGGATCAAGAATTGCATTTATTAATGTTGAGGTCATCATTATGATACTGGGAGTCTTTGTGTCGCCAGTTGCTCGTACCAGATTATTTCCGATCATGGGTATAACAAGAAAGCCTACCCCCATAAACCATATACTGATGTAATCCTCTATAAGGGGGAGTAAATTTGCTGGAGCTCCCATCATTGTGAAGAGGGGTTTGATGGTAAGCAGGCCAATGGTTGCCATTGTAATGACAATGACCATGGATAGAGCGAGACTATAGGTAGCGAGGTGCTTTACCTCATCATGGTCACCTTTTCCTATGGCTCTTGAAACCACGGAAGAGGTGGCTACGCCGAGGCCGATTCCCACACTAATAATGGTAAAGCAAACAGGAAAGGTGAAGCTTATGGCTGCGAGTTCGTCAGTTCCAAGTTGTGCAACAAAAAAAGTATCGACGGCACCGAAAAGCATTATGGACACAAAGCCGAAAATCATAGGGATCGTGAGGCGTGCTAAAGTTTCTTTAACGGGACCTTCTATCAATAGTGATCTGTCCTGAGGCTCCAAGATACCCATTCCCATGCAAATACCCAGCCTTAAGTGAGGATTTTCTACATACTCGGATACTATCAAATAATAATTTCTTTTAGGAGAACTATTGGTTTTCGATAATATCGAGGCTTGTCTTATTTAATCGGATGTAGAGAATGCCATTTTCAGTGAGCCCTAGTATTTTATTGAGTGGGGTGAGGTGTTCTGTATCACCTTTTAGTAGGTCGGAGAAAAGGGAGAGCAGTTCAAGGTTCTGAGGAGAGGGTTGGCCGTTGACTGTATCAAAGAGCTTGAGGTTGTTCAAAGCGCTATGAAGTCTTTCGTTTGCTTTGAAGGTATGGGCCGAACTTTTTTCCATGAGAAGGTCTAAGAGAGGCATGAGGAGGTACTGCTTACCTTTCACTTGCTTGGCATTTTGATAGTGGTGCTTGAGTAATATTTCACCAGCTTTTCGAAAGCCGTCTTTTCCCAGTAATTTGAGTTCGTTGAATTTTGGATAGAGTGCTCCTTCTTTAGGAGGGTCATTTTCTGCATCGTCGTTGTCATCAATATTACTGTGACTTTTGCCGGCCGAGTGGTTCTTATAGGCTTTAGTTGCTCGTTCGGCTTGTAAATGATGGTATTGCTCAAGAGAAAATTCCTGGACGTGGTAACCAAGTTCTTGATTAAAGAAAGTTCGAGCTTTTGAGTAAGAGGCGATGCTCAAGAGTATAAGAATTGAAACGGTTAAACCTAAGTAGTTCATATTATGATCCTCTTAGGATAGTTACGGTATGACTGGTGGAGTGCTTCAAAGGGCAGACGAGTTCTAGTTTTTCCGAATCATTGATCATAGTGATACTAAACTTGATGTATTCGGGAATTCCTATTTCCTTGTGGTTCCATAGTTGAGGAGTAGACCATTGGTTTTTTTCGTAGTCGAAATGATAGAAATTGAAAGAGAGTTCGCTCACATTTTCCATCAAAGTTTCATAGTGATGCTGTAGTTGAGTTTCTTTCTTCTGATTATTTTGCTCAGGGAGGGACCATGTTATCAGGCAAAGGCGATGTTTCTTTTTATCGACGTAAAGACGACTCAAGACATTTGAAGAAAGGCCAGAAAGAGAAGTGGTGCGATGTGCATGAGTGAATATGAGATTGGAGTTGTCTTCGGTAAAAAAGAACGTATTTTCTTTGGAAACAGGAGGCTTTCGATTGAAATTCGTGCTCTTCGTGCTCTTCGTGAGCTTACTCATAACATTCAGTAGACGCTGGTGAGTATATTGCCAGGATTCGACATTGGCTCTTTCACGCTCCAAGCGAATATCTTCTTGATTTACTTTGTAGTAAAATCCGAATAGACCTGAAAGGAGTATTGCGCCAAGAAGTAAGGATATCAAAAGCTCGATTAAGGTCATATTTCTCATTTGCTATTCCTCACCTTTGATTTATCCTGGATAGTAGCGAAGAATTTGTACTTGATAGGTTTGTAATCTAAAGATCCTTCCTTAGGCTTAAGTGTTATGAGAATGCGTGCGTATTCTGGAGGGCCGTCTTTTGGAAGGGTGCTACCCTCAAAGTTGACCTGAATATCAAAGTGATCGCTGATACTTTTATAATTTTGTAAGGCAAGGTGGTCCCAGAGAATTGTTCCATTATAGAGTTTCTCTTTGATAGAGAGTATTTCGAGGTCAGCGAGACGCATATGGTGGGCTTGAGCATTGTGAGCAGCGTGTGACATCTGTACAGCAGCATAAGGGCGCATTAGCGGAAGGGCGCATAGAGCTATGAGAGCAATAGCAATCATTACTTCCAGTAGAAAGTAATGTCTGCGTTTTCTCAATTTAGCGCAATTATTCAGGATAGAGTTCTGTAAATACGTCATCTCGACTATCCGTGGTGCTCTCTTGTTTAAGGACTGTTGAGAGTTTGTAAATTTGTCTGGGGTATCCTTTCATATGAACATAAAGGGCGCCTTCCAGATTCCTTTCAGGGGACATATAAATTCCTAAAGTACCTTGAGGCATCCTTTCACCGGAAGCTTCAAAATCCAATTGGATTTTATTATTCTTTGAGTAGTTGCTTGAAGAAAGCCACGAGAGGTAGATGTTCTCGAATTTATTTTCTTTTTGGGCAGCTTCTCGGCTTTTCTTTAGTAATTTTTTATTTTCTTCCTTGATGAGATATTCTTTGTATAAATTCGTGTTCACTTCTGAGTGAAGTATGCTTCCATTTTCAAGTTCTGAAAGCATCAAAGAAGAGTCAAAATCATTGTACATCATCAGATCATGTGCCATCTGAAGTCGTACTAATAGGGTTTTGGCATCTTGGTGGAAGCGTTCTTCTTGCACAGCTTTACTGATCTTGAAGCCAACACCAACGGATGCAATACCTACAATCATTAAAATGATGAGGATCTCAAGTAAGCTGAAGTAGCGCTTGTGGGTATGCATCGTTTTCATAGTAGCGTTGAGCAAAGGATTACTCGCCCTCTCCTTCAAACCAGGTGTCATTATGTTTTATGTAGTCTTTAAATTTTGTTGAACTAATGACGACATCAATTTTATTTCTATCAGTCTCATTGTATTTTACTGCTACTCTAAATGCATCTCCCCATCCATCTGTGTGGAGAGCATTTTCTTTACTACTCATAAGAGATCGATTTACAATGACTTTCCACTCTCGCTGAGCATAGGCGGGAGTTTTTTGAATGGCTGCCAATTCAAGGATCTGTTTCATTTGCACAATTTTCTGATGTGTCTGGAAGGCTTTTCCGTAATCGATACTACCTTTAACCTTGTAGGTGACCATGCCGGCGATGATGGAGATGAGGAACATCACGATCATGATCTCGATTAAGGTCATAAAACGACGTCTTTTTTTTGGCTTATTCATGAGTATTGCTCCAATCTATTTTAATTATATTAATGGATGCTCATAGACATTGTACTGATGTCTGTGAGGGGAAGGAGAACGGCTAGCATGATGAGTCCAACGATAAAGCCCATGACCACGAGGATAACGGGTTGTACCAATGTGGTAAGACGTTCGAGTGTTTTCTCTACTTCTGATTCGTACATGTCTGCGATACTGTTGAGCATTGCTGGCATATTTCCGCTGCTTTCTCCGGTAGCGATCATTCTTGCAATAAGGTTCGGAAAATGTTTGGATTTTTTTAATTCTGAACTTAGTGAGCTACCTTCTATGATTTTCTTTTCTGCATCGATGAGGACTTCTTCGAGAATGATATTGGTGATCACCTGTCGAGATATTTTCATTGATTCGATTAGGGGAACACCACCTTTTAGCAAGGAACCCAGGGTGCGGGAAAAGCGGGCGATGGAATTCTTTTTTGTGAGGGCGCTGATAAGGGGTAGTTTTAGCATGGTTTTATCTCGCCATCTTTTTCCTGAACTTGAACGAAGTTTCCAGTAGGAGGCAGAAATGATGGCGATAATAGTGGGGATATAAAGAAGCCAGTAGTCTGTCAGAAAGTGACTGATTGAAAGAACTGCTGATGTCAGGCCATTTGGAGGGGTTTCGGTAAAAATGCTTTCGATAGAAGGAACGACGAAGGTAATTAGTGTAATGATGACACATAGCGAAAAGGAGGCGAGGACACAAGGGTAAATCATTGCTGTGGCGATTTGCTTTTTTAGTTTGAGACGACGGGTGAGCAAGGAGGCTAGTTTTTCGAGGGTGTCGTCTAATGATCCAGAGGATTCCCCAGCAGCTACAAGAGCACAGTAAAGTTTATCAAAGCTGTCAGGATGCATAGACATAGCTTCAGAGAGGGAGGAGCCTGTCTTAATCGCATCGCAAAGGTGTAGCAATACGGGATGCACTTTTTCAGAACGATATTGTTCTTCCAGGGCAGTAAGGCTTTCGTAGAGAGGGACACCGGCCTTAATCATTTGAGCCAATTGAGTGGTGAAGCTGATCAGGTCGTCGTTTTGCAGTGGATATTTAGAGCTTCCTTTTGGGGAAGATTCGATTTTTGTGATCATAATGCCTTGTGTGCGCAAGTGCTCTCTTGCCTCGCGTTCGTTATTGGCATGGATCACACCTTTTTTACTGCGACCATTTTCATTTAGGGCTTCATAAGAGAAGAGAGTCATAATTTTATCCCTCTATCTCAGTATTACGGGTAACGCGAAGAACTTCCCCAACGGTGGTGATACCCTCTTGAACCAAAAGAGCACCTTGAAATCGTAAACTTATCATGCCTTCTTGTATTGCGATTTCTCTAAGATTCGTAGCATCGGAATCTTTGGTGACCTGTCTTTTCATTTTGTCACTCATTATCATGAGCTCGTAAATGCCATGACGACCTTTATATCCGGAGTTAAAGCATTGATTACAGCCTTTGCCTTTGTAGAGAACTTCATTGTCGAGGTCTTTTCGTTGCAATCCTAACTTTTGGAGTTCTTCATTACTTGGCTTGTAAGATTCACGACAATGGGGGCAAATTTTTCTGAGAAGTCTTTGGGCGAGAACTCCTATAAGAGAGGAGGTTAGAAGGTAGGGTTCTATACCCATGTCTACAAGGCGAGTGATTGCTGAAGGGGCGTCGTTAGTGTGTAGGGTGCTGAGAACGAGATGTCCAGTAAGGGAAGCTTGTGTAGCGACTTCGGCGGTTTCTCCATCGCGAATCTCCCCAACCATAATGACGTCAGGGTCTTGGCGGAGGATGTGTCGGAGTCCTTTGGCAAAGTCGAGGTCAATTTTGGGATGAATCCCAATTTGTGCAATGTTTGGGAGCTTATATTCGACAGGATCTTCGATGGTCATAATGTTGATTTCATCAGTGGAAATTTCTTGAATCGCACTGTAGAGAGTTGTTGTTTTACCACTTCCTGTTGGCCCTGTTACAAGGACGATTCCTTCGGGGAGCTTGATTAGGTCTCGGAATTTGCGTAAAGTATTTTCATCCATGCCTAGATGTTCAAGCCCTAAAGAGATGTTTCCTTTATCGAGAATCCTTAGAACGATGCGCTCTCCGTTGATAACGGGGGCTGTGCTGACGCGGAAATCGATTTCTCTGCCGCCCATGTTGAGTTTAATCCTCCCATCTTGTGGAAGACGTCTTTCGGCTATATCGAGTTTTGCCATTACTTTAATTCGTGTAATGAGTTGTGCCTGATATTCTTTAGGAGGACTGTGCCGGTTGTGAAGAGCACCGTCTATCCGATATCGAACTCTTAGGTCTTTTTCAAAGGGTTCAAAGTGAATATCCGAGGCTCCCTGTTGAATGGCTTCTGAAATAATGGCGTTGAGGAGTTTGATGACGGGAGCATTATCGCCTTCTTCAAGAAGGTCATAAGAGTCAGACTTATCCTCGTGGGAGTTTTTTCCAACAGAGGGATCCATGTTGGCCAAGAGGCCTGAGGCGATACCTTCTTCAAGATCGTACCGTCTGTTGATAGCCTCCATTATCGTTTGGCTAGGGGAGTAAACAGCATGGACATCAAGGCCTAGTTGATAGCGGATTTCTTCAAGAGCGTTTAGATTTAGGGGATCAGAGACTGCTACCAGGACCTGTTCATTCTCAAGTTTTATTGGGAGAATCACATGATTTTTCGCAAATGTATAGGGGACTTTTTTGGCAATATCTTCCGGAATATACAATGTGGAAAGATCTTCATAGACCTCCATATTAAATTGTAGTGCTCTAGCGTGATGAATGTCATCAATTGTGACCCAAGCTCTACGAATGAGTTCATCTTCGAGGTTGAGAGGGTTGTCTTTACAGGACTCCTGAGCCTCGAAGACTTGAGAACTTGTGAGTTTGTTTAGGTCTTTGAGGATATGGATGACTTCCTTGTCTTCCTTACCTACCATCATACTCTCCCTGTACCGTAGGTTTATTCTCTGGACGGCCGAAAAGCAGGGTAAAGGTTTTTTCCATGAGGCGCTCTCGTTCAAACTTTCTTGATTCTTCTAGAGCATTCATGAATGCCGGGACATCACCAGGACGCTTCTTTAGTTCTTCTTGTTTGATTCGTTCAAAATCTTTATTAGGATCAGTAATAATTTTGGGAGTGATAAAAACAAACATTTCTGTTTTATCATCACTCATATCGGTTGTACCAAAAAGTTTGCCTATGCCAGGGAGTTCTCCCAGGAATGGGATTCGTTCCTTGCTGTCGCTAATATTTTTTCTTCGTAAGCCACCGATGATTACGGTTTGTCCGTCAGCAATACGAACTTCATTTTTGATGTGGCGTTTTGTGACATCGGGAAGGCGATTTACATCGGCGCTAACCGTATCGAAGAGAATGTCGGAAGTAAGAGTGACAAAATCTGTTTCTTCTTCGCCAGCGTCTTCCTTTTTCAAATGGATGTTAGGCGTGACTTCGATGACAATACCGTATCTAGCGCGGTCGAAGGAGTCTTTGAGAACGCTGTTGTTATTATTGTCAGTCTGTTGGGCGATACCTGTATTAATAGAAATTTCTTCTAATATCTCGATCTTTGCGGGTGTTTGGTTGACAGTTACAACAGAGGGACTGGCGTTGATTTGGATATCATCACTGTGCAGCAGATAGCGATAGGCAAGGTCGAAGGAGGGGATGCCAGAGCTTCTCTTGCGATTCAATAAAAATGTGAGGATACCTGCGGAGCCATCCGTTGCAGAATCATTCCAACGTACGCCGCCGGAATCACCGCTTGTTGCCTGGTTTCCTAATTTTAGAAGATTTAGGCCAAAGTGATTAGAGTTCTTGATCTTTTTTTCTACGAGAAGGATTTCTATACGCACCATTTTTTTAGGGACATCAAGCTTGGCAAGAAGACTATTGAGGTGGGTGACGGCTTCTTTTTCGATAACCATAAGTATAGATCCTGTTTTTGGATCTACGATGAAATTGCCTTCATTTTCGGAAGAGGGCTTTTCATCATCATTGCTAGAGGAGTAGTTGGCTGTAGCGGTGGCAAGGATTTGCTCTTCCAGAGTCCCTGACTGCGAGGACAGACCACCACTGGCCATTAAGGGATAGACTTTCCTTAGAACAGCGGCAATTTCTTCTGCGGCAGAATATTTGCAGGTGTACCAGAATACGGTTTTATCTCGAGCGCTGACCATCTGCTCTTCGAGATCACGAATGATATTTTCTGCCTCTTGGACTTCATCCTTTGTTCCCATTAGGAAAAGAGACTTACTATGACTTTTTAAAGCCATGGTTTTGAGAGAGGTTAAGCTGCCGTAGGGAGAGGTTTCTGTAGATGTTCCTCCATGGAAGATAGAGGAAAGAACTTTTTCAACTTCTTCAGCATTCATTTTTTTTAAGCTGATCACCTTGTATTCTTTCTCGTTGAGGTTGGATTCCATGAAATCGTATATTTTCAGAATTTCCTGAAGAGCGGAGGGGTTCGAGAAAATAAGGATCTGTCGCCCAATGGTATAAAAGGAGGTGTTTTCGTTATTGGAAAAGCGTTCCATCAATTGGAGGGATTCTTTGGGGTCCATTGTTTTACTACTTAAGACGTAGCAGATGCGGACGTTTGCTGAATAAAAAGGCAAGTCTTCCCGCTTGCTGGTAATGTATTGTATGTCAGTAAGTCGCTCTTTCATCATGAACAGCTCACGAAGGAAGGGATTGAGGGTTTTTACTCCTACTCCGTTTGAATTGAGAATTAATTGGAGCATCTCTTCCCAGGATTCCCTAGGTATAGGGAGATATGAGTTGATACTGATTTTCATATCAGAGATTTCAGGGGGAATCAGGTAGACATGACTTGTGGAACCGTAATCAATGACAAGTTGTCCTAGATTTGTTTCGGGCTGATGCCAGAGGGCGTAGGATTCATCCTTGCCTTTTTCAGACATGGCGAGCTGCCATTCTTGCTGAATATCCTGTATAGATTTTTTTACGCGTTGGATTTTTGTCAGAAGGTCTTGAAAGAGGGCGTCGTTTGCGCCATATTCATATAGTTCATCAGCTTGCTTATAAAGTTCTCGTAGTAGGGCCTTATTTTCATCAATTTCTTGATTGACTTCTTGAAGGAGTCCGGAGGTACTGGAGTCAAAGTCACTGCCGCTCTGGTTCACCATAGCCTTTTTGTCGGCCACAGTTTGTGCTTCCAGAAGATTAGCAGAGATGAAAAAGAAGAAAATTAGTGTTAGTTGTCTCATTATTAAGCCCTTATTTCGATTCCCCATGAGGGTTACCCCTGATCACTTTGGGTAACCGCATCAATGTTTTTTTTTCGCTAGTAATTTCTTTTGATGCTTCGCTAAGTTGTAAGCTGTATTCTTCGTTTTCTGTGTTTTTAGACTTTTGGTCGGAGTTATGAGTCTCACTGGTGTTCCATTCTTTATTCCGTCTACTACTACTTGTGAATTCAGAACTTTCTCTTTGGTTAAGAGGAAACTCAACGGGTTGGACTTCTGTTCTCATGCTGTTGTAAAGAGATCCTGTCATGAGAAGCTGGCCACTTATTTTTGAAACACCATTAAAAATAAAAAGTTCTCCTGTCAACTGTCCATCTACATAGGCATCAATGTCCTTTTCAGAGGAAAGTTTTTTCCACTCGTCGTTGATGCGTAAAATCCAGTCCTGTGGACTTAAAGTTATACGCTTTTGCTTGATTTCGACGATAGACTGATTACGGGTCCGGGAGCCCACGAATTTAAATTCCTGTTGTATCCTATGAGGCACCCATATTTCCATAGATTTTGCCAGGTGTAAGGACATTTTATTGAGACCGCCTTTGTCCCAGAGATCACAGCTCATCATTCTGTCGTCAATTTTTGTGATATGGAGAAGGGGAAATTCTTTAGTATCCATGCCTGGCTTGACTTCGTTCCATTTTGATTGAAACCATACTAAGTAATCGTTTGCGCCAACATAGCAAGAGTAGCCCTCGTCGTCAGAGCCAAAGTTAAGGCGTTCTTTTCCTATAACTTTAAGAAACTCCTCACCGCCGTGTTTTTCGATAAAGAGGTCTTTACCAAACCAGCGAGTTTTCTGCCTTGCAAGAAATCCACCATCTACACGTAGGCTGTCTATCTCCCAGTGTGTATTACTAGAGTTGAGAAAATTACTTCTTATTGGGGTAAAGAGGGTGGAGTCGCTAGGGTCATCTAGGATTTGTCCGTCTAGACCCTTCATTTTTACCTGAATAGCGGAGCTTTCTCCATTGGTGCTGGTTTCGAGCCAAAGGGAAGATACTTGATTATTGGGAGTAAAGATATATGTACCTTCATCATTTTGAATTTCGTACTGTAGGTAGATCTTTTGGCTAGAGTTTATGCTTCGGTAATCTAAAGAGCCCTTTAATCCAATGTGGAGTTCATTAAACTCGGGATCTTTATCTGGTCTTGCGTTGTATCCGTAGAGTAACAAACTGTCACGAAGGTCTGGGGTCTCTAGAGACGATCCTGTTTGCTTTAGGGTGAGGACATGAGTAGCAAGAGAATCATAAGTTTTTGACAAAGGTTTTTCGTTGGCGTGAGAGGTAGTGTTTTCACCTTTGTCATCGAGATTTGTTTGGAAATCGGTAGATGGTGAAAGGTAAACGATACCTATAGCCATGATTGTCAGGGCAATGAGGCACTTTAAACTTTTATTTATTAATTGCATCCACTTCATAGTTGTTATAATTCTTATTTTATTAATTAACCAAAGTTTAAGTTTTGTCAATATTAAAGAATAAAATATAACATAGTAGCGTATATAATCACAATACTTTTTTATACTATCTTAATAATGTGTTTTTTAATCTAGGCAAGTGTCACCAGTAGCCAGGGAGGCTTAAGCCTCCTTTTTCGCAAAAGTAGCAAAAAAAACTTTAAAAAGGGGCTTTTTTACGTAAATTAACCATGTATTTGCTGATTTTTAGGCTTTTGAAGACAGTTTTTCTTTGACTATGGACATCATTTTTTTGAGTCTGATTTCGTATGTGTGCTCATTTTTAACTTTTTCGTAGCCATTTTGAGCTATTTCAAGCCTCTTTTCTTCATGATGAAGAAAATAATCGATGAGTTCAGAGAGGTCTTTTAAGTCTCTGTATACAACCAGGTCTTTGCCAATAGAAAACAGATTTTCGAGGTCCTTTTTGTGGTTACTGATGAGAAACCCCTGGCTTCCCAGGACGTCAAAAACTCTTTGAGGAAGTCCGGATTCGACAAAGATTCGAGTCATATTGATATTTATTTTTGAGAGCCGGAATACTTTGGACATCTCGACATGGTGTTCTGCAAAGCCCATGAATTGGAGGTGTTTACCCTTGAGATTTCCCCAGGCGTTATCGCCGTAGATTTTTGTCTTATATTTGTCGGAGAGATGTTGAACGAGTTTAATTCTTTCGATTTCGTTGTATTTTCTTCCCAGTAGGAAAAATAATTTCCTTCGTTTGTCTAGTAATTCTTCTTCCCGAAGAGGGCCGAGTTGCTTTTCCAATTCGAGGACAAGTTCTGTATCTACAAGTTTTTGAATAATTTGTTCATTTCCAGATTTTCTTTGCTCATCAAAAATTTCTTCAATTCGTTGAAGTAAAAAAGTATTTAGATGACGCTCAAATTGGAAAAGGTTGAATTCATTATCACTCCCTGTTGTTCCCACAAAGCTTACTTGTGTCTGGTATCTATTTATGTCAGAGGGCAAAATTTCAATTTGATCGAAACGACGTGAGTTGACAGCCACGGGCATGTGAAAAATATTTTTGTAGCCCTTGGAGATTAGTTCGTTTTTAATGTCGTTATCATAAACAAATGCGAAGACATTATCATCGATCATTTCTTTTAAATAGAGTTGGTAATGGGGGGTGTCGACAGTCCAGAAAATGTATGGGATACCTAGGGTTTTACACGCTGATAGAACGGTGCTATCAGGATTAATACTAAACACAAAATCGGGATTTTCCTGCGCTATAGAAAGAGTCAGATTTTCTTTCCTTGTGATTTCAAGAGTTGTGACAGAGTAGTTTAGTTCCTTAAGAGCATCGATACAATCATGGGCAATAGTTTGATGCTCAAGGAAAACGATTTTTTCTTTCTTCCGTTTTTGTTGCTTGTTTTTGTGAAATTTGATGACGAGAGAGTAGTACGCGAGATCGAATTTAGTAATGTTCGTTTGAATGAAGTGGGTATTTTGATTTTTAAGAATTTTTCCTTTGTATTTGTCACCAATGAGAAATTCAATGAGAGGGTCATTTAGAAAGACTTGGAATGATTTCCATTTACTTAGGTGATTGAGGAAAAAAGGAGTTTTGTCAATGACTGTGATTTTTCCCGAGGTGATTTTTCGTATTTCACTCAGTTCATGCCCAAGGCCGAGGCCGAGGAGAACGCAATCTTCATTTGGGGAAATTTGAGGTATTTGTAGGGATTCATTGGGATGGTATTTTGAGTAGACATATCTCCACTTGCCCTCGACAAGGATTTTACAAGTGGATTGTCCATTTTTGGCTTCCTCTACTACAATATATTCTGATTCATCCAGCATTGTTCTCCTCCATATGGGACTATGCGTTGTTGCATAAATAACCACTGAACCACTGAG
>JBLFWS010000006.1:0-43470 GCA_047611865.1 Chlamydiales bacterium
AGATGTCGTAGGCCTTGCATAGGTCTGAACAGGTCTGGGTTCCTTGAAAATATTGCTTTATAAATTCTAATCTAACTTTTTCCACGCTTGTAGATCTCCATGTCATAAGACACCTCATATTTGTTAAAGCATTGAGGTGAAAGAGTTTACACTATTTGTAACCTATGTGGTTAGTGAGTGTAACCTATGTACTTAGAGAGTTTGTTACCTATGTGCTTAGATCATACCCCCTGGGGGCTCCATTTTAAACGCCTCTTTCCACGGGTTTCCTCGCAAGCTCGGTCACCCGAGGCTTTGATCGGTCGTCCTTCGGACTCATGAATAGTAACAAAAAAAAACTTACCTCCACTTATGGTTGCACCCTCCATTGAGTTACACCCACAAAGCACTAGCAGGATGAAGAAAATACATTACTTATGTTACACTCTTCCAATCAATAAAAATTGAGATTCTTCGTTTAATGAAAAAAATTGCTATTCTTGGAGCTGGCTTGTCTGGCATTGCCACATGCTGGCACCTGCTTCAAGGTGAGAAAATCGAGATTACCCTATTTGATCCTAATGGAATTGCAGGAGGAGCTTCGGGGGTAGCACCTGGGCTACTGCATACGTTTTGTGGCCCTAAAGCCAAAAAACCCTGGAAGGCTGATATTGGATTTCAAGCCACCTGTGACCTCCTTAAAATTTCTTCTTTGCATCTTGAGTCTGATGTTGCCGATTTTTCTGGTATATTTCGCCCTGCAGTCTCTGAAAAACAGCTTGAGAATTTCAAAAAGAGTCATGAGAAATACGAAAAACTTGAATGGTGGAGCGATAAAACCTCATCTGAAAAGATTTCCGCCATATCGCCTCTCTCTGGTCTATTTATCAAAGACGGAATAGTTGTCAACTGCCGAAAATATCTCAAAGGTTTGTGGCTTGCCTGTGAAAATTTGGGGGCACGCCTAAATAAAAGAACTATTTTGTCCCTCGATGAGCTAGAGGAATTTGATAGCGTAGTAATTGCCATGGGTGCTGCCACCAAAAAAATAAAAGAACTACACTCTGTTCCTTTTACTCCTATTAAAGGACAGTTACTCGAACTTTCCTGGCCAAAAAACCTCCCTCCCCTTCCTGTAGCCCTAAATTCCAAAGCCTACATTGTCATGAGTTCAAACAAGCAAAGCTGCATCGTTGGATCTACTTTTGAAAGAGATTTTATAGATGAGAGTCCCGAACTTGTTGAGCATTTGCAAATTATTCGTGAAAATGCCGAAGCTCTTTACCCTCCCTTGAAAGAGATGAAAGTCATCGGTCATTTTGCTGGAATTCGGGCTTCAGCTTCAAAAAATCAGAACCGCCCTTTGGTCGGAAGAATGAATAAACGCTGCTGGCTAATTACAGGCATGGGCTCTAAGGGCCTTCTTTATCATGCCTGGTTGGGTAATCTTCTCAGTAAGGCTATACTTGCTGATAACGATGAATGCATTCCTCAAGAGTGCAAAAGAATAGTTCCCAAGCTTTAGACTCTGGCTATCAAATTTTATTTTTACCTCTTGAGTTTTAGCCTGATTGCATGCTAAAGTACTACGAATATCCGTAAATAAATCGTTAAAATTGGAAATATCATGAGTACTCAAGCGCCATTCACCCCCCACATACCAGCCGATCAAAAGGTTCCGGAGTTTACAGCTCGAGCAGTAGTTCTTGGGATTATCCTTGCGGTAGTCTTTGGTGCTGCCAACGCCTTCCTCGGGCTAAAAGTGGGTTTGACCGTATCAGCATCCATTCCAGCCGCTGTGACATCAATGGTCGTTCTTCGCACATTTTTCAAAAATGTTAGCATCCTTGAAAACAATATGGTTCAAACCATTGCTTCTGCCAGCGAAGCTCTCGCAGCCGGGGTTATTTTCACTATTCCTGCTTTCGCATTTTTGGGAGAACCCCTTCCCCTCTCACGGATAGCCCTATTATCTGTTTTAGGTGGTGTGCTTGGTGTTTTATTCATGATTCCTCTCCGCCGTTATCTCATTGTCGAAGAACATAACAACCTCCCCTATCCAGAAGGAACTGCTTGTGCCGAGATCCTTAAAGCTGGTGAGAAAGGTGGTAGCAGTGGCATTGCAGTCCTCATTGGAAGTATTATAGGTCTAGGCCACAAATTCTGCATGGCTACCTTGCACCTCTGGGAAGAATCTACACGCTGGGTTTTGACCTTTTACCAAAAAACTGTCGTAAGCCTTGAAGCTTCTACTGCTCTTATGGGTGTCGGCTTCATTATTGGACCACGCTACTCCGCTCTTACCCTGTCTGGTGGTGTCCTGGGATGGCTTGTCATTATTCCTTTGATCAAAATGTTTGGCCATGACTTCATTGACCCTAATACAAATGTTATGATTGCCGAGATGTCTGCTGAAGCGATTTGGTCAAAATATGTCCGCTACATCGGAGCAGGTGCTATTGTTGTAGGTGGTATCATTGGCCTCTTACGCGCTACACCCGTTATCATCAAAGCCTTTGGTGTTGGGGTGAAAGAAATTTCCAATACATTTTCAAAATCAGACTCTAAGGAAAGTACTAAAGACCGTACTAGTGAAGACCTTCCAATGAGTTGGATACTATGTGGTCTTGTTGCCATCATCCTTACCCTTTGGCTACTTCCAGGCAGCCCAATGAACCTCGTATCCGTAATACTCGTTGTCATTATTGGTTTCTTTTTTGTAACTGTATCCTCTCAAATTGTGGGATATGTAGGCAGCTCTGTCAACCCCGCCTCAGGTATGATTATTACAACGCTGCTTTTGATTACCTTATTATTTGTTTGCCTTGGCTGGACAGAATCTATTTACATGGTCGCCGCAATGACTGCCGGTAGTGTGGTAGGAATGGCTGTTTGTGTTGCTGGTGACACCTCTCAAGATTTAAAGACTGGATATCTTCTTGGTGCGACTCCCCGTCTCCAGCAAATTGGAGAAATCATTGGGGTCGTTGCAGCCGCTCTTGTTATGGGATTTGTTGTTTCACTTTTAGATCAGGCTTATACCTTAGGCTCTGAGAAGTTATCAGCTCCCCAAGCAACCATGATGGCCATGATTGTCAAAGGGGTTATGCAGGGAAGCATCCCTTGGGACCTCGTTATTATCGGAATGATGATCGGTGTAATTTTAGAATTAACACTTTTACCAGTTCTTCCTTTTGCTATTGGCCTTTACCTTCCACTCTCCATGACAACACCTATTATGCTTGGTGGAATCGTAGCATTGCTTGTGAGTAAACTTTCTAAGAACCCCGAAGAAGACCGTAACCGTGGTATCTTAGTAGCTTCAGGTTTTGTTGCTGGAGATGCCCTGATGGGTGTAATAACGGCAATGGCTGTTGTTGCTGGGTGGGTTTCTCTTGACGCTCAACCAATGTTTGGCATGGAAGTCAGCCTAGCAATTCTTCTCGGTATTGCCATCTTTTTCGGCTGGTATTCTCTTGCTTCTTTGCGAGAAGAAGAAGAAGAGCCTGCTGAATAACTCCGATGATGGGGCGTGCCTTAATTTTTAAGGACACGCCTCTAATACACACAAACAATTTCAAGAGTCGAAATTGTTCGTGTATATAATCTTTGCTTAAGAGCTTTTCACTGAGTATTTTTTGAGTTTGTTATATAGGGTGGTGCGATCTATTCCGAGAATTTGTGCCGCTTGATTTTTATTTCCACTATTAGCTTTAAGAACACCTTCAATATGTTCTCTTTCAATGCTCTCAAGTGGAAAATTCTCTCCGATTTTGTTACTCACGGAGATTGGCAATCCGGGCTTTGCACTTATCCTTTGACTAATCATTTCGCCAAGAAGAAATCGTAGATGTTCCACTTTGAGTAGCCCTTCGTGACATTCGAGGAGCAAGGTCCTTTCTATTACGTTCCGTAATTCACGAACATTGCCAGGCCAAGGATAATTACATAAATCTTTCAGGGCATCTGGAGCAATATCTTGCACATGCCTTCCAAACTCCTTATTAAACACAGCGATAAAATGCCTGACAAAACTTTCGATATCATCCTTTCTCTCTCTTAAAGGAGGAAGATTTATGGGCACAACGTTCAACCTGTAATAAAGATCTTCACGAAAAGTCCCTTCTGAAACGGCCTCTTCAAGATTTTTATTCGTCGCTGTGATCAGCCGGATATCCACCTCAATAAAGTCTGTGCCACCTACACGACGAATTTTACGTTCCTGTAAAGCGCGTAAAATTTTTGCCTGCATGGTGAGATCCATATCTCCAATTTCGTCAAGGAACAGCGTTCCTCCCGATGCAAATTCGAAAAGGCCTTTTTTTGTCTGCGTAGCTCCAGTAAAGGAACCAGCTTCATGACCAAAAAGTTCACTCTCTAAAAGTTCTGCTGTCAGTGCCGTAGCATTTACTTCTACGAAAGGTTTTTTTCTTCTTTCGCTAAGCTCATGAATACGTTGTGCTATGATCTCTTTTCCAGTGCCCGTTTCTCCATAAATAAATACTGTCGTCGAGGCACTTTTTGCTATGATATCCAAGCTCTCGTATATTTTCGCCATAGCTTTATTGGGGCCAAAAACATACTTCGATTCAAGATCGTGTCGAGATTTTTCTGAAAGAAAGTTCACCTGTTCTTTAAGGCTTTTACTTTCCAGAACTTTCGATACTCTAAATAAGAGCTCGTCAACACTAAAAGGCTTCAATACATAATCCGAAGCTCCCTTACGAATAGCTTCCACTGCTTGAGGTACATTCCCAAATGCTGTCATAAAAATGACGCGGGAGTCATTCGAAATCTTCTTTATCTCTTCGAAAAGGATTAAGCCATTGCTATCGGGAAGATGCACGTCTAGAAGAATAAGCTCTGGATTATGGCAAAGCCCTTTTCGATCTTTCAGCAATCCAAGTGCTGCAGAAGCTGAATCCGCTTGAAAAACCTCATAGCCCACCCCGGTAAAGAGTACTGAAAGAGAGGCCAATATACTTATTTCATCATCGATGATCAGAACCTTAGTTTTCATGGCCTCTCCTTTAGTTGAAACAATCTAGTTTTATTTTGATGCCTGGCCTGCAAGTGGTGCTTCAGTTTTCGCTTTATAGAAAAACTTAGGCCGAATAATGGGCGTTCCTTTCCCATTTCTAGCTTCTTCCCTTTCGTACACTATTTGAAAAGCAATACCCACACATCTAGAGAGGCCGAACATTACGGTAAAGTATTCCGGATAGTCGAAATCCACAGCAGCCAGCAAAGTTCCTGATATTGCGTCCACGTTAGGATAAGGGTTCTGAATTTTGGGATTCTCTTTCAGTACTTTTGTTCCCTCGGTCCTCAATAGGCTAGCGACCTTTACAAGTGGGTGATCCGGGCGCATATCCTGGCCCGCTTGGTAGAGAACCGTAGCTCTCGGATCTTCTACACGTAGTACCGCATGCCCAAAACCAAATACCAGTTCTTTGTTTTCCAAACGCTTCCGCACAAGGCCTTCAATTTTCTCTGCTGTAACATCATCCCCAAGTTCATTTTGAACTTGTTTCACGAAGTCGAGGCAATCCTGATTAGCCTTTCCGTGGCGGGGTCCTGCCAATCCACACATCGCTGCGGAAAGAGAGCCGTATAAATCTTCCAGACCGGAGGCTACGGCTTTTCCTACGAATGCTGAAAGGTTTCCTCCGCCATGATCGTAATGAAGAACATTAAAGAGCCTAAACACTCGAGTGAGCTCTTCTTTATTCGCATCTGGGACATTAAGCATTTGTGAGAAGTTTTCCATATACCCCAGTTCTGGTTTAGAGGGATTACATTCCCCCCATCCAGCATGGTGATGGATAACATTGGCCACAATTTCCGGCATTTTGGCGACTACATTCAGGCTGTCCTCGCTATAATTTCCCGTTCCCTCCAAAGCACCGCATATGAGTAATGCGCAGCTAAAAAGCTTCATCGGGTGAGCTTCTCTAGGCAGATTTCTGATATGTTCAATTGTCTTCTCTGAACACTTAGATCTCTTTTTGATCTCTTCGTAGAAATTTTGGACATCTGCTTCACTACCCTGCTGTCCTGTCCTGAGCAGGTAGATAACCTCTTCTGGATTCCAGTGAGCTATTTCAGATAATGGACGCCCACTATAATACAGGCCCTTCACCGGATCTACGCTTGAGGAAGTACAGTAACCTACGGGAAAGCCTCGCATGCCTGTTTCTAAATGATCCTTTGTTACTTCAAAAATCACTTCCTGCATTATGATCTCTCCATTGCTGTTTGAGGATTAGTAAGATCTGCCACTAGGTCACGCTCTTCCAGTAGCTCGTTTTCAGTCTTTTTAATTTTTTCTTTCAGGCTATCGTTCCATTCTACACCTGCAACGATTTCATATTTCCCATCACCATTGGAACGGCAAGGAAAGGAAAATATCAAATTTTCTTTAATACCATAAGGGTTTCCGTCTGTGCAAACAGCAGTAGAAAACCATTCCCCTGGAGGAGTAGGAACTGTTAAAGCTTTGACTCCGTCCATTATCGCGTTTGCTGCAGAAGCTGCGGAGGACTTTCCACGTGCCGCTATGATTGCAGCACCTCTTTTCTGCACTGTTTCTATAAAGTCACCTTCTAACCACTTATGGTCGCTGATCACTTCCGGAACATTCTTACCATTAATTTTAGCGTTGTAGAAATCTGGAACCTGTGTGGCAGAGTGATTTCCCCAGATTGTCATATTCGTGACTGAGGTAAGGGGAACTCCGGCTTTTACTGCCAGCTGGTTTACAGCCCGGTTTTCATCAAGACGTGTCATCGCATGGAAGTTTTCACGGGGTATTTTTGGAGCGTTGTTCATAGCAATCATAGCGTTTGTATTGCATGGGTTGCCTACTACGAAAACTTTCACATCTGGAGAGGCTACCTCATTAAGAGCTCTTCCCTGTGCTACAAATATTTTCCCATTTTCGGTAAGAAGATCACCTCGTTCCATACCAGGGCCCCTGGGTTTTGCTCCGACGAGAAGAGCCCAATCTACATCTTTAAATACTTCCCTGGGGTCGCTACCTACAATAAGTTCTTGAAGAAGGGGGAAAGCGCAATCATCGAGCTCCATCGCCACACCTTTCAGGGCTTCTAGTGCTTGCGGAATTTCCAGAATATGCAAGGCTACAGGTTGGTCAGCTCCTAGCATTTCTCCACTGGCAATACGAAATAGCAAGTTATAAGCTATCTGTCCGGCTCCGCCAGTAACGGCCACTCTCTGTAGAGATTTTGTCATTTGAATTTCTCCTGTTCTATAGAAGTGAAATTTAAAATAGTCATGCTATTCCGTCAGCAGATTTAGTGCAAGAAGCCTAAAATCTCGAATCTATCACTTAGAATTTAAGACGTTTGAGATTAAATCATTTTCTATGGTATACTCTCTTTTCTGAATGCTTAATCCAAGTAAAATAATATTATGTATAAAACCGAGACCCTTTGCGAAAATAAATCTCTAAACATCACAGAAGTATTTACTTCTGTTCAGGGAGAGACCAGCTTTACCGGACTTCCGACTACCTTTATTCGTCTTGCCCTCTGCAATCTCCGCTGCAGATGGTGTGATACGAGCTATTCTTTTTCCAGAGGAAAAGAATTTACCCTCGATGCTTTACTTGAGAATGTGAAGTCAGATGGAGTACGACATATCTGTATCACCGGTGGAGAGCCTCTTTTACAAAAAAATGTTTACCCTTTAATGACGACTCTCTGTGACCTGGGTTATGTCGTAAGTATAGAGACAGGAGGAGGTATGAGTACTGAGGCCATAGACCCTCGTGTTCATACGATACTTGATATCAAATGTCCTGGTAGCGATATGGATCATAAAAATACTTGGGAAAACCTAGGCAGGCTACGCCCCCATGATGAAGTCAAGTTTGTGCTCAGCCATCGGGAAGACTATCTTTGGGCAAAAGACATTTGTGAACGCTACGACCTAAGTACCAAAGTTCATTCCGTTTTATTTTCCCCTACCCACGACGAACTCCCAGCTGAAGACCTTGTTGGCTGGATCCTGGAGGATCGTTTACCCGTACGGCTGAATCTACAAGTGCATAAGTTTATCTGGCCGAAAACGATGAAAGGAGTTTGACAATGAAAGCTGTAGTATTACTTAGTGGGGGGCTAGATTCCACCGTCTTACTTTCCCTCGCTATTTCTGCGGGCCGAGAATGCCATGCCTTAAGTTTCGACTATGGACAACGTCACCGCATTGAATTAGAATCTGCCAAGGCTGTAGCGAAGCATTATTCCATAAAACATAGCATTATCTCCATCGACAGTAATGCTTTCGGAAACTCCTCCCTTGTTTCAGATTTATCTGTTCCCAAAAACCGCACAGCAGAAGAAATGGGTTGTGGTATCCCCAACACTTATGTTCCTGCAAGGAACACTCTTTTTCTTGCTTATGCTACAGGAAAAGCCGAGCTAATCGGCGCAGAGGAAATTTACATCGGCGTCAATGCAATGGACAGATCGGGATATCCCGACTGCCGTCCAGAATATCTTGCTGCATTTCAGTCTCTGTTAAATCTTTCCACAAGGCAAGCCATTGAAGGTCGTGCCCCAAAGCTCATGTCTCCTCTGGCAGACTTAGACAAGACTGCCATCATTTCCCGAGGGCAATCCTTGGATGCACCTATCCATCTCAGCCTGAGTTGCTACGATCCTGCTAGTGATGCCACCCATTGTGGTGAATGCGATGCCTGTATTCTACGACAAAAAGGTTTTGTGAAGGCTCGTGTTTCTGACCCGACCCGTTGGGCTGTAAAGAACTAAGACAGCCCAAGGAACAGTCTTAGAATCAGGCTATAGCCGTATAAACAGACCATGAAAAATACAAGAGGTATAGCCCCAACAAGACATAGCCGGTTTTGTAATCCATTGTCCAGTTTCTGAGATACAGTGAAAAGAAACTGGCAATAACCGTTCCGAATAGAAGAATTACTGAAATATAGAGATCCTCAGTTGCAACATACACTCCATTACCGGTTATACACATGTAAAGGAAAAAAGGCAGTCCCAGTCCGATGAGAATATCAAAAATATTCGAACCTACTGCATTACTAATAGCCATCCCCCCTTTCCCTTTTTTAGCTACGAGGTATGACGAAACCAGGTCGGGAACGGATGTACCAATAGCAAGAACTGTGAGGCCAATGATAACCTCTGGAACATTCAGGATGTGAGCGATCGCGACACCACTTTCCACAAGAATCCAACTCAAAAAACCAATATAAAATACAGAAACCCCAAAGACCGCATAATAACGCTCATTAGAGGGAAAACCCTTCTCTATGTATGTGTCTATTGTAGTCCATACCTGATGGATATCAACTTTTCCATCTTCGAGATTAGCTTCACCATTTTCTCCATCATCTTCGTAATGAAAAAACTTTCGCCAAAACAGTACAACGATGATGTAAACCACATAGGTTCCCATCAGAAAGACTGTTTCAATAAGGGTAACATGTCCATCGTGGAAAAAAGCCACCAACAAAATGATTGAAACTGCATAAAATAAAGAGTCCCTAACAACGGGTTGCCAGGAAACCACTGATTTTTTTACAGAAGCTGCCACACCAACAATAACCAAAATATTAAAAAGAGCAGATCCAACGATTGTACCTACTCCTACGATGGCGTGATCACCAGGTTTAAATATAGCAGCCATAGCAACAAAAAGTTCCGGAGCACTAGAGCCTATAGCCATTAAAGTTGCCCCGGCCATATCAGACGACAAATTGAAACGATCGGCAATCTTTTCGAGGGAAACAACGAAATGCTCATCACTAATTCGAGCAAGTAAGTAGAACGAAACGAGCAGAACCAGTGACCAGAATAGAAGCATCATCAGCTTACCTTACGATATGCAGTTAGTTATAATTTTAACATATAGACAGCTCAATGTCCAACTGAGCTTAGGCAAGACGTATAACAAGCTCTCCATCAGGGCCTTTCCTCACACGAAAAGTCGGAGACTTACGCAAAGTCCGTAGTACAAAATCTTCGTGCAGGAGAACCCACTCCATGGCACACTCTCTAAGAAGGAAGCCTATGATTTCACGGAGCGTATAAGAAATACCTCGTTTGTAGAAATAGCTTTTCACCCTCCCCAAAACACTTTGGTATTGCTCCGCAACGGAGGGATTAGCACAGTAGACCCCTGGCTCCACCTCCAATAGGTCCTTGCATAGGAGAAACTTACCATTAAAGTATGTGTCCCCAAGAAAACTTAGCACAGCCTTCGTCTTAGCTCTATCCGTGCTTGACTCGGATAAACGCTCGAAAACATCCCTACGAGAAGCAATACCTTGACGATTTAGCATCCAAGGCACAATGAACGCACTAGCAATTTGTCCTAACGCATATTCAAGGAACTTCCTTTTCTTATGGCTTTCAAGCAAATTAAGAGCTTCGTTTCGACACTCTTCGTGCTTTACATTGTTCCAATGTCTGACAGTTGCATTATCTGCAGTACTGAGAGTAAACAAATCAGAAAGCCCGTAATTCCATAAAAGACAATGGAGTTGCTTACGTTCCATTTCCCCTAGCAGACATTTCAATAGACTACAAAAATCCACCTGCCTCACGCAATTCAAAGGTGAACCTTTCAGGTAGCCTTCCAAAGTCTGCTGCACTTCATCAATATGTCCCTGCCCCATCCCCTTAAACTTCAAGAAGTCAGAAGTCTCATAGTTCACTATATCCTGAATGATCTTTTTCCCATTTTCCAGGAGAGCTTTTTGAGGCTGAGCTGAAAGAGAAAGAACTTCTATAGGTTCATGAAGCATCAAAGAACCCATCCAGTCTCTGAAACCTTGGCCAAAGTCAAAGATCTTTTGATCTTCCTCGAAAGGTTCTTCTTCCCCGGCCTCCTGGATCCGCTTTTTTTCACTCACAGATGTAGAAGCTTCAGAGACACGACGTACAGTATTAATATCTACATTTTCCAGAGAGTAAATTTCCTTAAAATCCCCAGGATACGAACCTTGGTTCTCCTTCAAAATAAAAGGTCTACTCGGCACAGACCCTTTTGTTAGTGACCCCTTATCAAATGAAGAAGGAGCTTTAAGACTTACTGGCTCTGCTTTTCCCTGATCCCTGGATTTATAAGGTACCGCCACACCAACAACTCCGCTGTCAGAAGTTCCACCCATCAGAGAATTTCCCATTGCCAGGAGAGAATCTTCAAGCTTTTGCAGTCTATCTTTTTCTTTTTCTTCCAGATATAATTCGGACTCAAAGCCATCGTCTTCTAAGGAAGATGACTTAACCAGTCGACCAATATGATCCTTCAGTTTTCGTATGAGCGTCATAAATACTACTTGTTATTCCTATACTTACTATGTCATAAGCTTTTAGCAAATTTTGGACAACCTCTCTCACAAGGAATGGGGAATGAAAGATACAAAGAATACGCTTGATGTGGAAAATTACATCTTTCTTCTAGCGGGTTTACTCTTCATTACCGCCCTATATCTTGCTAAAACTGGAGATGAAATACAAGAGTCTGATAACACAATCTCCTCTTTTGTTGAGAGAATTATTCCCACTGTCCCTCCTACTGTCCTTGTATCTCTTAACGGCCAAGACATTTACCTTACTAAGCATCCAGTCACCAACGAAGAGTTTTATACTTTTTCCAGAGCTACGGGGTATCGGACCTGGCGTGAGCGAAACCGACTATTGCCAAACTGGCGTTATCCTTTTTTTTCAGAAAAAGATAATGAGGAAGAGACTCCAAAAACTTTTGAAGATTTAAAATTGCTCCCAGTTCTCTGGCTTTCCAGAGAAGATAGCGAAGCTTACTGCCAGTGGCTGAAAAAGGAATATAATTCTTTGGGCAAAAATTATAGCTTTTCTCTTCCCTCCTTTAAGGAACTTGAAGCTGCTGCCATCCAGCAAGAAGAATCCTTTGATTATCTTACGAAAGACCATTGGGAATGGACACGTAGTGACCTCTCTGATTTTGGAAGTAAACTAGGTAATGCCTCTGACTATCTAACTGCTTGGAGATCGGGAAATGGTCAGCGCCACAGGCGTTCTTCTGACATGGGGAGAAAAGATGTGTCCGCGACAGGGTTTCGCCTACGAATTTCTCAAGGATAGATTTGACAGCTTTATTCACCTTCTGCTAGATTCCAAATAAATTCATACTCAATCCTTTCGGGTAAAATTATGGCAAATGCGACAGTGAGTGAACGACAATTACGTAACCTTCAAGCGCTACTAGACGTCTCTAAAGCTATGGGGCACGAGGTCCATCTTGATAACCTCCTAGCCCTCATTCTAGATAAAGCAACCGAAGTTATGGAAGCAGACAGAAGCAGTCTTTTTCTCTATGATCCTGACACAAATGAGTTATGGAGCAAGATAGCTCAAGGAATGACTACCCACGAGATTAGATTTCCTGTAGGGTTAGGTATCGCAGGAGACGTCGCCAAGACAATGACTCCCTCCAACATCCACGATGCATACGATGACCCTCGCTTCAACAAAGAGTTCGATATCAAAAGCAACTACCGCACGAAAAGTGTTCTTTGCCTACCTATGATTGGCCATAACTCTGAATTAGTAGGAGTAATACAGGTATTAAACAAACAATCTACGGATGTCTTTGATAAAATAGACGAAGACCTTCTGGCGGCTCTTGGAGCCCACGCAGGGGTTGCTTTACAACGAGCGTTGCTTATTGAGTCCTTCGTGGAAAAAGAAAAACTCGAAGAGACTCTAAAGCTTGCTAATGAGATACAGATGAGCATGGTACCCAAAAAGTTTCCGCCCTTTCCCCACAAGAAACACCTCATAGATATTCACGCCTCTATTGAGCCGGCAAAAGACGTCGGTGGTGATCTTTATGCTTTTGAGCTTCTTGATGATGACCACCTGGCCTTTGCCATAGGGGACGTTTCAGGGAAGGGAGTACCTGCCGCACTGTTTATGGCCATAGCTACAACCTTCCTTAAGGCGATAGCCGATAAAGACCTCTGCCCATCGGATACTCTGATTAAATTAAATGACTTCTTGAGCACAGATAACGAAGCTGACATGTTCGTCACCTTCGTGTATGGTATTCTGGACATAAACACGGGACACATTGCCTACAGCAATGGAGGTCACAATCCCATCTACATCCTACGCACCGATGGGAGCTTTGACATCCTCGCAAAGCCTATTGGTACAGCTCTGGGCGTTATTGGCGGTCTGCAATTTGAGCCAGCTACCGCTCAACTCAATAAGGGGGACGTTCTCTACCTTTACACTGATGGCGTCAATGAAGCTATGAATGAAGAATTTGAAGAGTATACCTACCCCCGTATGGAAGAACTTCTCAGAGGAATTTATAAAAAAACGGCTAAAGAAATCGTCGAGGCATCTGTACTCAGTGTCAAAGAGTTTGCTGGAAAAGCCCCCCAATCCGATGATATCACTCTCTTAACCATTCGCATCCCTCATGAGGGTGAGGTCGAACCCGAATAAAAGCCTAAAAACTGATGATAAGAGAAAACTTGGATGACAGATGGAAACAAATACTGAACTACTGGTTTGCTAAGGTTCCCGACGTCCCTACCTACTTTCCCCATGATAAGGCTAAGCTTTGGTTTAGCAAGAGTCAGGAAACAGACGATTACATCTCTAAAACCTTTGGAGACCTTATCCCTCTAGCAGATAGTGGAGTGCTTAAGCATTGGGAAAATTCGGACAAAAGCCGTTTAGCTTTAGTCATTCTTCTGGATCAGTTTACGCGCAATATTTATCGAGGCTCCGAGCAATCTTTTGCCTATGACCCTATCGCCCTCAGAGTTTGTCTCGAAACCATCGAGAAAGGTAAAGACAAAGATCTCTTTCCTGTAGAGCGCTCTTTTTTCTACCTTCCTCTGGAGCACTCTGAAGACCTCTCCCTTCAAAATCTTTCTGTAGAAAAATTTCAAAAACTTTTGGAAGAATCTCCTGATAATTTAAGAGAAGTTTTAAGTGCTAATGTCGATTATGCCATCAAGCACCGCGAAATCATTGAACGCTTTGGCCGATACCCTCATAGAAATGAAATACTAGGCAGAGAATCAAGCGAGGAAGAAATGAACTTTCTCTCAATGCCTGGATCTTCATTTTAACCACGATAGATGCCCTATTCCTCTTTTTTTTCTGCTGCTATGAATTCCAGAATCGTTCGGACATTGTCTTTGGAAAGGCCTTTTACCTCTTGAAGCTCTTTTTCACCAGCCTCTTTGATTTTTTTTACGCTCCCCAGTTGCTGTAAAAGAGCTTTACGTTTTACAGGACCGATCCCTGGGATGTCATCAAGAAAGCTATGTAGGGTTTTCTTTCTTTGACGCTGTCGATGAAAGGATATAGCTACGCGATGGGCTTCATCACGAATCCGTTGCAGGAGAAAGAGTATAGGTGAATCTTTTCTGAGGATGATGGGATCTTTTACATTCTGTAGAAAAACTTGCTCTGAGGTCAGACCTTTATCATGCCGGCCTTCCTCTTTAGCTAGCCCTATGACATCCACAGCTACGATATCAAGTTCTGACAAAACTTTGCGGGCTATATTCAACTGTCCTTTTCCACCATCAACCATGATTAAACTTGGAAGGCTGTCTTCTTCCTTAGCACGCTTGTAACGCCTTGTAAGAACTTCTTTCATCATCGCATAGTCATCACCGACCTCTACCTCTTTGATTTTATATTTGCGGTAGCGCGCCTTGTCTATTTCTCCATCAGTGAATACCACCATTGCGGCCACTCTCTCACTCCCCGAAATATGAGAGTTATCGAAGCATTCAATACGTTCGGGAAAATTCGTCAAACGAAAACGTTCCTTCATTTGTAACAAAATTTTCTCGCGTATAGCCGTCACATCTTTTTCCTGATGGAAGGCAGCCTCGGCATTTTTCTCGGCCATCTCCAGAAGTTTTACTTTATCACCCTTTCTAGGACAGTGGAGCTGTACTCTTCTCCCCCCTTTCTCCGACAAAAGATCTGATAGGACCTTTGCACTTTCAAGAGTATTAAAAAGGAGTATTTCTTTAGGTGTATCAACCTGATCAAGGTAGTGCTGGAGGATAAAAGACTCCAGCAAAGAGACATCATCCTGAACAAGATTTGAAAAATGGTGATTGGTAGCACCGACTAGCTTCCCTCCCCTAAAAATCATTTTAGCCAAGGATACTTCGTCACCCTGACGATAAATACCGAAGACATCGGTATCAACAGTTTCCAACCGGTGAACCTGCTGTGATTCTATAGTTTTTTCCACCTGCTGGATAATTTTATGAATGCGGCTAGCATTTTCAAAATCGAGTTTTCCCGAAGCTGCATCGACCTCTTCATGTAAGTCTTTAAGAACATCAGAATTTTTCCCTTGGAGAAACTGTATCGCCCTGTTGACATAGCCCTCATACTCTTCTTTACTGCAGTAGTTTACACAAGGTGCGCAACACTTATGAATATGATACAAAAGGCATGGTCGTTCTCTCCTCTCCAGCTCTCTGTCCGAACACTGTCGCATGGGAAAAATCTTGTTAATTAAATCCAGGGTCTGCCTAGCAGCATGTACATTTGTATAAGGACCAAAATATTTGCCATCATTACCGGGCTTTCCTTTATATCGCACAAGCCGAATCATGGGCCATTTATGCTTATTCGTGATCACCAGGCTGATGTAACTTTTGTCATCTTTTAAGAGAACGTTATAACGAGGTTGATAGTTCTTAATGAGGGTGTTTTCTAAAAGGAGAGCTTCTTTTTCTGAGGAAACTACAATCGTCTCGATGTTTTCGACACGAGAGACGAGATGAGGTATCTGAGGTCTTCCATCCCTTCCTGGAACAAAATATTGTTTCACCCTATCCCGAAGAACCTTAGCCTTGCCCACATAGATCACCACATCCTTGCGGTCTTTCATAATATAGACCCCCGGTTGCTCGGGGTAGCTTGATAACTTATCAGGATCAAAAGGCATAAAACACCGTGTCATTTGTTCATCAACATCATGACGAAAAGTGAGTTTTAATCCAAGTTGTTGGGCTTTTGGTCCAGGGAACATTTTTGAACACGAAGGCTGCAAAGACCGTGAAGACCGCGAAGGAAGAAAAGAATAGCGCCAGACGATGAACCTCTGGCGCTTATAAAATATGTCTCAAAATTAGAACTGCATTCAAATGATCGAAGCTCTAATAACTTAAGCGCTAACTTGCAGAAGGTTTGTTTGTTCATCTTCTTGCAACGCCAACTGACCACATGCTGCTGCTATGTCATCACCTTTAGTATAACGGCAAGTGTGGTTAACCCCTTCTTTCGTAAGAATCTTTCTGAAAAATTCAACAGCATCTTTTTTAGGACGCTTCAACTTCAGACCTGGAACGGGATTGTACGGAATCAGGTTAACGACGCATTGCCTCGAACCTACGAGTTTAGCCAAGTCACGAGCGTGTTCTGGTTTGTCATTAATACCCGCAATCAAAATGTATTCGTAGGTAATATCTCTTTTGGTTTTAAGAAAAAAGCGGTCCATAGCCAACATGACTTCGTCAAGAGGATATTTACGGGCATAAGGGATAATCTTTTTACGAATGTGTTGAGACGGTGCATGAAGAGAGAGAACCAAACTAATTTTCAGGCCCTTCTCTGCAAGAGCATGGATCCCTTCAACAATACCAACGGTTGATACTGTAATACGTCTTTGGGAGATATTAAGCATACTCGGACTGTTTAGCAGCTCTATAGACCTTATCACAGCATTAAGATTCATCAGAGGCTCGCCCATTCCCATATAAACGATGTTCGAGACCCTCTCGCCCTTCTTCTTCAGCTCAGCATTAATTAGAACAACCTGATCTACAATCTCAGAAGCGCTTAAGTTGCGGAAGAAGCCCATTTTGCCTGATGCGCAAAAAGCACATTTTGCAGGACAACCCACCTGAGAGGACACGCAAACCGTTCGACGATCTTCAGAACAAATGAGAACAGACTCTACGAGAGTTCCATCGGTCATACGCCAGAGATATTTAAAAGTTTCCTTGTCGTCAGACGGTGTACAGCGAACTAATTTAAGGGAGCTCAGCTCAAATGATTCTTCTAGCTTTTCTCGAAGACTTTTACTGAGGTTTGTCATTTCATCCCAATGATCCACACCTTTTTCATAGACCCAGCTCATGATTTGACGAGCGTGAAACTTCTTTTCCTCACACCCAAGTAACCATTCCTCTAAATCTTTGACGGTTAAATTGCAAAATCCGGTCTTCATTACTAACCCCAGTAATTATTTTATAATTAATAAGGCAATATTATAACATTTTTAAAAGAACATTACAAGATTGTTGATTCTAAAGGTTAGAAAATACAGGTATGTAAACTCTTTTGTTTAAAACCGCTCAATTGAAGGACCTAAGCTGATACTTGATCTACTAGCTTTGATTTGAAGGAAAGTCGGGCTGAGCCTCTGGGTGTGCCAGCTGAAATGCAGGGTTTTTTGAAAGGGTTTCATCAATACGACAAAGGATGGGAAATGCTGTCATGTCAACGCCATAGAGCCTGGCATTGTACAGCTGGGGTTGTAAAAACAGGTCTGCGGCACTTAGCTCATCTCCCACACAATAGACGCCTGCCGTCTCAACTAGCATTTTTTCAACACCTTTCAGCCCCTTTGTAATCCACTTCATCGCCCAATCCCTATCCTCTCCTTCGGGAAAGTCCTTCAAAACAGCCCCGTTTTGTAGAGGCTGAATATCTGAAGCAATCATCTGTACAACTTGCCTCACAAGACTGCGTTGATACGGATCTTTTGGATATAATGAAGGCTCAGGCCGTGTTTCATCAATATATTCGATAATCGCAACCGATTGAGAAAGAACTTTACCGTCTATGCGCAACGTTGGGACTTTTCCCAAAGGGTTCAAATTGCAATATTCCCCCGTTTTTGCCTTAGAGCTTATACCGCGATAGTTGTAGTCAATGCTCTTTACGGCTAAAGCAATGCGCACCCGCCATGAGCAACTACTCCGCCAATGGGAGTACAAATCTACAGATGATTCTGAAGCAAAAGAGGATCCCTGAATAAAAAATAATAGTGAAAAAGTGAAAATCAAAAGACGAATCATTCAGCTACTCTCCAAGCCTTAAAAAAAGCTGCGAAATCAACCATAAACAGGCGTTGTTGCATAACTTAATACGTTTACAATCATTTATTCAACCACAGAGAGCACCGAGAACACAGAGAGATAGAAAAATGCATAAAGTCTCTCAGAATATGCTATCAACTGATCTGTGATTTTTTATTTTCTCTGCGCCCTCTGTGATCTCGGTGGTAAAGCATTAATCATAAGCCTCTTGTAGACGCATATTTTATGCAACAACGCCCCATAAACACGTTTCTTCGCAGCTTATATAATCTCTCTAAATGCCTTCCAGATATGCAGATCTGAAATTAAGATGTCCTATATCGGATAGGTGAACATTCTTAACATTCTTTTGCTTCAGGAAGCAATAAGTGTAGAAAAAGATAGGCGCTACAGGCATTTCATCCATAAGAAGATCCTCGGCAATATGCATCTTTTCATTACGAATTGCTATATCACTTTCTTGTTTAGCTTGGTTTAAAAGCTCTCGGAACTCTTCGCTTTCCCATCCTGTGTTGTTCACACTGTCAGTTTTATGCTGAAAGATTTCGAGAAAATTGATGGGATCGCTGTAATCTCCAATCCAGCTGCCGTTGGCAATTTGGTATTCCCCATTTCTTCTCTTATCAAGAAAAACTTTCCCTTCCATATTGTCGAGTTCTACGTCCACGTTAAAAGCCTTCTTCCACTGCTGCTGGATGGCTTGAGAAAGTTTGTGGTGTCTGTCATTCATAGTGTAACTCAATGCAATCGGTGGTAGCTCAGATACTGTTATCCCCATTTCATCAAGTCCTTCCTGAAACAACGCTTGCGCCATAGCCTGATTGTTATCTTCGAAATACGGATCATCCTGAAGGGCTATACTTTTAGGAAGAAATCCCATAGCTGGCATCTGCCCGCCCTGTAGCACATGCTCCACAATGGCTGCTCTATCAATAGCGTAGCTGAAAGCCTGTCGCATCTTCCTATTATTAAAAGGAGCTTTTTCTACATTGAAACGAAAAAAGTGCGTTCCAAGAGCAGGTGTGATATGCAGTTCACCAGAATCCTTCAAGGCTTGAATCGCGTCTGCAGGAATGATGGATATAGGAGATCCTGCCCAGTCTAAATCGCCCACTTCAAACATAGACAATTCTGTGGGCTCATCAACCATGATTAAATGAATCTTATCAAGAGTTACAGAGTCAGCATCATAATAGTTTAAATTTTTACTCACGACTATTTCGTCGTGAATTTCCCATGAAGACAAAACAAAAGGGCCATTACAAAGTAGATCTTTCTCGGCATTTTTGCTCCAATCAGGGTGTTGGATGTCGTGCTGTCGAGATATTGGCGAAAAAGGTGGCAAGGCGGTCAACTGTAAAAAGAATGCTGCAGGAGCTTCTAGCTCTACAACTAAGGTACGATCATCGATAGCTTTGATACCTATTTCATCGATTGAAGCTTCTGCTTTGGCAACTGCCTGAGCGTTTTTGATCAAATAGAAGGCATGAGCATATTCAGAGGGGAATTCCGGATTTAAAATACTTTTCCATGTATATTCAAAATCGTACGCCGTCAATTGAGTATCATCAGACCATTTGCTTTCTCGAAGGTGAAAGGTGTAGACTAACCCATCTTCCGAAATATCTATTTTCTTTGCTACCCCTGGAACAGGCTTCCCATCTTTGTCAAGACGCATTAGACCTTCGTAGAGCATGTTAAGGACATTAAAGGTCGAGATATCTCTTGCTTGTCGAGGGTCCAGAGTACTCGGGTCCACCCCAAGGTTAATACTAAGTTCATTAGCCTTTGAAGAAGACTCTCCCGTTTTCTGGTCTTGCCCACAGGAAGTCAGGAATATACACAGACTAATAATCAGGAAACAATTTTCACGTAAGGAGATTCTGGACACACTGTCCTCCATTTATTTGTACAAAAATCACGGGTGTTGTTGATACCTAAGATAAACATCTTTCGCAAGAACTTTAGAGAATGTGTCCCTCAGACCCGGATTGTCAGCCTATTTTGAAGGAACAAAATCGTAAGCTGTTCTAAAACCTAATGTCGGGTAACAATTTTCAGCCTGGTTGGCGTTGCGGTAGGACACCATACAGTGAAAGGCATCATACATCCACGCACCACCTCTAACAACTTTATATTTCTCACCAAAGTGAGGATTTTCTACTGAATTCCCTGGATAAGCCTCGTACCAACTTGAGGACCACTCCCAAACATTACCTGCAATGTCGTAAAGCCCATAACCATTAGCCTGGTATTGCATAACAGGAGTTGTGCTGTCTCCAGAAAAGTTCGCATTGCTTCTGGTAATGGTATTTCCCCAAGGATAGTGGATATCTTTCTGCCCTCCCCTTGCCGCATACTCCCACTCTTTCTCTGTAGGAAGGCGACGTCCTAACCATTCAGCATAAGCCAAGGTATCAGCATAAGTCACTTGAGTCACAGGGTGTAAGTCGAAATCCGGTGGTAGAGTTTGCCCCGTGGGGGAACGCCATGAAATTCCCGGAAGGACTTTCCATTGTCCATCTCCCCAGAGAGGAGCCCCTTCTCCCTCTTCAGCTTCCGTAACATATCCCGTTTCCTGAACGAAGCGAGCAAAGAGGCCATTGGTTACCGGCACTCTGTCAATATAAAAACCCAGTGTTGAGCATTCGTGCTGTGGCAAAGCATCTTCTCCACATTCCGCGCTACCAACGAAAAAACTTCCGGCAGGGATGTAAACCATCCCCGGAGGAGTCAGACTATCGCGTCCTTCTCTTACTTTTCCTCCTGCAGGCTGTCGAATAGGAATTTTCACCACATCCACAGTATCTTCTTCTCCTAGCCTTTCATCAAAGTTATTCTGTAATTCGTCCAAAAGCTCGCGAGCGGAGGTATAGCGCTTATCAGCGCTATACTGTAGGCATTTATGAACTACTTCATCCCAAAAAGGCGAAATATCAAATCTACGCTTACTTAAGGAAGGAAACTTGCCACAAGGGATCTCTCCAGTAAGCATTTCATAGATCATAACCCCAATTGAAAAAATGTCACTTTGTGCTGACGGCATTGTTTGGTTTCTTATCTCTGGAGCTCGATAATCAAAAGGACGGTAAATACTTGTAAGGGCTTCCCTAAGAGATTTATCGCTGAGGTGTTCGGAAACATCCTCCCCAACTTTCTTACGATGGTAATAGTACGCTAGTACAGCCGATTCATCAATGAGACCGTAGGGTTGAAAATCGCTCACGCATACTTCGAAGGGGAGCTTCCGCATTCTCATAGAAGCCCTATCACTTCTACTACTAAACGACACCAGAACATTTTCAGGCTTCAAATTTCCATGGAAGACCCCTTCATGGAGGGAATCTTTGTACTCTGCTGCGTAATGCAATGCCTCTAAAATTTGTATCGATATATGAAAGACCTGATGATGAGAGAGCCTTCTCCCATGCCGTTCTATATATTGCCGCAGGTTACAGGAACTGCCATCTCCGTCATGGACATAATCTTTTAGCGTATACCAGAATTTCCCTGATCTACCGCTATTTATCACCCTATCAATATGGAAATGTGTCAGTTTACCCAATAGAGATATTTGAGCTTCTAACCTATCCAGCCATTCGATAGTAAAGTTGTCCAGCAAGGTCAGGGATTTCATAGCAAACTCTTTACCCAACACCCTACTAATCACATGGTAGGTTGTTCCAATAGGGCCTCGACCAAGAGTATTTAGCACCTGGTAGTCACCGATATAGTCTCCGTAACTGACCTCACCTAATACTTGAAAATTTGTATTTTTCATCTTATTCCCAAAAATACTGCTTTAAGACGTTTCAGCCACCACTTGACAATACGAAAGTGATTTAGTACTACCCACCACTTAAACGCAGCAATAAATCCGAAACGTTTAAAAATCACACTCAAGGTTTCGTTACTATACCTGATGAGGTGTGAAGCTACTAATTCTCTTCTGTCATAGTCTGTGAGGACACGCTCAGAGATGGCTACGCGTAATTTTTCCACAAGCCGTAAACGACAAAAAAGGTCGTATCCCCCTCGGAGTGAATAGAGAGGTTGAAATTTCCCTACCTTTCTCAAAGTATCCACCCTAAACCAACATGACTGAATACTTGTTGGCTGCTTTCCCTTTTTGAGAGTTTCAACATTAAGAGGTCTTAGAAGGACCCATGGCTCTTTATTATCGTTACGCAAGAGACAGGCACAATACACCAAGTCGGGCATTTCATTATCTATGGCAAGGCGCATCATATGCCCAAGTGCATCTTTGGAAACGTAGAAATCACCTGGAAAAAAGAAGCAGATGTAGGTTCCACGTGCTAAGGAGATACCCCTATTCATCATCTCATATAAATTATAGTCAGTGACCGTATAAACTCGAGAAATCGATTCATGATAGCTTTTGACGATTTGCATCGTTCTGTCTTTCGAACAAGCGTCCACCACAATAATTTCTAAATCTGGGTAGTTTTGAGACGTAACACTGCCCATAGTCAAGTCTATCGACTGTGCACTATTATGTGTAGGAATGACTATCGTCAAACGAGGATAATCATAAGTCTGCTCATGTTGAAGTTGCTCTTCAAGAAGGCTCCACTCAGAGGATCTCTCTTGGTTGGACTTCTTTTTTTTGACCTGATCCATAGACAGCATTGCTCCATCGCCAAAGACTCAAGATAGGGAACTTTGTCGATCTTGTCTAGTGTATACCGAAGCAAACTCTCTTAGCGGTCTTGTATATCCACCCTTGCCGAGAGAATTATCACCCCATTTTGTATCCATCCTTTTCGTGGATCTAGGAGAGTCTTGATAGGTAGAGTTTTCACACCAATGGAAAATTCGTCATCCTCAGGGTGTAGAAGTTCATCAACATCTGCTGCCCCATCTTCAATTTCCACCTTTTTTATGCTATGAAGATGCTTTCGGCAATCATGATAATTTATCAGAGAAAACTCTACGCTTATTTCCCGGTTTGCCTCTTCATCGCCTCCCCATCCATTAGCTCCAGCTTTAAATTTTAAATCATCCCCTTTCAATCCTAAGATCAAGTTTCCCTCATCGTCTCTTTCACAAATTAACTTATAGGCACATTCTCCACCATTTTCTTGTTCGAAATGAACTTCTGGCGATTCAGACTCTACCCCCCGCTCTATTGTGTGTAGCCATCTTCGGGCATCAGAAACTTTCCAATAGTAGTTTTCTCCTACCCAGTAGCTTTGATCTATTTTTTCTCTAAAATGCTTTTGTTCAAACCCTGAAAAATTAAAGTCCGGATAAAAACTACGATGTTGAAATTTCCTTTTTTCTTTTACTTCCTTTAGCCCAAATGATCTAGCCCCATCTTTTTTATATTTTCCACGAGTGATATCCGCCATTTCTGAATCACTTAGTAGAAACATAAAGTCCACTCTGGTCCAAAGAGTTTTCATGTCAATGTTTTCAAAACGTATACATTCCATTAGAGACACGCCATCAGCAAGGGGTTTTCTCAACACATCCCCCGGTAGCTCCAAGACCGTCGAGTTTTCTCTAACCCAGTCCCTTAGAACATCAAGAACCTGAAACTCGTCCTGAATATTTAGATCATCTTGTTCCAGTATCATCTTAAGTACTTCCGGGGAGAGCTTCATGAAGGATTCATGGCGCAGTACCTGTTGAGCATTTGCCAGTACGTAGGCCAAAATTTCATTATTAGCAGAGGATTGTGTGTTTTGAACTAAGGAGAGACAGTTTTCTACTCGTAAAGCTTTGGCTAAGTTTTTCCTGCATTTCTTTTGCAGGTTGCCAAGCATCCACATGTCAGCAAGATCGCAGATCTCAATGGCGTTGCTTTCGTTTAAGCTTATTTCTCCCGTGTAGAGATATTGAATAACTTGCCGTATCCGTTCATCTGAAGTGAAGTTCAAAGGAATGACTGTTTTCTCATCAGACTCTAAAAAATTATTTTCTTCTGAAAACATCGCTTTAAAGACAGGGCTGGCTTCTTTTAAAACTTCCCTATGAAAATAGAATGCTCTGCCTCGATCTAGAGAAAATACTCCATTATAAGGAATCCCTTCCCATTCTTTGGGTAAATCAAGAAATAAATTAGGCCGTAAAAGGCGAGCTTGCTGGGAGATCAAACTAACCCTTTTTGAAGGTCTAGCCGTAGATTCAGGCTCAATTTCCCGGAATGACCTTTTGGCTACTTTCCTGGTTTTTCCTTGTGAGGCAGATGACTCCATAGGACTATTATCTACAAAAGAGTTTTGAATGGGAAAAGTAGAATTGTTGGCATCAGCAATAGATAAGCTCATAGTATTTATCCTCACAAATATTAGTTACATAACGAGGAGTTCTTACAGAAATATTCTTTTTTCCGGAAGGGATTTTATACTGATCTATTCTTTAAAAAATAGATTACAAGACATTAGTATAGCTGGCCGTTGCTGCATAACTTAATACGTTTACAATCATTTATTTAACCACAGAGAGCACCGAGAACACAGAGAGATAGAAAAATGCATAAAGTCTCTCAGAATATGCTATCAACTGATCTGTGATTTTTTATTTTCTCTGTGATATCGGTGGTAAAATGTTAATCATTAGCCTCTTGTAGACGTATGTTTTATGCAACAACGCCGTATAGCTGCAATCAAGATGAACTAGAAAGTTCCTAAATCTGAATTATATTACCACACGGTGTGAAACCTTCTCACACCGTGTTTTAAAAAACTCATACTCAGGGTAAGACAACCCACTGATGATGCCCTAATGGAGGAGAATCAATAGTCTCAAACATATCTACATTTATTTTTAGAGCAAAAGAAAGAGCTTCTCTTAAAGGCTCACCTAAACTTTCCAATTCAAGCTCATCAAAATCAAAGCTTTCAAAATCCAACCCTTTAGAATCTTCTTGAACAAACTCTTGCGTAATAACTGTTCGTTTACTTTCAACGGTATCTATTCTTTTCCAGGTCTGACCATCCCTCTGAACCGGATACAGTCTTACGACAGGAGTAATTTTTGTGTGCATGTCAATTTCAAATATAGCTTTAGTAATATGCCCGTCTCGACTTTGAGCAGAGAGCCACTCCCGCATATTTTCTTCCAAACGAGTAGAAAAAGAGGAAAACTGACAATCTCCAGCAAAAATAATTCTCTCTGCACTAGTTGTTATTTTATCTGTTATTTCTTTCCAGCGCTCATCCCTTGCATGGTCTTGCTGTACTCTCCGCAGGGAGGAATTTCTTCTAAAGTTTGATCCATGACACTTTTATGCTCAATATTTGAACTCATTTGACATTCCCTTAGGTTATTTTTTTAATATTTAATAGACGGGTAGAAAAATAACACAAGGCTCATTTCCCTTCCATTGCTCGGCTGTAAATAGAATTATTATTCCCGCAGCAAGCAGACGGGATATTCAAAATTAACTGATGACAGTGCATCCTTTTTTTTTGAAAAAGCTGAAATGTGCAAGATTTCTTAAAATAAAGGAGACTTCTTTCTATCTATAAGCCACCCTCATGATGCTTACTTGATATAAAAAGAATTTCCAGTTAAATTATAACGCTTTTAAGTCACTAAATATCGTGGAGATATCATGATTACGTTTCAGGAATTTATTCGCAAATTGTCCACCTTCTGGGAAAAGCAAGGATGTATTATCCATCAAGGCTATGACTTAGAGGTAGGAGCCGGGACATTCAACCCTGCGACATTCCTGAGATGCCTGGGACCAGAGCCCTACAAAGCTGCCTACGTTGAGCCTTCACGCCGTCCCACTGACGGACGTTACGGCGACAACCCCAACCGTGTACAGCATTATTTTCAATACCAGGTGGTACTCAAGCCCTCACCTCCCAATATCCAGGATCTCTACCTGAAATCTCTTGAAGCTATTGGACTGTCTCTCAAAGAACACGACGTACGTTTTGTCCACGACGACTGGGAATCCCCCACTCTTGGAGCCTGGGGTTTAGGCTGGGAAGTCTGGATGGATGGAATGGAAGTCACCCAATTCACCTACTTTCAATCTGTCGGCGGAGTTAACTTAAAGCCTATTACTGGAGAGCTTACTTACGGCCTCGAACGTCTTTGTATGTATTTACAAAAGGTCGACAGTATCTTTGATTTGCAATGGAATGACGAACTCACTTATGGCGACATCTACCACCGCAACGAAGTTGAATGGAGTGGCTACAACTTTGAGCATGCCTCAGTAGATATGTGGTGGCGTCACTTCCAGGATTATGAGGCTGAAGCCAAGCGCTTGATGGAAGCAAACCTTCCGCTTCCAGCCTATGATTTTGTAATGAAAGCTTCTCATGCTTTCAACATCCTTGATGCCCGTGGAGTAATTTCCGTAACTGAGCGTACCGGTTATATTGCTCGTATCCGTACTTTATCTTGTATGATCGCTGAAAGCTATATCACTAGCAGAGAAGCGCAAGGCTTTCCCCTTATCAGAAAGCATAAGAAGACGCCTCTAGCTCAAGCCCCAAAGCTTGATGCCAGCAGCCAAAATTTTGACGCAGAGAAAAAAGAAGATTTCATCCTTGAGATCGGCTCCGAAGAGTTACCTGCCACTTTCGTTCCCATTGGATGCCGGAACTTGAAAAATGCCATCCGCAAGCTTCTTAATGATGAAGGCATCAACTACGGGGATCTGAATATTTACGGAACCCCACGACGTCTATCCGTCATTGTTAAAGACCTTGCCGAGGGAAAGAAAGCACAAAGCAACGAACGCCGAGGTCCCCCTCTCAAAAGTGCTTTTGACGAAAAGGGTGAAGTAACTAAAGCTGGTCAAGGCTTTTTCCGCTCCCTAGCTGTAGAGAACCCTACCCTCGAATCTATCAGAGAGGGCAAATGCCCAACAGTCAGCATCAAAGATCTTAAAGGTGTAGAATATCTTTTTGCTACCATCGAGATCCCTGGAGAAGCTACGATGCAGATCCTTTCTGAAAAGCTTCCTCAGCTAATATTAAATATTGATTTCCCCAAAACCATGCGTTGGGGCGACCTAGACATCACTTATGCACGCCCTTTGCGCTGGATTCTCGCTCTTCATGGAGAGCAAGTAATTCCATTCGCGGTAGGTGACGTTCTTTCCGGAAACGTTTCTTCTGGCCATCCGCAACTATGCCCCGGTGATTTCACCGTTAAACATGCCAAAGACTATCTCTCTGTCCTCAAAGAAAACAAAATCATGGTGGATATTACCGAGAGAAAGAATAGCATTCTTGAACAGCTGGCTAACATAGAAAAAGAAAGCGGCAACATCGTTATTGAACAAGAAAAAGTCATCCCTCAGGTTCTTCACCTGGTTGAGTGGCCGATGCTAACAACAGCCACCTTTGATTCAGGCTTCCTCCGTGCTCCTAAGGAAGTTCTCTCATCTGAAATGGTTGAGCACCAAAAATACTTCCCTATCACTGATAAGGAAGGTAATCTTGTTAACCAATTTGTTATTACAGCCAATAACACCCCCTCTGACAACATTCGTTCAGGAAACGTCAAAGTAATCTCCGCTCGACTAGCAGATGGTGTTTTCCTCTATGAGCAAGATCTGAAGATTTCTTTAGACGATTTCAACGAAAAGCTGAAACAAGTCACTTTCCAAAAAGAATTAGGAAGCGTTTACGCCAAAGTCCAGCGCCTGATATCCAATGTCAAAGTTATCCACAATCTACTCGATATTGCGGATCTAGATAAGACGCTCCGTGCAGCGGCCCTTTGCAAAGCCGACCTAGCTTCTGAACTCGTAGGCGAATTTCCCGATCTCCAAGGTATCGTTGGAAAACTATATGCTACAGCACAAGGCGAAGACCAGGAAGTCGCCCAAGCTATCGACGAGCATTGGATGCCTCGCGGAGAAAATGCCCCTTTACCAAAGAATCCTTCTGGCATTATCGTCAGTCTATCCGAAAAAATAGACAACCTCATCAGCTGTTTTAGCATAGGTCTAAAGCCCACATCATCGAGTGACCCTTATGCCTTACGCCGACAAGCCCTTGGAATCATCAAAATACTAATCCAGGGAGAACATCGCCTTCCCCTTGATAACGCAATGCGTGGTTGCTATGAATCATTTTGCCTGGACATCCCTGACGAAACGAAAAAAAGCTTGAGTAGTGCTGACGAAGTGCTCGAAGAAATTAAAGCTTTCTTTGAAAACCGGATTAAAAGCGTCTTTCAGGATTTTGGCCTCGAAAAAGACGAAATTGAAGCCTCCCTCTCTTCTGGTTTCAACGATATATACGATACGTTCTGCCGCGCCAAAGCTTTGCACAACTTTCGTAAGACTAATGAGAATTTTCCTCAGCTTTACGAAGTCTATCGCCGTGCAAAGGGTCAGCTCGCCAAGCAAGAAACCGCAGTATTCTCAGAAAGCCTTCTTCAAGAGGAAGAAGAAAAAGCTCTCCACCAAAAGCTTGTGGAAGTGGAAAGCTCTTTAGAGCAAACCATTACGACATATGATTACGACAAAGCCTACAAGCTTATTGCCGAAATCCAGCCACACCTTGCCACCCTATTCGACACAGTAAGGGTTCTTGCTGACGAAAAAGACTTACGCCTAAACCGCCTGGCTCTTGTGCGCAGAGTCTTCGTACTCTTTGAAATGCTTTTGGATTTTGGAAAGTTACAGGAAAAAGTACGAGGCAATAAAGCTGCTGCCCTATAAAAGGCATACTAGACTAAGAGCAAATTAAGGGGTGTAGTTCCCTTGATTTGGTGATTATTGGGTTCTGTAATTCATATGTTCTTAGGCTTTGTTGCGCAATTGGTGCAACAAAGCCACATAATAGCATAAGTCCGGCGTTGTTGTATAAAACATGCGTCTAAAAGAGGTTTATAATTAAAATTTTACCACCGAGAGCACAGAGGACTCAGATCAGTTGATAGCATATTCTGAGATACTTTATGCATTTTTCTATCTCTCTGTTTTCTAGCTGCTCTCTATGGTTAAATAAATGATTGTAAACGTATTAAATTATGCAACAACGCCATAAGTCCTCCCCTGGAACAATACTACTTCACACACTACTATGGATTGTTATATGTTAATTTACAGATATAACGGATAACTTATTAATTTAATTACTAAAGGTTCCACCATGAGCTTTAATTTTCATGCCGTACCCAATAAAACCAGTGAACGTGTTCCTACTTTTTTAACTCCAAATACTCCCCCCAGAGCCGTCCCTATTTTAAGAAGACCTGTTCTCCCTGATCTTCTACCGCACAAATTCCTCACAACAAGGCATTTTACTAAAAAAGCCCTTCCCCCGATAGTCCACTTAAATGTCTGCCTTATTGATATCAACAAGAGAATAAATGTAAATTCCACCCGCCCTAGCGCTCATCATGCACTTCTAAAAGCACGAAAAGACTTAAGGCTTTTGAAGTCAAAAATGAAAACACTTTGCTTTGCTGGAAAGCCCCCTCAAATAGCTGAAGAAAAAAGATCCACGCGAAATCAGAAAGAAAAAGAGACTTTAGAAGATACGAGGTTCAGACACACTACTCACGTAGAAATGCCTCCCGTTAGACCCTACTCAAAATTCCTCCCCACCACAGCTCCCTCTAGTCTCCTTACAAATGATAGTTCAACTTTGGAAGAAGTCAATTTTCTCAATGCATCACCCAAGTTTATTTCCAAAGCAAAAAAAATCAGAATGAATATGAAACAAATTACAGCGATCATAGAGTTTGTTAATGAATTTGAAATATGCCCTTACAAACCCATTTCATTAGAAAATGCGACCCACATCTCCAGAAGAGAAGCAGAAGAAATCAGAGGGTCAAAGCTTCCTTTTTCAATGACTCGCAGTTTAAACGAAGAATGGTTTGTTCATTTAAAAACGAAAAATGGTCCATTGCTTGGAGAAGGAAGCTTTAAGCGAGTTAAAACTTCTCTCTCTTATTCAAGTGGAAAAATTGTGGCAAACGCTACCGGCTACACTAGCAAGCCAGTAATTAGAAATGCCCTTTTGAGAGATTCTCATGTTGGAAAAATGTTTACCAGACAAACTGGGTTGGTTAGCGTTATCTCTTCCGTACAATACCGCGGCTCTTTAGGCCAAAATAAAACCAGCATTTTAATGCCTTACTATAATATGGGAGACTTAAAATCCAATTTTGGCATGTTGAGTCCTGTAAACCAATTTAGAGTTGCAAAAGATATCATTGGGGGCCTCGCTACTCTACATCGATTAGACATTACACACCGAGATATCAAACCACAAAATATCTTCATAAAGCGAAGTAGGCTAGGTCTTGTATCAGGAGCTATTGGTGATTTTGGAACATGCCACTTAAAAAATTTAGAAAATCCCCACACCCACGGCACTCCGGTATATCTTTCTACTGATCAAATGGTCGAAGGTGATGAAGAAAGAAATGCCTTAGTGCGAAAGGCTAGTGACGTATACGCTCTCGGTATTGTTATTTTAGAGTTATTTCATATGCCTTTACCTGAAATGCTAGATGAGAAAATAATCAAGACCAAATTCAGAAGTATCATCTCTTATTTAGGGAATAAATTTAACCTGACTGACTCCGAATCAGCAGAGTATAGAAAGTATCAGGCCTCTTTAAATGTTCTAAGATCTATGCACTTCGAAGATAAAAAAGAAGAGACCCTTGTGCGTTTAGCAACAAGCTGCCTGGACATCAATCCCTTAAACCGCCCAACAGCTGAAGACATGCTAGCCCAATTTACATGAAATGAAGCCTCAAAGAAATCAAGGAAGAAAGCGATTTTCGTAAGAGCCTTTGGGAAGAGGCTCTTTGCTGCTAAAGAGACGGTATCGATTTTTTGCGATGAGGCGATAGACGATGTCGAAAGGAAAGGACGGAATAAATGAGAGCCACCCTATCATTTTCCAAACTCCTCCCAAGTGCCACGCAATCCTTAATGCCGCCTTTCCTTTAAGATGTAATATTTGGTCAGGAGTCTCATAGTTTTCCAAAAAAACCATCGTATCCAGATCACTTATTAGATCTGGTGTATCCTTAAGTTCCAGTATAGCTGTTTCCCCCTCCAGAGGAGCAAAGAAAAAACATGCCTCTTTGTCTACTTTCAGGAGAAAGCGAACAACGATATTACACAATGGACAATTGCCATCATAAAAAACTAAGTGCTTATGACTCATGGTAAACTCCTGATAGAGGGGGGCAAGTTATTCCTTAACGTTTCCTTAGGAATCTTTCGGCACCTGAACAACTTTTGCTTCTTCTCTTTTCAGATCTGAAAATTCCTTGGCAAGCTCAAGAGCATCTTCATCTGAAAGATTGCCCGCTTGAAGTTTTGTTTTCACTTCTTCCCGTTGTAACATCAGCTTACGGTCAAGAATCTTCTGGATCGTGTTGTAGAAAAACACCTCAGCTTTATCCTGATTAATTTTTTTCTGAAGAATTTCAGAGATAAACTCCTGTCCTTCCTGATCGTTGATCTCAATCGCCAAGGACAATAGATCCATGGATTTCTCACTTTGGAAAGCCGACAGATAGGTTTCATAGATATTTTTACAAACAGGAACAATCAGATCATTAGCAGCAACATTTAACCTTGCTGCTTCGACAAAGTGCGATTGCGCTTCCCCTAAGACCAGTAACCATCGAAGGAAATCAGCCTCAAGAACTTTGTTAGGATCGACTTCTTCCCGTCCAGCTGAAGCTGTCTTCTGTATGTAAAAATTGTTCACATTCGCAATTCCCACTCCTACAGCATCTTCTGGGACATGGGCTAAATGGGCAAGTTTTCGCAAACTCTCGTGAACCATTAAAGGGCTATCCCATTCCCTTATTCTTTTTGCAATCGTTGTAACGAGTTCATTTTTCCCTGCTGGGGAGCTGAGATCGATCTGTTTTCCCAGGTAATCCACCAAAAAGGTCAGGTAGTCAGGGCTTTCTTCAAGAATACCCATAAAGCTTTCCGGCCCCCTTTCACTGAGAATACTATCGGGATCACTACCGAAGGGAAGTTGAGCTACATAAACTTCGACTCCCGCTTTCTGGAAAAGGTGCCCTATTTTTCTAGCAGCATCCCTTCCGGCTTCATCGGCATCAAGAGCTAAATGGATGACGTTTACACCAAGATTCAGGAGTTCTTTTACGTGACCTTCTCCAAAAGCTGTCCCCTGCCCTGCAATAGTGATATTAAAACCGGCTTGTATTAATCGAAGCGCATCAATCTGCCCCTCTACAATGATGGCTTTCCGTTCTTTAGCTATCCTTCTGCGGCAAAAATTCAGCCCATAGAGGGTACGTGATTTTTTAAAAAGAGGGGTTTCCGTAGAGTTAACGTACTTGCCTCCAAAAGTTTGATCTTTATACTTCCTTGCTGAAAATCCAATTACGTCAGCAGTAGGGCTAAGGATGGGAAAGGTAATACGATCGTAAAAGAAGTCCCGCCACCCTCCATTTCGAGCCTCAGCAATCAAACCAGCTTCATGAAGAATATCGTCCTGAAACTTCTGCTTATACATAAAGTTACGGAAAATTTTAGGTGACGCTGGTGCAAGCCCCACCTGAAAGTTACGTATAAAGTTAAGATCAAGTCCTCTACGGTACAAATATTCCAAGGCTTCATGTCCCTCAGGAGTGTGAAGCAAGGTGAACTGATAAAAGCGGCATGCTGCTTTCATGGCCTTCTTCAATAAAACTTTATTGGGTCCTTTAACCTCTGCGCCCGACTCTTCTTGTTCCAGGTGAACATGGAACATTTGCGCCAAGCTTTCCACCGCATCGATGAAGGAGACACTCTGGTAGTTCATTAAAAATTGTATCGCATCCCCATGCGCACCGCAGCCAAAACAATGGTAGTGCGTATCGCCCTTTTGAACAGTGAAAGAAGGACTTTTTTCATCATGAAAAGGACAAAGAGCTTTATAGGAGGTCCCGCCCCGTTTTAGATCAATATGTGAGGATATCATCTCGATGATATCGATCCGCTGTTTTAAAGTTTCCAGGCTAGCTTTGGTAAAAAGAGGCATTAGGACCTTATTAATGGGTATATCTGAAGTTATACTGGAATCGGCCACAAACTTTGAATTTGCGGGCGAACCCAGTGCAGGAGGATATTCTCTCTCTCGAAAAAATCAAAGAACAAAAGCAAGAAAGTAGCACAAATGCAAATGTGGCACAGTCCTTGCAGTGCTACAGTCGAGTTAAAGTTTAGATTATGTGTATTCAGTAGATTAGGCAATTTATGCCGGGAGGGATTATCCATGACATCACCCACTGCCAGTTCGGATGGCAAGATTAGACTAGGAGGCCTTTCCTCTGGTTTTGATACCGACTCCATTGTAAATGCCATGCTTGCATCAGATCAAAGTAGAATCGATAAACTCTTGGAAGATGTTGAGATCAACAAAGCAAAAAAGTCCACCTGGGAAGATATTACTGAACAACTTAGAACCATGTCCGAAACTGTAACCAAGCTGAAGGCTACAGGTGTCACTGGCCAAACTCTTTTTGATGACAAGCTCATGACATCCTCAAACACAGCTATCGCTAGTGGTGTCGCAGCATATACTGCTTCCAAAGGAAGCTACTCCATCAATATCACAGCTATTGCCCAGGCTCATGTTATTTACGGAACCCAGAAGGCAGCAGGTTATACCCTACCCACTGCAGGTACCTTTCTCCTCAATGGAACCACTATTACTGTAAACAGTGGAGAATCTTTAACAACCATTGCCAACAGAATTAATCTTTCCGATTTTCCTTCTGGCGAAGAACTACAGGCTAACATCATCGATAACAGACTCGTAATCCAGACCGAAAACACCGGGGCCTCGAAGGCTGTATATGGTACAGCAACTGGATCCCCCCCTTTTGTTATTGCTACAGATGACCCTGATTCCATATTACAAAACGACCTGGAAATCATCGATGGTACAGGAAATTTTATTAATGTAGCCCAGACCTCTGCCGATGCCGCATTAACAATCAACGGAGTCCCCTTAAATCCTGAAGAGAATACTGTTGATGATGCCGTCAGAGGTTTAACAATAAACTTATTAAGTACAGGTAGCGCCGTCATCAATATCACTCATAACACTGAGAAAGTGAAAGCCGTTGTATCCGATTTCGTAGACCTGTATAACGAGAGCCGAGACCTTATTACAAGAATCCGTACCGCTAAACTCAGTGAAGATGATCTTTTCGGTCTTTTCTCAAATGACCCCTTACTTAGATCTATGTACAGCGAGCTTCGTTCCTTAACCACTCTAGGAGTGACCTTCGTTAATGGGGACTGGGAAGGAGCCTTATCAGCACAAGCAGCATCAGCAAGCGCTACCAGTCTCACTGTTGATAATTTTGAAGTCGACGGCAGTCTGAGCGTAGGAGATATTTTTGTGCTTCCTGGTCATTCAGAAAATTATAAGTTAACAGCTAATACAGCCATTGCGGGTGGCACAGCAACCATGTCCTTTTTCCCACCTCTGGAATTTGCCGTAACTGCTGGACAAGCCCCAGTACCTTTAGTGAAGACCTTAGAAGACATTGGAGTCGGGGTTCGAACAGACACCGTCTCCGGTATCGAAGGTGTCCTGGGAATTCTTGACGAAGCCAAACTTGATACAGTTTTGACTACCGATATGGACACCATAGACAAACTCTTCTCTCGATTTCATGCGGACAAACCGTCCCATTTAGGTGTCGGAAGGCGCGTATATGACTGGATTGATTCTCAAATAAAAATTTCTGCCTTTGTCAACAAAACTCGCTCAATTGAAGATATTACCATCCCTGGCCTCACCGCCAGAAATGATGGCATCGCAGAACGAATAACTCGGCTCGAGGCGTCTTTAGAGCAAAAGCGTGAAGGTCTGATCAGAAAATTTGCCGAAATGGAAAACTCCATATCCAAGTCCCAATCCTTTGGCGCAGCGATTGGAGGTCTTAGTGGTGGTGGTGCTTAAAACCCGGTCACCGATCACTTTCCATCTTTTAGTCTACAGGGAAGATTCGGGCATTCACTGGCGTTTAAGCTTGAAATAAGAGCTATTTCTTGGTAAAAAGGTTCCCCTTTGCTCTAAATCCTTGGGGGGCCTTCCTTTTCCCTCTTACAAAAAAAATCTTTCCATGACTATCCAGACACCCAGTATTTCTTCTGCACAGAGAGTCACCCCTATGATGCAGCAATGGCATTCTTGCAAAAAAATTTCCAAGGACGCCGTACTACTCTTTCGGATGGGAGATTTTTACGAAGCTTTTTATGATGATGCCCAGATTATAGCGAAAGCCATTGACTTGACTTTGACAAAACGCCAGGGCACTCCCATGTGTGGTATTCCCCACCATACCGTCGACAGCTATGTTGATAAGCTCGTGAGTAAAGGCTTCCGGGTCGCCATCGCTGAGCAAATGGAAGATCCTCGCCAAGCAAAGGGCATTGTCAAAAGGGATGTTGTCCGTGTTGTCACCCCTGGTACCGTTGTCAACTCCTCTTTGTTGACAGATAAAACCAACAACTTTTTTGCAGCGATTGATCAGTTGGGATCGCTCTACGGTCTTTCTTTTTTAGATATCAGTACTGGAGAATTCCGAGTCATCGAACTGAACAACAAGCGTGATCTTCTCAATGAGACATACCGTTTACGACCCACTGAATTTCTCACTTCGGAAAAGTTCAGAGATAAAAACAGTGAACTCTTCGAGGAAATACGTCACAGTTATTCCTTTCTGCACAACACACAAGAAGAATGGAACTTCGACCACCAGACGAGCTATAATTTTCTTACTAAACACTTTGAGGTTCACTCACTAGATGGCTATGGAATCAAAGGAATGCTTCCCGGAATAAATGCTGCGGGAGCACTACTGGCTTATTTAAAGGATGACCTGCGCCTCCCCATCGAACACATTCGCGATATAAAAACCTATGCAACCTCTGAATACATGTCTTTGGACCGTACTACCCAAAGGAATCTTGAGTTAACTGAATCCCTTTCCGATGGAAGCAAAAAAAATACCTTGCTGGAAGTTCTTGATCACACCCTCACTCCTATGGGTGGTCGCATGCTACGCCACTGGGTCAAACAACCTCTACTTTCTATAAAAATTATACAGAACCGTCAAGATGCCATCGAATCCTTCGTCAGTAGCCCTCATGTAAGTAACTTCCTTGGCGAGACTTTGAATAAAGTCCGAGATATCGAGCGCTTAATCATGAAGGTCAGCGCCGGTTATGCGACTCCTAAAGATCTCGTTTCTTTGCGCACATCTCTGGAACAAGTTCCCGGAATTAAAACGACGCTAGAATCCTGTTCCGCAAAACTCGTGCAGGAAGCCTGCTCTTTAATGGAAGACCCTAGCAATGTCGCCTCTCTTATTGCCACTGCACTAGTGGACGATCCCCCTGTACGTGTCTCCGATGGTAATATGTTTCGTAGTGGATACCATGAAGAGCTTGACGAGTTAAAAGAGATCAGTCGCAACGGCAAAACATGGATCGCCAAATACCAAGCGCAGCTTCGGGAGGAAACGGGCATTAAAACCCTTCGGGTGGGATACACCAGAGTGTTTGGATACTACATTGAAGTTAGTAAAGCCCAAGCTCCGAATATGCCTGAGAGTTTTGTTCGGAGGCAAACGCTTGTCAACTGTGAGCGTTTTATCTCTCCTGAACTAAAAAACTATGAGAGTAAAGTTCTTACAGCTGAGGATAAATCATCTTCTCTTGAAACCTCTTTGTTTAACGACCTACGACAGGAAGTTGCAAAGTCTGCCAAACCCATACTCGCTATTGCACAGGCTATAGCGAGTATTGACAGCCTGTACTCTTTGGCCGAAACTGCCAGAAAAAACCATTACATTCGTCCAACGGTTAATACAAGCTCTGAATTGAATATCATAGATGGGCGTCATCCCGTCATTGAAGTCTCTGCTCTCAATAAAACCTTTATCCCTAATGACACCGTTATGGGTGACAATGACAATAGCCTGTTTATCATTACAGGTCCTAACATGGCTGGAAAATCTACTTATATCCGGCAGGTAGCCTTACTCACCATCATGGCCCAAATGGGTTCTTTTGTACCTGCAAAAACCGCTACAATTGGTATTGTCGACAAAGTATTTACTCGCATTGGTGCTAGCGATGACCTTAACCGGGGACAGTCTACTTTTATGGTAGAGATGACGGAGACGGCTAATATCCTCAATAACGCAACATCTCGATCTTTAGTTATCCTTGACGAAATAGGCCGTGGAACAAGTACCTATGACGGCATCTCTATTGCCTGGTCTGTTGCCGAGTACCTCTTGACTGTGGAAAACAAGAAAGCTAAAACCCTCTTTGCCACCCATTACTGGGAGCTTACCAAAATGGAGGAGAAAATTCCTGGCGCTGTGAACTACAACGTCATGGTTAGGGAAACGGATGATGGAATCGTCTTTCTCCACAAGATCCTCAAAGGTGAAACAGACAAAAGTTATGGTGTTCACGTGGCCCGCCTTGCTGGGCTTCCGCAAGAGGTCGTAGACCGCTCAAAAGAAATTCTTGTTCATTTGGAAGAGAATTCCAATAGAAAAGAGAGCTTTGAGGCTCCCAAAACCAAAAAGGTTTTGGCTACTAGAATCAAAAATAACGACAGCGAAATCCAGCTTATCCTTTTCGAACCATCGACCAGAAAAAAGCAAGAACCTAAGCACACAAGTCAACTACTCGATGAATTAAAAGCCCTGGACCTTGATACCATCACTCCCATTCAAGCTCATAGAAAATTGATGGAATTAAAGGCCCTTTTAGCAAAATAAAGCTGATTACTGCTACAATACCCATCGAATGTCAGCTTTATTTATTCTGACAAAAGATTACTCGAATTCCCCAAGGATGGATTACATGGTCAAGAAAGAAAAAAAGGTTGTTCTGAAAAAGGGCAAAGAGAAAGCCTTACGTAACAAGCACCACTGGATTTTCTCCGGTGCCGTACATGCACTCCCCACATTTTCTCCCGGTGAGATCCTTCCGGTATATTCTTTCGAAAAAGAATTACTTGGATCTGCTTATTTCAATTCATCCTCCTCTATTATTGGCAGAATGCTTTCTTTTGGCGATGAAGATCCATTAACTAGCGTAAGGAATAACCTCGACAAAGCCATCAATCTGAGAGAGCATTACTTTGATGAGTCTAAAACAAATGCTTACCGCTTGGTAAATGGTGAAGGCGATAGAATTCCCGGATTGATCGTAGACAAGTATGCCGATGTACTGGTCTTACAAGTCAGCACCTTGGGTATCGATAAAATTAAAAATGAAATCCTGTCTTTTCTTTTGAAAAGATTTCCTTCCTGTCAAATGATTTTAGAAAAATCCCAACTGCCTTCAAGAAAAGAAGAAGGCTTGGAAAATTTTGAAGGCTTGCTGCACGGAAAAGAAATAGACGAAGTAGAAGTTATAGAAAATTCCGTCAAATTCCTTGTCTCATTTTCAAAATCTCAGAAAACGGGTTTTTTTCTCGACCAAAGAGATATGCGAGATTTAGTGGGTCAACTTTCTCATAAAAAGAGAGTTTTAAATTGTTTTTCCTACTCTGGAGGATTTTCTCTTTATGCAGCTAAAATGGGTGCTGACAAGGTTGTTTCTGTAGACATCTCCCAAAGCGCCATCGACCTGGCACAAAGAAATTTTGATTTAAATGGCCATAGCCTGGAAGAAGGTTCTCTAATTTGTGATGATGTATTCCAATACTTACGTAAAGATTCTTTGGACTTTGATATCGTCATCCTGGACCCTCCAGCCTTCGCCAAAAAGAAGGGCGACGTAAAAAAAGCTTGTCGAGGCTATAAAGATATTAATCGTCTGGCTCTTCAAAAAATGCCTAGCTCCAGCTTATTGCTCACATGCTCCTGCTCCTATCATGTCGACGAAAAACTTTTTCAAACTGTCGTCTTTCAGGCTGCTCAAGAAAGTGGTCGTGAAGTTCAGATCCTCACACAACATCGTCAGGCTTTTGACCACCCCGTAAATATCTTTCACCCAGAGGGAAAATACCTTAAAAGTTTACTACTATATGTGAGCTAAAAAAAATCGACCCTCAAAATTCAAAGTTTGCGCCCTGGGTCGCGTTTCCAAATTAGGGAATGTCTGATTTGGAAACACGACCTAGTCCGCTATACTTTTTTTGTTTAACTTTTTTTCATTTGTATGCTAGTATTACTCGTGATTACCAATGGGTAAAGGCGAGGTTATTGTGTCTTCGGAAATACAAACTGAGAAACAGGGTTTAAATCTTTTTGGACAAAGTCCAAGCCTGTGCTTTCAGTTTATTTTAGCTGAGTTTATCGAAACGTATAAAGAAGTTCAGACTATAGAAAATATTTATAAGGAAATGGAATCCTTATTGATCAAGCGCCGCCTCTTAGCTGATGTAGACCATCTCCTCAGAGAACTTTTAGACTGCATCATAAAGCTGTCCGGCTCTGCCATCATCAACGAAGATTCGTTTTCCTGGATCTCTAGAAAGGGTTGCTTAAGTAAGCTCAGACAATATTGCTATCCTTTTGTCAATCTCCTCGACAACAAAGAAAGCACCATTGTTAACCTAAATATTTGTGTCAGCAAAGCTTTTCATAGTGCTTTGCAAGCCCGGGAGGTCATCCTTTACCTCCGTCAGGAAGATCAAAGTGCAAAAAAAATGCCTGACTACGCTATGCTTTACCAGCTTTTGGACAGGCTAGTAGACAACATCAACCGAGCATCACGCCTTATTTTAAGAGTTATCATCCGTTTCCGCGAAGATGAAAATGTAGTATATTTCCTTTTGAGAAACAAAGACCAGCTGGATGCTATATACAAAACAAACTTCGTCACCAAGCTTTTCCGCAAGATGTATCCTGATGGCGTCGAAGAAGCGGGTCAACTCCTCATGAGGAAATATTCCGAAAGAGGTTTTACGAAGTTACTTAATACCATTGCGGGAAAAATTGCGCATGTGGGAAACCCCTCTTAATGAGCTCTCTCCAAAAGGAATTTTCCGAAGTCCTCGCTCTTGCCAAGCAATTCCTCGAACAGACTCCTCAAGAAGAATCTTTTGTTTTTTCTACTCCGTCTAACGCTCAATATTTTCGTGAGTTAGCAAAGAGTATGCCTATTACTTCCGATCCTGTAGATAGGCAGAGACAATCCTTACAAAAAAATAGTTTCGATTCTCCAGCTCCTCCGCCACCGCCACCCAAAGCGCCTGTACCAGAAGACCCTCCAAAGTCTCAAAATTTTTTCCATGGGAAGGTAAAAAAAGAAAAATCTCCTAAAAAGGAAAGCAATCCCTCCAAAGAAACTGGCACCCATCCATTTTTCAAATTAGTTCCTGTTGACGCTGGGCCACCTGATCCTCTTGATGATATGATGTCCGCAATAAAGAAGTACTTTCCAGGAATCGATGTCGTAGAGACCCCACCCGATGACAAGCTCGCTCACCAGATTGCAAACAAATGGAAGCAGGTTACGGGAATCCCTGATATTGCAATCCTCTCATATCGCGATTCCCCCAAGGAAAAAGAATTTCTTGGCAATGTAGCCAAAGCAGTAAGTAATCAAATAGCCCCCTCCAGTGTACTATCGGCTGTAGAAATTGAACATCAAGATAAGTGGAAAAAACTCCTGTCAGCTCCCAATTTAAAATTGGTGATCACTAATGAAAAAGGTATGCATTCCCTTTCCTTAATGATGAAACACCACCACCTCAATAACAATAATTCCAGACAATACCTCGGCAAAGTTCCCATACTTTTACTTTCTTCTATTTCACTTTATTTGAGAGACCCTTCCCTGAAGTCATCCCTATGGAATGCCATATGCCATTTTAAAAACGAAATCATGTAGTGCCATGTCATCATTTACAAAATACGCCTCGATTCTATTAGATGTCGCCATTGAAAAAGTGTTGGATTATGGAGTCACCTCTGAACAAGAAAGTTTGATCAAGCGTGGTATGCGTGTAGAAGTCCCTGTCCGAGGCCGTCTTTGCAAAGGTTTTGTCTATAAAATCAAGGACCAGGCTGATTTCCCAAAAGTTCTTCCTATCTCGAAACTTCTTTCTGATGACGAATTGATTTCAGATGAACTTTTCGATCTCGCTATCTGGATGTCGAGATACTACTGTGCACCCTTGAGGCAGGTATTCAAATCTATCCTTCCTAGCACAATTCGCGGTGATGCCAAGCATAAACAACAACTTTTTGTCATGCGTGGAAAAACTCGGGAAGAGCTACGAAAAGCTTGTGAAAAGCTCCGTTTAACAAACCAGGCACAAGCTCTTGTTTTGGATGTCATGCTAAAGGTAACAAAAGGCATCTTACTTACTGAACTTCTGGAGCTCGCGCAAGTGTCAAAGAGTCCGGTGACGACCCTTGCCAACAAAGGTCTTTTATCTCTTGATATTGTACGCGTAGATCGCTCCCCTCTAGTGAACGAAGAATATTTCCGTACAAATCACAAAGTTTTGAATGATGAGCAGGCTGTAGCCTTATCTCGAATTTCCGACAGTTTGCAGTCCCACAGGTTTGAATCTCACCTCCTATATGGTGTTACAGGTAGCGGTAAAACTGAAGTATATCTTCAGGCTATTGACGAGACATTGAAGTTAGGCCGAGGGGCTATCATGCTTGTGCCGGAAATCTCCCTAACCCCTCAAACTGTGGACCGTTTCAGAAGTCGCTTTGAAGGACATATTGCCATACTTCATCACCGCCTGAGCGCAGGAGAACGTTATGACGAATGGCACAAAATACGTCGCGGGGAAGCTGGTATAGTTATTGGTGCCCGCTCTGCTATTTTCAGCCCTCTCCCTAACCTTGGATTAATTATTATCGATGAAGAGCATGAATCGTCCTACAAGCAGACCGATGAAGCCCCATGCTACCATGCGAGAGACGTAGCTGTAATGAGGGGCTACCTCAGTAAGAGTGCTGTAATACTAGGAAGTGCTACACCGTGCCTGGAAAGTTTCTACAATGCAGAGAAAAAAAAGTACACTCTCAGCACCCTTTCTCATAGAGCAGACTCCGCAAATTTGCCAACCGTCCGCATTGTAGACATGAAGAAAGAGTATGAGAATAAAAAAGCTAACGGTTCCTTTTCCGATCTTCTTCTTAAAGGTATTGAAAAACGACTTGCTGATGGAGAGCAAACGATTTTATTTCTCAATCGTCGGGGATATCATTCTCAGCAAATATGCCTTACCTGTAGTGAAGTCGTCAAATGCACTCAATGTGACTTATCCCTAACTTTTCACTACAACGACAACACTCTTTCCTGCCACCTATGCGGGTATGCCATTACCCCCCCTCCTCATAAATGCCCCACCTGTAACAGCCATAGCACTATGAAATTCCGCGGCGTTGGAACGGAGCAGATAGAAAGATCCTTACATGGTATTTTCCCCGAAATACGCACCACACGCATGGATGCCGACACCACACGTCACAAAGGCAGCCACGAGCGTTTACTTCGGGATTTTCGTACCGGAAAATCCGATGTACTCATTGGAACGCAGATGATTGCTAAGGGGTTGCATTTTCCTCAGGTTACCCTTGTAGGAGTTCTAAACAGTGATTCCAGCCTCAACATACCCGACTTTCGTTCCTCCGAGCGCACATTTCAACTTCTTACTCAAGTTGCAGGAAGAGCAGGCAGAGGGTACCTCCCAGGAGAAGTTATCATTCAAACACGAATGCCCGAAAACGACACTATTGCATTAGCGTCCAGACAAGATTACCCCGAATTTTATAAAGACGAAATTTCCGTTAGAGAAATGTTTGGCTATCCTCCCTTCTCCCACATCATCAAATTCACTTTTACTGGAAAAAATGAAAAACAAACACTTCGATACGGGGAGAACTTTCAGCGCTCCTTCTTATCAAAACTCCCCCCTAACTACGAGGTGTCCCCTGTAGCTCCTGCGGGCTATGCCAAGATAAAAGAACGCTATCGCTTCCAATGCTTGGGACGTGGTCCAAGTATTTATTTAATGAACGAAAAGATTGAAGAAGTAAGACAAAAGCTAGCACCTCCAAGAGACTTACGTCTATCTATTGACATAGATCCCCTGTCGACCTACTTCTAATTTCCCAGCTTTTCCCCTCAGCTTTTACCCTCAGTTTTTACCCTCAGCTTTCACTCTATTGACTCTTTTTATTTTTTTGACGCGAAGGCAGCGAAGAACGCGAAGGCCGCGAAGGAAGAAAAGAGGAGAGAAGAAGAGAGAGGAAAGAAAAAGGGAATAGTTTTACCCCAGTTTCCCCGAATAATGCCTTTCATTACTTTCTTGGCTTGCATTACGTTTAAATATATTTACCTTACCTCCTCTTAAATACCTTCGTGTTCCTCTTCTTTTTCTCTCCTCTTC
>JBLFWS010000007.1:0-39806 GCA_047611865.1 Chlamydiales bacterium
TTTCGCGAAATTAAGCGAACGCAAGTTTTGCGATCTTTTGTTCTATTCTGAATGTATCTTGAAAGTATTTATAAGAAAAAGTAGCGGCAGTCGGATTTGAACCAACGACACCCGGATTATGATTCCGAGGCATTCAGCTTGATTCATCACGATAGCACACATTCCAACACTTGCCTTAGAGAGGTTTAGGTCTTTTTCATATCGACATCTGTCGATTCATAATCGTTGGTATTATAACGAAGTGCACCAAAATTGCACCAAAAAAAATAAGCGAAAAGGTCAGGGAGTGTGTTACTTTTTCAGAAGAGAGAGTTCTTTGCCAGTACATAGTTACTGGAAGACCTAACTGAAAAAAATCTGAAACTGGAGCTTGAAAAATGATGAATGGCGGAATCGAATTGTGAAGTAAAAGTTCTATTGAAGCCTATATTTTTGCTTGTAAATGTAAGAAAGCTTTTTCTCACCCATTACCGATAGCATTTTTTAAAGACGGTGTTTTTAAATGCCCATGTTGTGCGATAGACATCACATTTTTTATGAAGTAGGGTTCCAAAAATGTGGCTCTAAGCATTTGAAGATCTTTCTGTTTTAGTTTAGGAATATTGTTTCTTTTAGAAACTCATTGATTACTTTGATAAGGTCTTCGATGTTAACAGGGAGACTTTTCTCATCAATTAGTGTGGGGTGAAGTTTTGAGAGAAAGGGTTTCCAGTATTCTTGTAAGGTATTGGTTTCTTCCTCATTAAAATTGATAGGGAGTTCTAGCGGGATTTCTCGATGAGAAAAGACTGTTTCGATAACCTGTTTCGTTTTGTTAGCCTCTAATAGACCGGTTTCTTTTGTCATTAAAAACAGATCGAAAAAATCTTTCATTCGACTGTTGCTGCCTCCTCTTGACACTACCGTTTCAAGTTTTTCAGCAAATATGAATTCTGGAGGGTAGCAACTAAGTTCAATTTTGAGATCCGGAAAGACATCATTATTGAGATGAGTTAGTTCTATTTCTCTTTCTATGGGATCTACAAGGTCTCCAAAGCCAAGGTCGATGGTAATTTTGAATCGAGTATTACCGAAATTTCCTTTTAAGCTGACTTGGGTTCCTGGGTAAAGCATGTGGAAATGGGTCAGAGGGTCTATTTCAACGTCAGAAAAGGAAAAGTGATCTTGAAGGTCAATTGTAGCAATTTCATTGAAAACTTTTTGAAGTGTTTCCGATTCATTTTTCAGTTTTCGAACTAAAAAGTCCAAGTCACGGGTTTCACGTCCAAGTTCCATATATGTGGTGAGAAGTATGCCGCTCTTTAGGATGAAATGTTAAGAATGGGGCGATAGAGAAATTCTAGCTAATATGCGTTCCAAGGCTATGAGCTGCCATAGTTCTGCGGTATTGATGCCTCTTTGTTTTGCTGCGTTACGTACTTTTGCTTTAAAGGATTTTCTAGTGATGTGGTCATGTGGTTATAGCTTCGATATAGGGTTTTAGGTCAACTCTGAGTATCTTGGCGTATTTAGAAAGTTTGGGTAAATTAGGTTTGTGGTTCTTACTTTTTTTTAGGTAATTTTGAAGAGCTTTTACGGCTGTTTCTTTATCTAAATATCGGAAACAGTCAATGACTGTTCGTTCCCTATCGAAAATTCTAACCTCGTACTCTCCAATGAGTAACTTAAGAGTCCCAAGGCTTGTATTACGCATGCGAATTATTCTGGTATTTTCTCGTTTTGGAGCGCGGGCTCTGTGGGGGACTGCTATCCAATAATCGCGCATGAATTCGTCAGTAAGGTCGTAATAACATAATGCTGAGACAAGGCAGATTATGGCTTCTGGTATACTTGATGAGATTAAGGCTAAATCTTCCCACTGGGGATCAGCAACGGATTCAAATTCAGCTGAGCGGTATACGCCTCGGCTAACACGTTTTAAGTAACCCTTTTCATAGAAGTAAATTAACATTCTAGGGGGAATTCCAGCCTTCTTCGCTTCCGAGCTTGTGAAAGAAGGTTTCTTGAAAAGGGGCTTGATGTATTGCCAATACTTTGATCTATCCATGTAATAAATGTAACAGACGCACCCAAAGTGGTCAATTGGGTGCGTCTGTTACATTTTTATAGGCTGAAATCCCCATAATTTAGAGCATAGCTATAATAGGTATTAGTTAGAGATGGGGTGTTTGACTTGCTTATTTGAAAGCAACTGCACCAAATTTGCACCAAAAATTTTTAGAAGGTACGCGGATACATGTACACAGGTTTATTCGTACATTGCCCACTTTTTCCACCTAAAAATCTTTGAAAGAAAGAGGTGTAATATTATACGTATTGTCTCAGAAGGACTTGGAAGAGTCTTTTTCTGAATAACCTGAGGGGATGTATAACATGTACTGTAAAATATGGGGAGCATAGATAGGGAATGAGCTGGAATTTTGATGTAATCAGAGGACAACTCACCAATGGGATTGATGTATCCGTGGAAGGGTTTCGAGGGGGAAAAGTACCTGTTGAGGATCCCTCTGATGAAAATAGCAAAGAAGAGTTAATTATTGATCCTGAAGTTAACACGAACTTGCAAAGTATTTTTAGTATTAATGCGGAAATGGCAGCTAGCGTTCAGAAAAGGAGCCTGGTGTAGTTAAGGAAAAAACTTTAGGAGAGGCGATTGTTTCTAGAGTTTCAATGCTGCAAATTAAGCTGCTTGAGTATTATCAGGGACTGGGGGCGCAGTTTCGAGAGGCCGTTCAAGGTGGCCATTGTGATTTTCTTTTAGTTCTAGCAACTGTATTTAATTCAATTCAACGTAGAGATTTACCTTCCTTATTTCCGGGAATATTCAGTAATGAAGATTTATATGACAATTTGCTAGGTAGTTGGGAACGGTATGAAGTTAATGCAATGAATTATCTGGAGCTTGCAGAAAACTGTCTTCAGGCATCTAAAATATGTGAATCAGGTACTTATATTCATGATGATGACGTTTCCAGGCAAGAAAAGGAACTTTGTAAGAATCATAATATTCAGAGTAATAAAAAATCAGATGCTCAAGTGGAAAGGAGGGAGGAAGCAGAAAGGGCTTTTTCAGAACTTCGTGAGTTAGAACGTAATATTAATGCAAAAACTGGAGATACGCAAAAAGAAGAAAGTAAGCAGCTAGGTAGTTTTGTAGATGAGTGGATAGAGGTGGTTTGCAAACCTATAGATGAGTTAACTGGGGAGCTTGAAGAGGACTTAAACAGTATTTCTTTGGTAGTAACGACCTTGGAAAAAGAGTATCAAGTGATAAAAGGTGAGTACAATGAAAAGATTGACGATTTGCATTTGCAGCAAAGAGAAAAGAATGAGCGAATGCAGGAGGAATTGGCTGCTCTCCGAATAGCCTGGGAAGTAATAAGGGAGGGAGCTAAAAGAGAAAGAGATAGCATAAAAATGGGATATGAGGATGAGATAAATACTCTTACAAAAGAGCTGGACAATCTTCGTGAAGCTTATTGGGATCCCTCAGATGATGAGGAGTTGAAAGTTTTAAACCTTCAGAAAGCTGCTCTTTCATACAAGATTATGTATTTGACAATGAAGACGATGATGCATGGATTATGGTAAATCAATATTTCATCAGTAATCCTAAAGCTAGTGTGGTGTTAACAAAGCTGGGGCAAGTTAGTTTATACTATGGGAAGCTGAATGAGGCATACAAATTGTTTTACGATGCGATTCACTGTGATGAGAATAGCGAACTCCCAAGAATCTTCCGGGCATCTGTGCTTAGAGAAAAGGGAAGGTTTAAAAGAGCTCTAAAAGAACTAAAAAACACTGTATGGGGGGATTATGATGAATCGAAAAATATTGGTTTGTATTTAGAACTTGCTTGTATTCATATTGAACTTAAGCAATTTGATAAAGCAATTAAGGAAATAAACAATGCTATTGAGAAGGATCCTAATAATATTTCTTTGTATTTAGATCGGGCTGCAATTTACGATTTTAACAATGAACCAGAGAAGGCGGCACAAGATATTGCGCAAGTAAGTAAAATGGAGAAAAAAGATTTCTTTAAACCCGATTATGCTACCTGCCTACTGAACAGGATAGGATCAAGGGTTGCTAGCTGCCCTCAAGATTTGTTAGCGAAAAAGATTTACGAACAAATTCAGGAAGAAAGAAAGAGGGATCCTTTTTATTCCGGAGAGTTCGAACAATTTTCTTTAGAGAAATCTGAACGCTTTGATTTGGAGATTATTGATATTTCAGGATTGGGAATAGGTTGGGTCAATGGGATTAAAAATTCGGAGAGCGGTTCGAAAGCAAATGCAAAAATGTTGTCCGAAATGGCTGGAGGTTTGAATATACACGGTGTCTACAATGCCAGCCATGGTTTTAGGTTAGATTTAATAGAGTGTTTATTAGGCTTGTCAAATGTTTCTACAGAACCAGTCAAAAATCTGCATGGCACTTGGAATGACTTTTTCAAAAATAATCCTGATGATGCTGTTTTTTTACAAGTTTGTCATAGTCAAGGAGCTATACATGTAAGGAATGCTTTGGAGAAATATCCAGAGGAGCTTCGCAAAAGAATACAGGTAGTTGCTGTTGCTCCTGCAGCTTATATTTCGGCAGATCTCTGTTTAAAGGTAGACCATTATACATCCTCGAGAGATTTCATTCCGTGGATTGATTATGAAGGTAGAGATGAGTGTCAAGAGACAATTCATGTACTTTCTGGAAATGGATTTTGGGATCATAGTTTTGATAGTATTACCTATAGGGATGTTCTTGAGGGTCATATTCAGGATTATATCGAACAATACGGAAATAAAATAAAAGGAGTCGCATAATGCGAGCTATTCTTGGATTTATTTTCGCAGTGATCTTGGTTTTCATTATTCCTTCTTGTTCAGGAGATAGTCATCAACTTTCCGAAAAAGAGAGCTTTGGCTACAAAATTATTGGTACTACCGCAAAGGTTCTGGAGAAAAGATACAAACTTCAGGTTATTGGATCGGGGGCAAGTATGCCTGATATGGTCAGATCACTAAATATTCATTTTAGAATTGATCGGCCTATAGAGAAGTTGGAGGCCCGAAAGATTATCGTAGATTGTGCATCCGAATTGATAAAAAACATGAACAATTCGGAGGTTATTAGGCCATATTTGCAAAACTACCCAGTAACAAGTCAAAATATCGAAGTAACACTATTTAGTTATTATCCTGATGGAAGCAGGGTATACTTTCCCCTTGTACACTCGGTTGCTGTTAGGCGAGGGGGAATTGCCTTTTTTACAAAAGATCCAGAACATGAGTTTGGCTATAAAACAGAAGAGTATGAAACATTTGAAGAGGCTCTGGAAATCTTAAAACAGGACAAAAAATGAGTCGCAGTCTCGATAGAGAAGAAGTTAGTGACTTTTGTGCAAAAAAAGATAAGGTTATAGGGCATCTTCAAATAGTGTTATGGGGCATCTTGTCAGTTCTAACATTGACGGTAGCCTTTTGCTTCCTTAATCTATTCTATTTGAGTTATTCCAACGGACTTTCTATGAGCGTGATGGCGGATGGGATTGTCATTTTATGTTTATTTACCTGTATGAGGTTTATAAATCCTGGAGTGATAAGGTTTTTTTGCGATCTTGTTTATAAGTATCCATCTTCCAAAAGAATGAGGTTGTTAAAAACTTTTTCAGTTCTGTTATTTTGTCCCTTGGTTTGGATTTTTCTTGTTTCATTATCCAGTATTTTTTGTGCTCTTTATGTTGAAGCTGTGGGGTTGAGTGTTTCTTCAGAGATGATGTACACGTTGTTATCTCCGATTTCGATGTTTTTCTTACTTTTCTTAAGAATAAGGCTTTGGTGGTTTTTTTGAAGTCAACGTTCGACAACGAAATGTTGTTCTATGACCATGAATTGTTGTCGAAAAGGGAGAGGCAAGTTTTGTTTTGGGGATGGGGTGGCTCTCAATCCACGGGCTTTTAGACTTGCTTATTTGAAAGCAACTGCACCAAATTTGCACCATTTTACAAGTGGCTGTGGCTTGTTGACGCTGAATTGGAACTATAAGTTATTGGAGATAAGAAAGATAAAAAGTAGCGGCAGTCGGATTTGAACCAACGACACCCGGATTATGATTCCGGTGCTCTAACCAACTGAGCTATGCCGCCAAGAAAAAATAGCGGGGAGAGGATTCGAACCTCCGACCTTTGGGTTATGAGCCCAACGAGCTAACCCCTGCTCCACCCCGCGATAAGGCTTTCTTCTATCGGGTTTCGTAAAGAAGAAGGTGTGAATATAGCAAGGGTGGGGATTTTTTAACAAGACAAAAAGATTTTTTTGTTAAAAAATATGCTTTCTCGTGCTACTCTCCGAGGATTAGGAGGAAATACTATATGAAAATATTGAAGTTTGGTGGGACCTCTGTTGGAAGTCCCGCGAATATAAAGTCAGTCATGCAGATTGTAGAAGACGCTCAGGAAGATGGTGAGCGTGTGGTGGTGGTGGTTTCCGCCTTTGGAGGCGTAACGGACCGTCTGATTGAAATGGGTAAACTGGCAGCTACTGGTGACAATCGTTATCATGAATTATTGGACTCTTTAGAGCAGAGGCACCTTGAAGCGGTGAAGGCTCTGGTAGAAGAGGGTGAGCTGCGAACTTGCATCATTAGTAATGTAAAGGAAAGTCTCAAAAAACTTTTTGACGTTTTTCATGGAATATACCTTCTTAAAGAGTTGTCCCTTAAGACAATGGATTTACTTGTAAGCTTTGGTGAGTTGTTGTCAGCATACATCATAGCTGAGGCGTTCAAGGATAGTGGTGTTGATGCGGAATTTTTGGATACGAGGGATCTGCTGAAAACGGATGAGTCTTTTGGCTGTGGTAAAGTGTACTTTGAAAGAAGCTACCAGAATATCCAGGAGTTTTTCACAGAGAACAAGAGACTACAGATAGCTACAGGTTTTATTGCTTCTACTTTCAACAATGAGACAACGACATTTGGAAGGGGCGGCTCAGATTTTACGGCAGCTTTGTTTGGTAGAGCTTTAGAAGTTAGCGCCATTGAGATCTGGACGGATGTAGACGGAGTGATGACGGCGGATCCAAGAAAGGTGGGTAGGGCTTTTCCTATTAATGCGATGACATATGAAGAAGCTATGGAGATGTCCCACTTTGGAGCAAAGGTCTTGCATCCTCCAACGATGCATCCCGCGGTAGAGAAGAACATCCCCATAATCATAAAAAATACTTTCAATCCTCTTGCCAACGGAACAGTGATTAGTAGGCAGGCCTTAATGAATGGGCACCCTATACGTGGAGTATCTTCAATTGATGAGGTGACCTTACTACGTATCCAGGGACCAGGAATGCTAGGTATTGCAGGGGTGTCGATGCGGATATTCGGAGCTTTGGCAAGGAGGGGAATCAGCATAATCTTGATTACACAGGCATCTTCTGAACATTCTATCTGTATCGCTGTAGAACCTACATCAGCACGGGATGCGCAAAGGGAAATAGAGGACGAGTTTTCTCTGGAAATTTACGCCCATCAGGTGGATGAAGTTATTGTGGAGAAAGACTTGTCCATTATTGCTGTAGTAGGGGAAAGGATGCGCCATTCTCCTGGGATAGCAGGCCGAATTTTTTCGGCGTTGGGAAGGAACCTGATCAATGTAATTGCTATAGCGCAGGGGTCGTCAGAGTTAAACGTTTCTTTTATTACAAAGAAATCGGAAGAGGTAAAGGCGCTCAATGTTATTCACGATGCCTTTTTTGAGCCCGACTTAAGACCTGTGAATATCTTTCTTACAGGAACGGGCTTAATAGGTTCTACACTGCTTGAGCAAATTAAAGATCAGTCAGAGTCTTTAAAAGAAAATCATCAGGTAGACATGCGTATTGTTGGATTGGCTGACAGCAAAAGGATGGCTTTCGATGATACGGGGATAGATTTGATTGGCTGGCGAGAGCGACTAAATTATTCTCCCCAGAGAATGGACATCGATAAGTTTATAAGACGGATGAAAGACTTGAACTTGCGTAACAGTATCTTTGTGGACTGTACTGCGAGTGCCTCTATATCAGAGCAGTATGTAAGAATTATGCAGACAGGATTTTCTATTGTAACGCCGAATAAGATGGCAAACACTTCTAACTATTCTACGTGGCTTGAGTTGAAAAAAGCTGCAATAAGCTGTTCGGTTCGCTACCTCTATGAAACGAATGTTGGTGCAGCATTGCCTATAATCAATACTTTGCATGGGCTCTTGTATAGTGGTGATGAGATATTGAGAATTGAGTCTATATTGTCGGGCTCCTTGAGCTATGTGTTCAACTCGATTAGTGAAAGCCGTTCTTTTAGTGAAGTCTTTAGTGAAGCAATAGATAAGGGTTTTACTGAACCCGACCCCCGCATTGATGTGAATGGCGTGGATGTGGCGAGGAAAATTCTTATTCTGGCTAGAGAGTGCGGATGTAAAATGGAGCTTGGCGATGTGAAACTCGAAAAGATCGTTGACGAAAGCGTTTTGATGTCACCAGAGATACCGGAGTTTCTGGAAAAATTGACGACTCTAGATGCCGCTTTTGAAGAAAAGCGTAAGAAAGCAGAGTCGAATGGCAAGGTCTTACGTTATGTGTCTACTTACGAGGATGGAAAAGCCGAGGTGTCTATTATGGAGGTGGGAGAGGAGCATCCCTTTTACTCCCTTTCGTTCACTGACAATATCGTCGCATTTAAAACAAAGCGCTACTTTGAACGGCCTTTAGTAATACGCGGGCCAGGAGCCGGTGGTGATGTGACCGCAGGTGGGGTTTTTGCAGATATTATGTCTCTTTGCAACGAGGGACGGGAGTCTAAGCCATGTCTGTAGATCGTGAAGTTCGTGCTTTTGCTCCGGCATCAGTTTCCAACGTTTCTTGTGGTTATGATATTTTTGGGTTTGCAGTTGATGCACCTGGAGATGAAGTAGTGGTCCGCTTTACTGATGACCATGAGGGGGCCAAAATTGTTTCCATAACGGGTGATGGAGGGAAGCTCCCGAAAGATGCGGAAAAGAATACAGCGTCTGTTGCCGCCAATGCTTTGCTTAAGCACATAGGGAGAAAAAAGGGAGTGGCGATTGTGCTGCATAAGAAAATGCCCTTGGGCAGTGGGCTGGGTTCTAGTGCCGCAAGTGCAGTAGCAAGCGTTGTGGCCGTTAATGAGTTGTTGGGAAATCCTCTGAAAAAAATAGAGTTATTGCCTTTTGTTTTAGAAGGGGAAAGGGTCGCCTGCGGAAGTGCTCATGCTGACAATGCGGCACCATCATTATTGGGAGGCTTTGTTCTCGTTCGAAGTTACGATCCTCTTGATGTAGTGCAGATCTCGGTACCGGAAAATCTCTTTTGTGCTGTTGTACATCCTCATATGGAGATACCTACTGAAAAGGCTAGGGGGATTCTCCGTAAAGAACTTTCTATTAAAGATATGGTGACACAGTGTGGAAATGTTGCGGGCTTAACTGTAGGGTTGATGACAGGGGATTTTGCTTTGATAGGTCGCTCTCTTTACGATGCTGTTGTGGAACCTCAGCGGTCGGTTCTTATTCCGGGTTTTGAAGAGGTCAGGGCATCGGCAATGAATGCTGGAGCGTTAGGTTGCGGGATATCCGGAGCTGGGCCTTCTCTTTATGCCCTGACGACTTCTTTGGAGAAGTCTAATAGGATAGTTGAAGCTATGCGACAGTGTTGGGAAGCAATGGATGTGCGAAGTGATGGCTATTCTTCTGTGATTAATCATAAGGGTGCGCATTGTATTTAATTTTTCAGGAGGGATCTTAGCATGAAGTTTACGAGTACTAACAAAATTAGCCCTGAGGTTTCTTTAAAAGATGCTATCATGCAAGGAATGCCAGAGGATAAGGGTCTATATATGCCCAAGTCCATACCTGTGATTCAAGAATCTTTTTTTCAGGAAATCAGGTCTGATTCCTGGGAAAGAATTTGTGAAACCGTAGCGGGGGCTTTTTTTTCTGGTGATGTTTCCAGAGATGTTTTGAAAGAACTTATTCATGAAGCATTGAATTTTGAAGCTCCTCTCGTAAAGATTTCTGAAGGTATTCATTGCCTCGAACTTTTTCATGGTCCTACTCAAGCCTTCAAGGATTTCGGTGCCCGCTTTATGGCGAGACTCATGGGATATTATCGTAAAGACGATGATGAAGATCTTCATATTCTTGTGGCGACTTCAGGGGATACGGGTAGTGCTGTGGGTCATGGTTTTCTTGGGGTGAAAGGAATTAAGGTGTGGATCTTGTACCCGAAGGGAAAGGTTTCTTTAATTCAGGAGAAGCAGCTGACAACTCTGGGGCAGAATATTACCGCTTTGGAAATAGAGGGTACTTTCGACGATTGCCAAAATCTGGTGAAAGAGGCTTTTACTGACAGTGAGCTTCGGAAGCAGGTTTTGATGACTTCGGCAAACTCTATAAATTTCGCACGCCTGTTGCCTCAAGTATTCTATTATATACACGCTTTTACTCAATTGGAGGACCGAGGAATCCCTATGGTCTTCTCGGTGCCTAGTGGTAACTTTGGAAATCTCGTTGCGGGCTTATTTGCGGAAAGGTTAGGTCTACCGGTGGAACATTTTGTTGCCGCGACTAATATTAACGACGCGGTGCCTGAATATTTCAAAACGGGATTGTTTCGACCGCGCCCTTCTGTGCAGACGATTTCGAATTCTATGGATGTGGGAAATCCGAGTAATTTCGGGAGGATGTTGGCACTTTTTGATAATGATTTAGGAGCTATGCAACGAGAAATTTACGGCTGTAGCTTTACCGATGAGGAGACCAGGGCTGCCATTGTGGAGGTCTACCAAAATAATGGATATATTATGGACACTCATGGAGCGGTGGGATATCTAGGCTTAAAAGAATATACGAAAACCTTGTCTCATCCAGTAAATGGGATTTTTTTGGGGACGGCTCATCCAGCTAAGTTTCTTGACGAAGTACAGCCTCTTATTCAAGAGCCTATAGAGATGCCAAAAAGTCTTCAGGAGTCTATGGGGAAACCTAAAAAATCAGAAGTTCTTCCAGCGGATTACAAATCTTTTAGGGCTTTTTTATTAGAAAGGTCCAAGTCCAAAGTATAGTCCAAGTTTGGTGGGGAGGGGGCTTAAGTCCTTTTGCCTCGCCAAATCAATTATTCTATCTCTTTAAGATGCCAATTTAAACTTAACAGAACACTAGTCCGGCATATAAAAACCTCTTCAGTCTCAAAAAAAGACTCAAGAAGAGCGAGTCTACTACCGATACCTCTCTAGTTGTAATCAGGTAATGGATACGGAGGTGAATATGACTGCCAAAGAAAAAGAAGCTCCTGCGAAGGAGCAAAAGAAACCGGAAAAGCATAAGAGAGTTCAAACGGCTGAGGGGTGGAGAAGGAGTGTTCAAAGAAAATTTGAAAAAATGAACGGTAAGAAGAAGTTCCCGCCTAAAAATGTAAGTAATTAATTTTAATTTCTTCTTTCATCGGCGTTGTTGCATAACTTAATACGTTTACAATCATTTATTTAACCACCGAGAACACAGAGAGAAAGAAAAATGCATAAAGTCTCTCAGAATATGTTATTAACTGATCTGTGATTTTTTTATTTTCTCTGTGCCCTCTGTGATCTCGGTGGCAAAATGTTAATCATAAGCCTCTTGTAGACGAATGTTTTATGCAACAACGCCTCTTTCATCTGTAATTTGAGTGTTATTACTGGAACTTATAGGTACGAATAAAGTAAAATATCCTATTTAGTTTACTAATTAGCTCGATAGATGAAAGAAGAAAATTCCCAAAAAACAGTTGTAGTTGGAATGTCCGGAGGGGTGGATTCTTCGGTGGCTGCGCTTTTGCTGAAAGAGCAGGGGTACAGGGTCATCGGTGTTTTCATGAAGAACTGGGAAGAGGACGATGAAGACGGCTCCTGTCAGGCAGTATCAGATTATGATGATGTCGTACAGGTCTGTAGTCACATTGGAATCCCACATTATTCGGTAAACTTCTCTAAAGAATACTGGGATCAGGTTTTCAGTCAGTGTTTGAAAGAATATGCTGCGGGCCACACCCCAAATCCAGACATTCTCTGTAACAGAGAAATCAAATTCAAAGTTTTTCTTGAGAAAGTCCTTGAGCTGAATGCTGACTACCTTGCAACAGGGCACTACTGTCGGAATCTCCTTATTGATGGAGAACACAAGCTTGCAAAAGGTATTGATCCCAACAAAGACCAAAGCTATTTCCTCTATACAATGAAAAAAGAGATTCTGGAGAAGGTACTCTTTCCTTTGGGAGGCCTATGTAAAGACGAGATCCGAAGAATAGCGTTAGAAAATGGCCTTGTTACAGCTGCTAAAAAAGACAGTATGGGAATTTGCTTTATCGGCAAGCGCAACTTCAAAGACTTTCTTAATCGCTATATCCCCTCCAATCCGGGAAATTTTGAAACTCCAGACGGAAAAATAGTCGGAAGACACGATGGATTTCCCTATTATACCATAGGTCAAAGAAAGGGCCTGGGTATTGGCGGTCCGGGAGAAGCATGGTTTGTTGCGGGTAAAGATGTTAAGCGTAACGTAGTCATTTTAGTCCAAGGAGAGGGGGACCCTATTCTTCATAACACGGCATTAGTAGCGACCGATATCACATGGGTTGGAAGTCCTCCAGCGCGACTCCCTCATAAATGCATGGCAAAAATCCGCTATCGGCAGAGCGATTCTCCTTGCACAATCACTCGCATCGAAGGCGACAAGGTGTATGTCGAATTTGATAGTCCCCAGAAAGCCATTACGCCCAGGCAGTCCATCGTATTTTATGATGATGATATTTGCCTCGGAGGTGCAATGATTCAAAAGGCCCTTGTTGAGAGCCCTGTAGCTTAGGCCATGTATTAAAATTACGAAACGCTGCTTTTAGAGCCTTTTTGCACACTTTTGGATCTCACCCAACCCACCTACTTGTCTAAGTATGGAGAGTTGTGAGCGATCCAAAATTATAAAAAATGCCCTCAAAATCAGACATTCCCTAATTTGAAAACACGACCTATGTTTAGCTAGTCTTCTGCCCCATTAAAACTTTCTATGGACTTTAATTTTGAAGGCTTTATGGCCATTCCAGCAGCAATAAGCAGGGGGATGACAACGACAGCCCAGCCAATGTTAATTGCCCAGTTCGGGAAGTCACCGTAATTGCTATCGAATTCTCGACAAACTTGAACAAGAAGAAGAGTGAGCAGGATTAACGGAATGACGTATTTTACGACGTGGTTCCAATTTTTGTGAAGCTGGTAATCACTGACACGGTTAATGTACTTTCGTACTTTTTCAGCACCCAATATCCAACCGATAGCCACACATTCCAAGAGGCCTGTGACCACAAGCAGTATATTGGTGGTAAAGTGATCAATGAGGTCAAGGTAGTATAAACCAGCGTCAGTAGTGAAGACAAATCCCAATGCAAAACAGAGAAAGCATACCCAAAAGGAGATTTGTTCTTTTCTTACTTCTTGAAGATTATCACAGATGACAACAACAATAGACTCTACCAGAGAAAAGGCACTGTCAATACCGAGTGTCAGCAGGGTGAGGAAAAAGAGTATGGAGAAGAATCCAGGCCACAAGGGCATTAGGGAGAGGGCTTTTGGGAAGACGACAAATGCCAGACCCGGGCCAGATGCTGCGACTTCTTCAATGGGCTGACCCGTTTCTTTAGCCATATATCCCAGAACAGAGAACACCACGAAACCGGCAAAAATACTGATGGCAGCATCGGCAAGGGCAATGTATATGCCATCTCTCAGGAGATTGTTGGATGGTTTATTGAAGCTGGCATACGCGATCATGATCCCCATGGAAACACTGAAGGTGAAGAATATTTGACCGGCAGCAGCAAGCCAGATTTCCGAACTTAAAAGAGCAGAAAAATTGGGTTTTATGTAGTGGTATATACCATCCATTGCTCCGTCAAGGGTGATGCCGCGGAAAAACAAAATAACGAGAAGGATGATAGGTAAGGGGACTGTGACCTTAACGACAGAGCCAACACTATGAACACCTTTTCGAATACAGAAGTATATGGCGGTCCACACTGCAGCTAGTGCAAGGAGTAGGTTCCAGTCGACAGCACCCATGGTGGAGATGCTCGTTGATATGCCCAAAACTTCATCGAAGAAGTACTCTCTTGGTGACGCAGCCCAGGGTAGTATATCTGAAAAAGACTCTATGAGATAAAAGCACGACCATGCCATCACCACTGCATAGTAAGTCACGACAATAAATGAGGCGCAGACCCCAAGGAAACCAACACCAGCTAGGCGGGGATGTACTGCTCTAAAGGCACCAATAGCCCCCTTTTGTAACTTTTGACCTAAGGCTAATTCGATGACGAGTAAGGGGATGCCCAGGACAAATAGAGCTATTAGGTAAGGAAGTAGAAACGAGCCTCCCCCGTATTTGTATGCTAGATAGGGAAAGCGCCAAAGGTTTCCTAACCCAACAGCAGAACCGACAGCTGCCAATAGAAATGCCCAGTTAGAATCCCAACGCTCACGCTCAGTACCCGCCATTTGTCTTACCCCTGTTTGATGAATATCGTGAAACCCCCTTAGGACGCCCAATCCTTATGTAGGGTTTAAGCCAGGTTGTTAGACCTCTTTTATCATATATCCAGGATACAACAGTAGGCTAAACAACGTGGGTTAATTGCCAATGCTATTCTCAAAGGGTATTTATATCAAAATGTAATCAAAAAAAAACGAAGATAAAGAAATGTAAGGGGGAAGCCCTCCCCCTTACAGATAAAGCTATGAGGCTTTTTTGACGACGACAGAAGTCACAGTGATATCATTACCACCCATACTTACCAACATACCGTAGGGTTTTTCGATCAAAGCAGGGTTTTCTGCTTTACCCGTAAATTGATGGAGTAAGTCTACGAGCTGTCGAACTCCACTGACTCCTACAGGATGACCGAAACCACAGAGACCGCCGGAGAGGTTTGTGGGAATTGTGCTGTCAATGGCCGTGCCACCGTCAAGGAGAAAGTGGGCACCCTTTCCTCTTTCAGCGAAGCCGAGGGATTCTAAGACTAATAAAGCTGTTATAGTGAAACAGTCATGGAGCTCCAAGAGGGCTAGGTCTTCTTTTTTTATGCCCGCCTGCTCAAGAGCTTTACTAGCAGCAGCGGCATTGTTTTCCATATAGGTTAAGTCACCAGGCTTTTGTGTGATGTCACCTTGTGAGGCGCCGATACCGACGATCTCGACGCAGTCCTCTTTTTTTACCCCAAATTTTGCCAGGCCTTCTTCGGAGAAGAGGGCGATGGATGATGCTCCGTCAGAAACTTTAGAGCAGTCAAAAACATTCAGGTGGGGAACGAATCTCTCGGCAGAAGGAGGGGTCATCCCCAAGGCAAAGAGATCTTCTGTGCTGTTGTGGTATTCTTGAGCTTTAGAGTTTTTACGAGCATTTAAAATTGAGAGTTCATACCACTTGGCCATGCCGCGACGTGCGTCTTCTGCACCGTACTTTTCGTAGTATGCTCCGGCTCTTTCAGCAAAGACTCCGGGAAAGAAATGGGCATAACCATCTTTTCTTTCTTTGCAGTAATAGCCGGCAGAAGAAAGGATGTCGGCGCCGTAAACGGCTTTCAAATTATTTTGTATTTCGAATCCTGTTACATATACGGCATTGGCCTCGTCAGAGAGGATAGACCGTGCAGCAGCAGCCAGACCACGACCGCCTGATCCACAAGCTCCTTCCGTCGCTGTACAGGGTTTTCCCTTCAGAGTCGGAACAGCAAAGGGGAGAAATCCAGGTATGTTTGCTTGTTTGAGGAAGCGAGGGGCCATTGTGTTGCTTATGACGCCTTCATCGAAATCACGGCTTTGTAGCTGTGCGCATGTCCCCTCAGCGGCTTCTTTCAAATACATTTCAAAAGTCGGCATGGGTTTTTTCGGGTTGAACTCTTTGCGTCCCGTTCCGAAGAAAATACTATTGTAGCCTGCGGCGGCATAGATTTTTTTTCTTAGGGGTTTCATAGTTTTACCTCCTCACGGAAAGCGTTGTTGGCGTCATAAAGATGACCGAAACCATTTTTGAGTATTGTGTTGATGTCATCGAAGTTCTTTGCGACACCATCACTTACAAGCTTTGTGGCGATCTCTTCAGATTTAGCCAGGAAACTTTTTGCAAGTTCCGCTCCAAAGTTATTGGACTGGGACAAATTCTGGAAATATATACTGAGCTTTCCCCCTTTTTGGCGATCTTTCAGCAGGGTTTTCCAGGGAAAATGACCGTCGGGAAGGTCACCTAATTTTTTCTTAGTGAGTTCTTGCCAGTTGTCATCAGTAAGGGTTTGGTATTCATTAGATTTGATCTTAAAGATTCCTGTCATACGACCATTGTCGTAGCTGAAGAAGCCATTTTTTTGGGAACCGTCGGCATTTTGTCCGCCTTTGATTCCTGACTCAATCATTTCTTTGATAAGGCTACAATCGAAATCTATATCATCGAGGTGTTTGCCCATGACGTCGTAGATTTTCAGGAAGACTTCAAGGCCTACGTAATCCACAAGTTGAAAGGTTCCCATAGGGCGTATCATAAAGTCTTGCGTCACTTGGTTGACGATGTAAATGGCCTCTTCTTGAGAGTAGTCTAGTGAAAGTTCCCGGACTTTTTCGCAAGCGAAGATGATTTCTCGTAGAAAATGTCCATTGCCGATGAAGCCTGCGATATCTTTAGAAGGGACAAGGGTTTTACCTAAGCGCTTGCCAAGCTCCATGGCGATGTCATGTAAGTCGCTATTGACGTTTTCTGGTGAGATAACTTCTACGAGTTTTTGTATAGCTGGAGGGTTGTAGAAGTGGTAACCGATAATGCGGTTATTGAGGTCAGCACTTTTGTTTATTTCTCTGATAGGTATAGAGGAGGTGTTGGTGAAGAAAAAGGTGTCTTCATTGCATATTTCTTTGAGTGTGCGAAACACTTCTGTTTTCACATCGAAATCTTCGACGATAGCTTCGAAAACCATGGAAGCGTCGTTTGCATTGTGGACGTTCGTATGGATATGGGCAATGTCCATAGCACCACTGACGAAATCCCTGATGATATCAACGTTGTCAATGAGGCTGCGGTTATGAGAGTAATACTTTCTTAAGGGGTTGATCATTTTTTCAGCATACCGGGTAAGCTGTGCTTCCAGGTAGTGCTTCAAGCCGTTTAAAGCATCTCTATGACTGTCAATCAAATAGAGCTGATAATAGCCGTTGCCTAAAGAGCCTGTGGTTTCGAGCTCTGTGCGTGCCATCTCCTGTAGTAGGAGTAAGGAAATACCCCTTCCCATTTTCCCCGCCGCACCAAGAACCGCGACATTTTTTAGTCTTTCGTTCAGCATCTGTTCTCCTTTGAGAAAAGCGATAAAAAGTATCGGTATACAGGAAGTTGATTGTGAATTCAATTTTAAAAACTAAACTCGAAGGAGGGGGAGAAGAGAGAGGGATATAGTGAAAGGAGTTAAGAAAATTTTTCTTCTGGGATAGTGTAGTAAGCAAAGTAATGAAAAAGAGTTCTTGAATGAAATAGGCAAATTTTGAATACATAAGCTCCAAAAAACTAAACGAGAGCTATAAGGATGACTCCAGGTAAAAGATTTAGAGAGGCTCTAAGACAAGAGAAACCATTGCAAGTCGTAGGGACAATAAATGCCTATGCTGCAATTCTTGCAAGAGACAGTGGCTTTAAAGCTATATACCTTTCAGGTGCAGGAGTTGCTAACTCATCCTATGGAATCCCAGACCTTGGCTTAACAACACTTGACAATGTCATAGAGGATGCCGGAAGGATAACGGCAGCAGTGGATTTACCCTTACTGGTAGATATTGATACGGGATGGGGTGGCGCTCTTATGATTGCTCGTGCGATCAAATCAATGATTCGGGCAGGTGTCGCAGCGGTTCATATAGAGGATCAAATGTTTCACAAACGCTGTGGGCATCGTCCAGGGAAAGCAATTGTTTCACAGCAAGAGATGTGCGACAGAATAAAGGCTGCAGTGGATTCCCGGACAAACGCTGATTTTGTGGTGATGGCGAGAACCGACGCCTTAGCTTCTGAGGGTTTGGAGGCAGCCATTGAGCGTTCTCTGGCTTACAAAGAAGCTGGCGCCGATATGTTGTTTCCTGAAGCTTGTACGGAATTAGAGCATTATCAGGCTTTTCATGAAGCAGTAGGAATCCCGATCCTTGCTAATATTACCGAGTTTGGCAAAACCCCTTTGTTTACTACGGAGCAACTTGATGGGGTAGGGGTAGATATTGCCCTGTATCCCTTATCCGCAAACAGGGCGATGAGCAAAGCTGCACTGGGAGTGTATAACGATATTCGAGTGAACGGCTCGCAAAAAGATTCTATCCAGAATATGCAGACACGAGAAGAACTGTATTCTTGTTTGGATTACCACTCCTACGAAGAAAAAATAGATCGCTTATTCACAATAAAATGAGAGGAAATCATGGTTGAAACAGCCGTACCAAAGAAGAAGAAAACAGGTGGACTAGCCGGAATCGTTGCAGGAGACTCTGCAATTTGTACTTGTGGCATAGAAGACCAAACTTTAAGTTATCGCGGGTATTCCATTGATGACCTCGCAGCGAATGCAACTTTTGAAGAAGTTTGCTGGTTGTTGTTACGTGGTGAGCTGCCTAATAAAGAAGAGCTGGATGGGTATAAGGAAAAGCTTAAAGCTTTGCGCGATTTGCCAAAGGCTTTGAAAATTATTCTCGAACACATTCCTGAAACAGCAAACATGATGGATGTTCTGCGTACAGGTGTTTCTGCTTTGGGAAATATAGAAGCAGAAACTCCAGATCAGGACATCTTTGATATTCCAGACCGCTTGATAGCTTGCCAGAGTTCTATACTGTTGTATTGGTATCAATACCACAAAACAGGGAAGCGCATAGATCTCAATACCGATGAAGACTCTCTTGCAGGACATATTTTCCGTTTGCTTTTAGAAGCTCCAGGAAGAAAATCACATGTTCGTTGTCTCGATGTTTCCTTGATTCTTTATGCAGAGCATGAGTTTAATGCGTCGACTTTTACAGCAAGAACTATTGCCAGCACCTTACCTGATTTTTATTCTTCAATTGTTGGAGCTATCGGAGCACTACGTGGACCTCTTCATGGTGGAGCGAATGAAGCTGCTCTGGAGTTGATTCAGAAGTTTGATAGCCCAGATGCTGCGGAAGAGGGAATAAAAGAGATGCTGCACAACAAAGATCTCATTATGGGCTTTGGGCATCGTGTTTACACAACAAGTGATCCTCGATCAGCGATCATAAAAGAATGGGCGCAGCAGCTTGGACAGGAAAGAGGGGACAATGTCCTCTATCCTGTATCCGAAAGAATAGAACAGGTGATGTGGAAAGAAAAGAAGATCTTCCCAAACCTGGATTTTTATAGTGCTGACAGTTACTACTTCATGGGTTTCCCAACAGAGATGTTTACTCCCATGTTCGTCTTCTCCAGAATTTCAGGCTGGGCAGCTCATGTTCTTGAACAGCGTGGCAACAACAAACTGATCAGACCGGGTAGTAACTATACGGGACCGTCTCGGAAAGAGTGGTTGCCGATTAGTAAAAGGAAGGATAGTTAAGTCTAGATCAAAAGTATTGCTCTTTTGATTCCAAAAAATCTTAATTAAAATAAAAATACCTGCAAAATTAAACTTGCGGGTATTTTTATTTCTACTGGCTTATCTTAATCAGTTTTAAATAATATCACTTATCTTTTTCATTTCTTCACAGTTATTGCTTAATAATTACTATATAAAACACCTGAATGTGTAATTTTATTTATTAATTATGTCAATTCTGTTGTTCTCTACTTGAAGTAAAAGGCAGTAGACATCTTCTTTTATTTAACTATAAGCGTCTTGTGGCAACGACTTAAATTAATTTAATAAAGTCAATTTACTACTACATAAACATAATTATATTATTATATAATAGAGGCTGGCTACTAGTGTTAATATATTTTTTTATTACATCCCTTATAGGAACTCATTTCTTCGTCAGGTGGGTTTTTTGGGGCTCTGATAATTGATAAAGGTCTGTATCAATGGGTGACTTTGCTTCCGGTTTTCACAATCCTGCTTTTACACCAGCGCATCATACATCTGGTGCCAGCCCTCTTGAGGGACTGGGTAAGCATGCTGGAATCACAGAACAAGGTCATTTAAAATTACCCAATGGAAAAGTACATAAAATAGAAATTGCTTTGGCTGGAGGAAAAGGCGGTGTCAAAACCTTGGCTGAGGTCAAACAGCTTTTGATGAACGGTGGCCGAGATAGGGAATGGGCAGAAATCAGTGATAAGCTCAATTCTATGATGCAAGAAGTCTTTGATCAAATGGAGGCTGGTGACTGTGACAATGCGGAAGGCACGGTAATTGGAGTGAGTACGAGTAAGCTTAAAGGGAGAGCAGGAGAGCTTTCTAATTCACGAAATTTTCAAAAGAAGTTCGCGCGTGTTATTGAATTGATTGACGGGGTTGTCACTCGTAGCCTTGCTTCTCTCCCTACAAGTCTTGATGTGCATGATCCCTCCAAGCTTCCTCTTTCAAGTCTTGTAGATACAAGGAGGCAGGAGGGCGTTATTCAAAGACTGGCTAGTGATAGTGATGTCTCAACAGTGGATTCAGGAACTTCTGATGGCGAGGCAGCAGATGCTAAAGCGGCGCTTCTTTTGGAAGACGAAGAGCGTTTGGCAGAAGCTAATCGCCAAAAAAAGAATGAAGCAGCGCAACGAGCAGCTAGAGCTAACGCATTGATGAAGAAAACAATATCGGCAAGGGCTGATAAGCTTATTGCTGAAAGAGCTAAAGCTGATGCGTCAGTTAAAACTTTGGATGCTTATTTTGATAGAAAAATTAAGGTATTACGGACGAAGTCAAGCAAACCAGGCATAACGGATTTCAAGAGAAGGAGCAATCAAGCAACAATACAGAGGTTAGGAGATAAGAGGGCGGAATTTGCTTCAGTTCGAGGTAAAGAGATGGGGACAAAGTCCCTCGAATATTTTGTAGAAGCATGGATGGATAAAGAAACATGGTCATTGGTTTCTGAAGAGACGGGGGAGATCGGGTGGGATAAGGAGATGAGTCAAATTGTTGACGATTCCAATGTTAGGGATGGCGAGACGATGAATGAACGTTTTCTGGACTTTATCTACACGGAACTCGGAGGGTCTGAAAACTTTGAGAGTTGCGTATTGGGCAAAGAGATTCTGGCGCAGTTTGATAAGACAGATGGTACAGCAGAATCAGTGCTTGGTGATAAATGGGGGGGAGCCAAGTCAGAGGTCAATGATGCAAAAACTAAGATTGGGCACGCAGCTACTCGATTTACTGAAAAGAGGAGGCGTGCAGAGAATAGAGTAAAAGTTAATTTGGCAAATGCCGGTAGTGCTGATGAGCTTCTACCTAGGCATGCTTCGAAAGAGAAGTTAAATGGACTAATTCAAAGTTTCAATGCAATAGGGACGGCAGGGGGAGATCTCGCTTCTTTGGAGGGAGATATCCAATCTTTGGAGAGGACAGCACGTAGTCTTAAAAAAGAAATCAAGGGAGATGAACGAGTCAGAACTGGTGGAAAATACAACGAAACGATTGCTGTTCTGAATCATATCATAGCTTTTTCTAAAGCTGGCCAGTCTGGAAAGGAACAGGTAAAGGAGGGCTTTAGAGCTAGTAGCTTTGAAGCCGTGTTAAGTTCATCTTTTCATAAAATGATTGGGCCTTCAGAGGCATATGAAAACCTCAAAAGCTTTGCAAAAATTCTCGACGGTGAACAATCCCTTCTTAAAGGGGAAACAAAAAGTTCTATATCAGCAAAGTTTGTGGAGGGACTTAAAACTGCTGTGGCCGCCGATTCTCTGGATGATGTAAATGACCCTAAGGGCGCGATTAGAACTTTCAATAATATACAGGTGGAGGCTTTAGAAGAGATCCTTGTTGGGGAGGTTGTTGCAGCAGGTGGCACTAAAGTTGAGTTTAGCGGGGTTTCTCAGGAGTCACATTTACCTCCAGCAGCTTTGCATCAGGATGCAAATTGGAAAACTGACAATATTGTTCTTCGCGGGCATCTGCGACTTACAACTGACGCAGAGGTTACTGAGTTCAAAGACTTATCAGGAGTCAATTCACCCTTTGGACGTGAAGGGAGAGTCAGTGTTTCCAGGCTTACAGAAATCCTTACAGATAAAGGGATTCATCAAGATAGGAAGATGTCAATGCTTCACGCAGCAGCAGCAAATATTGCAGTGGCGGGGCTATCTGATGTTGGGGGTTCTGTTGAGGACTTAAAAACAGCCATAGAGGATTTGAGTCGCTTTGACAGGTCTCCTGTTGATACAGAAAAGAGGCAGGACAGTCTGATAGCTCTCTTTTTTGAAGGGAGTAAGGAGGATGTAAGTAAGCAGGCAGCTTATCCCATGCTGCAAAAGCACTTGGAAGGCAAGAAGAGCCTCTCTTCTGCAGAACGAGCAATGTATGATCACATCAAGACAGCTGTAAGCAATTCTAATCCGGGAACGGATGCGTTCATTCAAATAGTTGGCAGAGATCCTTTGTTGCAGTCGATTCTTTTTACAGAGTGTCAAAAGAAATACCCCGATGCCTTGAGAGGCGGAGATGTTCCACAAATGGAGGTGATCCGCTCACCAGAGTCAACGAAGTTTCATCTTAAATTTACTGACGGAAACCTTTCAAAGAAAGACTTCACTCTTAATTATTCGAATTCAGGATCTATGGCGATTTTTGATAGAGATGACTCAGACAAACTGAGGAAGAAGGGGTCTTGGTCGACAAGTGATATTAAGTCACTTCTTTTGGAGCATGAGCCGCACCAGGCAATGGCTATAGCCAATGCCTTGGGAGACGAGAGCGCAACTCTTAGGTCTTTGGCAGAAAGTATGACGTCGGCAGACCTTAGAGTAGAGAGCCTACTGGGTTTTATCACGGATATAGAAAGAAGCCCTGACGATGCTGGATTTTACAACAGCGATCAGATGGAACTGCTTGAAACTCTCGTTTTCCAAGACAGTGTTTTAGAGAAGGAGTTAGATAGAAATCCAGGTAACGTCAAAGCCTTGGTTGATAAGTTTACCAAGAAGGCATTGGAATCAGATCCTTCGAGGAAAGACTGTATGGGTAATGGGAAGAACCGCATGCTCTACATGTTCTTTGCGCGTATGAGCATGCAGCTGAAAGACCGTACAGGTATGGAATCAAGATCGACAGCGCAGGTTGAAAGTGGCTGGCAAGATTTTACTCCAAATCTAAAAGCAGCAGACGTGGACAGAAAGCATCCATCAAATGGGGCAGTTCTGGAGTACAAGACAAAAGCTCAGCTTGTTTTGGTACAGGCACATAGATTAAGCGAAAGCGATCATGTTGATGCAGGACAGTATCTGGACTTGGTAGATAATATGCGCAAACTTAATGAGATGCCCGAAGGACAGGGGGGATTGGTCCACAGTTATTTTTCCAAAATGATCGATGATGCAGTAAGAGATCTTGAAGCTCTTGTGGAAAGACCAAATTCGGACGTATTAGAAGATATTTTTTCTGGAGGAGCCAGAGAAAAGGATCGATTGCTTGCTCCTCTACTAGAATTAGCGGGTTCGGATTCTAACGATATCAGAAATTCAAATTCCTCTGATTGGAAATCCTTAGGTATGGGGGTTTTTGAATTTAAAACGGGAGGAAGGAATTATCAAATTAACGTGACTACTGGTGAGACGATGGTCGACGGGAAAAAATATTCCGTCACAGAAAGAAAAATGTTGGAAAACGAAACTTACCTTGAATGTTTTGGTCGTCAGAAGTTGACCTATCAGGAATGTAACTATCAACCTCAGATTCGAGAGAAAGAGGTTCTTGAAGGAAATTTAGCATTCTATGCCGAAGAAATCCAAAGTACATACGATGCGATTGTGCAAGAAGAGGTAACTCAAGTTATAGATGTCATTCACGAATTCATAAATGATGAGATAGCACGTGGCCAAGAGATAGGACAGCCTCTTGGTCGAGATGAGTTAAAGGGAAAGGCTCTACAAGAGTTGGATAGAGCAAAGTTATTTATTGTAGGTAGAGATGCAGGAGATGATAGGGGGAGTTCAGAAAACATAGTAAGAGACTTGTTAGCCTCCATAGATCGTGCAAGTGGAAGTTTGAGTTTAACGGGCATAACAGAAAAATATGTAGCAGCGCTTAAGACGAAGACTTTAGCAGTGAATATGTCAGAAATTGATGAAATCACAAAATTTGATGCGCAAGCGAGAATGGGGGAAAGCAAAGAAAGTAGAACTCTTGACAAGAGGGATTTTACTGCAAGAAATAGCATGGAAAAACGTCTTGCCAACATAAAAAATAGACAGAAATCCTTTCATCGTCTCAAAGAAGCAAGATACAATATGGAGAAAAAGTCTCTGCTTACGGAGTTTCGTTTGGATAAGGGTGGTATGACTTCAGAGGATTTTAAGGGGGAAATGGAGTCCATAATGAGAGAGTATGGGCATGACACTGGAGACTATGCAGATGAACTGACCACTCTTCTTACGAATCATTGTCCAGGAAAGACTTTGGAGGACTGTAAGCTTGTAGAGTCCAAGTTCTTCAAAAATGGGGATTATATTATCAAAGTTACCCCCAAGAGTGTTGGTTCTGATCAAGTCGACGTAGAAATCTTTAACAACTCGACCCTCAAGGAAGAAAGCTTGGGAGCCATGAGGGAATCCACCACTACAAAGCTATCTCACGCAGCTCAGGAAAAGTTTAGTTTAATGGGGATGGTGTGGGAAAAGTTACTGGCTGATGAAACTAAAGCAGGAGAAGAGACTCATGGAGAAAGGGCCTTAAGAAGAGGGGGAGCAATAAATGAAGGAGGGAAAATATTTGCTGCTGGCTCATCGAGTTTTACTAGTGGATCTGTTGATACAATGGGGACGGGATGGGAGGTTGTTAAGCGGGGCTTTAGGCGGGAATTTAACTTTGGAGGTGTATTGTTGGGGACAGGGGAAGTTATTGGTGGGGCTCTTTTGGGAACAGCTGGTGCCGTAGGGGCTGCACTGGGAGTTGTCGGATTTGGAGCAGGAAAAATTACTGAGGCAAGTGGAGATTTGTTGCAGGCTTCTTCGAATACAGTAGAGAATCTTGCACAGACCTTTGACGTCTTTGCTCGCACAAAGCATGTAGAGGCAGAAGACTCAAGGGATGAAGCAGAAGTGGCTAGGAATTTCCAGGTGATTACTTCCCTATCGGGTGATAAGTTTGAGGCATTCTCTGGAGTAAGGCCTAATGAAGATCATAAGAAGCAGACCTATCAATTTATTTCCCGTTCGAAGTGTATGGATTCTGTAGCGGAAGGATCTGAGAAAGAACTCTTGAAAGGTTTATTTGATCAGCATGACCCACCTTTGAAAGCTTGGGTTAGGGAAAAGCCAGAGACGGGATTAATGTTTAAAGACAAGCATTTTGAGATCGTATTACGTGATAAGGCAGGTAACAGTAAATACACTATTGCTGATGGAAGAGTTTACAAAGGGGATGCTTCATCGACTACGGAGGCAAAACCCTTGTTATCAGCTTACGAGGACAGTTCTGTTGGAGGCGCGCTTACAAGTGAGCTTGGGGAATTTCTTGGAGACGCAGCTGAAAATGTCGCTACGAAAGTGGAAGCCTGGAAGACCGAAGGGTATGGCGGTAAGGTCAGCATGGAAATGCAGGTGAACTGTAGCGATACGAGTCATGTTTCACTGATAGCCACGGGTGTCGATCGTACTTGGCGGTGTAAAGGAGAGGAAGATTACCAACTTGTGCTTACCCAAGATCCTGATGACCCTATTCACAAATTCATTGATAAATTTGGATTGTCAAATGACCAGTCGTTGCTAATCTTCCAAAGTAAAAATAATCCTGAGCAGAAGCTTTTTTATCTTCAGATAGGTGGGGAAGCTCATAAGTTTTATGCTAGCCCAGATGGAGGTGTTCAGGCAGCAAATCGAGAAGGACGTTTTGTTCTGGCTCAGGAATATATGAAAACTGGAGACTTTCAAAAAGCATCAGCGATGTTGGAAGAACCCTGGATTGATCATGAAACGAAGAATCAGACAGAGCTATCAGAAAGAGAAAATCAAATTCTCCAAGAATTAATTGATAAGCCTGGGGCTGGTGAAGAGGGACGCACGTCAACAATGCGAAGAAATTTATTTCAGGCCCAGCTTGCCCAGAGAAAGTACCAAGCTACTTTTCTCATGAAAGACGCCATAGTGCCGGATAATAGAGAGTTGCACAGCATGGTGAGTGCTCTTGCAAAAGAGTTAGAAGGGAATAAAAGGAGTGCAAAACCTGTTAAAATCCCTAAGAACTTCCGCAACCAGCTCGCGGATTTATCAGACTATTTTGCTAGAACCTGTTCCGACATACCTGATTCAAGGGCAATCGCTGAAAAGCTTGTTCCTTCAAATGACTCAATGTGGGCGAGCGTAAGTGTTTCGGGTGATGCCGATATCAGAGAAGCCTATCAAAAGGAATTTAGTGCGACATCCTTGCTTGAGACCCTGCTACTGAATCCTGAAACGACAATCAAAAAAGGTGAGGAAAGAGGGCTTAATGCTGATGAAAAAGAGGCACGCATGGCTGAAGTGCGGCCCGATAGGTTAAACGATGCAGAGTGGGTGCGTAGTTCACAAGAGTTAATGAAAAGCAATCAAGGAGAGCTTAATGCTGGTCAAAGAGATCAGGTACAATTGTATACAGCTCTTAAAAAACGGGAAGCAGAGTTAGAACGTGCTATCGACGCTGAAAGAGTGTCAGAATATGAGACTCCTGGAGGTGAAGAGGCTCTTGGAGCTGTTGGCGATAGGATGAAAGTGAGATTGGAGCAACAGCTCTCAGCCAACAAATCTTTGAGCATAAATTTACAAGGCCAACTGTCTGCTCTGGCCAGTCAGGTAAGTATGGCTACGGGCGTAGAAACAGATGCAGACGATCTCATTGTTATGATTATGCATTCGTCTCCACATTTGAAAAAATTGTCAGCTGATGATCAGCTGAAGATACAAAATCTGGCTTTGCGCTACCTTTTTGTTCGAACGGAGATGCAGCAACTTCGCTTGATGTCTGGAGAGCTTAAAACGAATGGGCTCACAGCAGATAATCGCGATAAAATAGGGGAGATCCTTCATAGCAAGCGTGAATACGATGTAGATAAAATTCTGAATAGTCCTGCCGGAGAAATTGGAGACAGAAAGCGTTTAGATACTCTTGCTTGCTTGTTTTGTGAATTCAATCAAGGTTTTCGCTTGCGTAAAGATCAGATGGGGTATCTGAAGGGCATGTTGAATGCTTCTTCTTTCGATAGAGAGGTGGGGCGGAACCTTGACCTTGACTTGGAGAAAAGAGGAGGGACTCATGAAGAGCGCTTAATCGTCCTTCGAGAGACTCTTTCTTCAGTGGGGCGCAAAGAAGATACTGCAAAATTTGAAGCACTTTTGCTGGAAAATAGTGAGAAGGTTCCCCCTCTTTCGGAAGGGGCTTTGCGGGAAATATTTCTGAAGGGGGAGATACGCAAAGGGTGGTTGGAGAGAGAGGGGGAAGATGAAACAGATTTTGCCCAGCTAGCTCAGATGCCCACAGGATTTGGTAAAACAGATGTGTTCTTTATTACCCTTGCCTTAAGAAATGCCGATGGAAATACTCTTGTTAAGTTGACAGCGCCAGATGCTTTGAAGTCGATTAACTTGGGTGATATGAACAAAAAGCTTCGACGTTTGTTCCAGAATAGGGTGAAAGAATTTACTTTTGAGGCAGGCATCTCAAAGGAACAGAGAGTTCCCTATTTGAAGGAGAAGCTGGCTCTATTGCAAAGCGCGATAAAAAATGGGCACGCCCTCATTACTTCACCAGACTCAGCTGACCGACCAATTTTTGCATTGATGAAACAGATGGAAGACGAGGGAAATAATATAGGGGAAGCTTATGGCCTCTTAAAGAAAATTGTTAAGCTATTTCATGAGCAATCCATTGATATCATTGACGAAGCAGACAAGTGTAGCGACATTCATCAAAAAACGAACCTGGTTGGAACGACAGAGGTTAATGTCTCCAAAGAGCAAATGCAGATTATGGGAGATGTGTTCACGGCAGCCAGCAAAATAGATGGCGCTATTTCAGATAAGCTGGGCTACAACTTGGAGACGAGCTACCACAATGCGGGTGGTTTCAAAGATAGAATATTGGATTCTTATCTTAGCGAGACAAAAGATGGTATCGAGATGCTAAGACAGGCCGGAGAAGCAGGAATCGAAACAGAGGATTTGAAAAGGTATCTGACTAGTCGGAGGCAGGAGGATTTTGGAGATGCAGCAAGTTTTAGTAGTTTTAAAACAAAACTAAAAAGCTGCTCATCTTTTGGGAAGGCGGCTTATCTTAAAAGTTCTCTCAACAACTATTTCCCGAACTCACAATCTAACACTAATCGTTTAGGATCTAGTTTTGATGTAGTTCATGGGGCTAATCGTTTTGCTACTCCATTCCACAATGGAGAACCTGATATCGGAAGCAAATTTGAAGATCCCGGAGAAACAGCAGCCTATACTTTCCAGGCATATATGCAATCACAAGGTCTATTCTCCAGAGAAGATAACAAAACTGCTGTGACGGACTATTTCGTTGATGCAATCGTGAACAGGAAAGCCGGAGAAAAGCTCTCTTTTCTACCTTTTCAAAAGCAGGCAGGAGGTACTTGGACAGAAGCTTTAAGAGGAAAGGGAGATGCCTGGCAATCGCTCGGACAGTTGGCAGACTTGATCGAAAAGAAGGTTAAGGACGGGTGTGAAGATGCAGATTTAATTCGGGCTCAGCTGGGTAGTTCTATGTCTGAAGATCCTTTGAAGAGTTTGTTTAACCGTGCGAATACATCTAAGGATGTAGTTCTTAAGTTGGTAGAACATGTGATCTTGAATGAAGACTTAAAGACAGCTCCGAAATCCTACGAAGGAAACCGAGATCATCGCTTGAGTAGGAATGGGGCTACTTTGGCATTTTCTGCGACCCTTGTAAAACCTACATTGTCTGAAAGCTGGAATCAGATGGATAGCAAAATGCGGCCAGACCTCGTTTTGGCGCAACAAAAGCAGATAAAAAGAATTGGAGCGGAGCCTTGTCATGCGTTGAGTAAAGCTGCGGACAAAAGCCAGATGGCTATCCAATACTTTAGGCAGGATCTGAAGATGGCAGCAAGGAATTTGAAGAGTGGGGATCCAAATTTACGTACACAAATGCTTGTGGATTCAGCAGGATTATGGGCTGGGGGAGAAGAGAGCTTTAACCTGACTATGGCGCAAGAGGCATATACTGAGCTCTGTAATCCAGCAAGTGGAGCACAGCTTAAAAAGTTCATTGTGTACTATGATACAGAGGCAAAATCTTTGATGATGTTAAAACACAAAACAGGCTTAAGTGCCGATGAGATTACTCCAGTTCCCTTTGAGAAGCATATTGACACGGGTCCTGATGATTATTTTATCATCCTGGATCAAGGCCGATCCACAGGAACTGATACCAAAGCTGTTCAATTTGAAGGGCATCACGAAATACTCACACTGGGACCGGGTGTTACAGAAAGTGATTTTCTTCAAGCTAAAGGGCGCAGCCGAATGAAAGATCACTCCTGGTCATTTTCTTGTCCTGCGAGTTTTGCGGAGCGTGCAGCTACAATGAGTAACAAAAGAGGAGGTGTCGCAACAAATGAAGACCTCTTGAACCTTGTGTTTTTGGAAACGGATCGTCAAAACAACACAGATGATTTCCAAAGTTTTTCTGATGAATTGAACAGCCATGTTAGTGCCAAGGCGAGGGAAGTACTGGAAAAGGCTAGCGGGACAATTTCTGAGGATGATCAAGGATTTTTAAAAGGATTCCTTGGAAATCAAGGGCCTTCTTCTGAATTGGCAAGTTACTTTGATCTCCCGAGGGAGTATGTTACCACTGAGGAAAAAAAGGATTATTTGCTGAAAAAGTATGATGAGATGATAGGGAAGCTGGTACGGATGCAGGAGATGCTCCCCAGCGACTTGCGAGGTAGTGACACTGAAATGGAAGTGAAGAGCTCTCAAATTGGACAATTGATGACAACACTTCTTCAGAGAAAGATTCAGAGTATAGCTGTGGAGGGAGGGACCTTTATTGCGGGCAGTATGGGTGTCGGGGCAACTGTGAAACAGCAGCAGCAACAACAGGTGCAACAGCAGGTGACGGCTCAAGTACAAGTGCAAGCTCAGGTTCAGCTCACCAATCAAGTGATGACTCAGCAAGAAGTGGAAATGATGAGAAAGTTGACCAAGCCAGCAAGTACGCACATCCTTGCTTCTGATTCAGATCCTGAAGCTATGAGAGCATTAAGAGAGGAAAAATTTGATGAATTTGCCACCAGGTATTCAGTTGGATCAACCTATTCTGATGATTACAAAGCTGTGGATATGTCCAGGGTAATTGCGCCGACGTCCTTTGTTTATGATCATGTAGATTTCGAAGGGGTCGATGAAGCATCACCTCTGATGAAACAAACGTTTGATTTGATATCCAGAGACTTTATGGATCAAGCGACAAGTCGTAGCTTTACGGGATTAAGAACTGCTAATGACTTTAGCGCAAATCGAATAAATACGGTGATGGGCAGCTCAGGCAATAAGAATTCGGCTGTCGCTGTAGAGATACTTAGCGGTCAGTCTATTGGAGAGTCAATTAGAAATGCTCTGAGGGTAAAAGGGGTTGTAGATGAGGATGTATTGACAGCTTTACGCGAGGGTGTTGAGCAGCACTTTGAAAGGATCAATGGAAGTATGCAGATGAACCGCTTAGGTCAAGTCATTAGCCCGGCCGACTATAAAATTGTTCTCCTTAATCCCTATGTAAACATGCCCAAAAATCTTGATAAGTTTGGCTTGCCTAAGGGAGCTCAGATTGCAGTATCTCACGCTTATAAGAGAGCGCTGACAGAGGGGAGACTGGGATTAAAATTTGCTACTACCTGTCTAACTTGTGGCCGTGTGGCTTGTGGTTGTAACCCCACATTAATGGCCGAACTAGAGGATACAAGTCGGCAGATAGATCCCATAGTTGTTAAAATTGGGCAGAAATATAATATTATGACCCGAGAAGAGTTTGAAAATTTGCCTGAGGATTTGAAGAGAGACTCTCCCGATGGTGGGCGTATTCGTCCGATTACCGGAGGGTAAACTGCTCCAAGTACTTTAAGGTTGGGAGCTATGCTACCTGCTCCACCCCAAAAATTTGTAGGAATGCGACCGTTTCACCTGACTATGGGATTTCCTACTATGAGGCGTGGCATACTTGCTTTTTGATTATATAATTATTGCGGCTCTCTAGTGCCCTCCGCTATAATTAATATATGGATACTTTTGAGATAACGCGTCTTCTATTGCAGAAGTCTTTGGCCTTTATATACTTAATAGGCTTTCTAATTATATTAAATCAGTATCGCCCATTGTGTGGAGCAAATGGCTTGCTTCCTGCACGTCTTTTTGTTGAGCGAATTAAGTTTAAGCAGGCTCCCTCTATATTCTTCCTGAACTGTTCAGACAGATTTTTTATGATCATGGGCTGGTTTGGCCTTGCTCTTTCTGTATTCGCTCTTAGTGGTTTATCGGAAAATTACGGATGGGCCGTACATCTGGCGGTATGGATACTCCTCTGGGCTATATACATGTCCTTTATTAATGTGGGGCAGACCTTTTACGGCTTTGGATGGGAGAGTCTTTTGTTGGAAGCGGGATTTTTGGCTATTTTTTTAGGGCCAGCGAATGTTGAAGCTCCCGTTGTCGTAATGTGGATGTATAGGTGGCTGATATTCAGGGTGATGTTTGGTGCAGGTCTCATTAAGTTACGTGGAGATCAGTGCTGGAGAGATCTCACTTGTATGGATTATCATTATTTAACCCAGCCTGTTCCAAACCCTTGGAGCTGGTATTGGCATCAGTTACCCTCCTGGTTTCAGAAGTGTAGCGTCTTTAGTACGCATATAGTAGAGCTGATAGTGCCGTTTTTCGTATTTCTCCCTGCACCCATTTGTTATGTAGGGGGTATCCTTATCATAGGATTTCAGGCGATGTTGATTATCAGTGGTAACCTCTCCTGGCTTAACTGGATAACCATAGCGGTATGTATTCCATGTTTCGATGATGCCTTTTTCCAATATTTTATGTTCTTGCAAATGCCTGAAGTGGAGACATCTAGTCGTTTATTTATGGGAGTTCTCGTGGCCCTTTCCACAGTGGTGGCAGTCTTTAGTATTCGGCCTGTTCTGAATCTTCTGACGCCTTCCCAGGCAATGAATACCAGTTACGATGTGCTGCGCATAGTGAACACATATGGGGCCTTCGGGAGCATTTCTAAACGGCGGATGGAGGTAGTAATTCAAGGCACAAGTGATGCACGACCCACGACAAAAACAGAATGGAAGGAATATGAGTTTAAAGTAAAACCGGGGGATGTCTCACGTCGGCCTGGATGGATGTCACCGTATCATTATCGGATTGACTGGCAAATGTGGTTTGCGGCTATGGGGAGTTATCAGCAGCACCCATGGCTTCTTAACTTGATTGCAAAGTTTCTACAAGGTGACTCAGATGCACTGTCTCTTATAGCCAAGAACCCTTTTCCTGATGAACCACCCAAGTTTATCCAAGCGACACTATTCGAATATAAGTTCACAGAATACGGTGATGAAAGTGGTAATTGGTGGGTTCGTAAACCCATGGGCCAGTATATGGTGCCCCTTTCTTTGGACAACCCTTCTTTTAAAGATGTTCTCAAACGTCAAGGTTGGATAGATTAATCCAGCACCCTTGTTTAAGGGCGCTGGATTAGATAATTAGTTCGTGGAGATAGCTTCAGTCTGTTGGGAAATATCATCACCAGACCAGTCGGTATCTTTTTTGACTTCGTTGGCTTTGAATTTATTCTGCTTGAGTTCCACAAGGTGAGCATGTGTAGTGAAGTGCTGTAGGCTCATCCCCACAAAGTCAGACACTCTGTCAAAGTCATGAGCTATCATGAATTTTTCGAGTCCTTCGTTTAACTCATGGGCCATCTTAAAGCCTTGCAACATAGGGCCAGTACAACTTTGTACGGTGTGGGCACCCAGCAGCAAGAATTCGATTGCGTCATGAGAGTTACATAATCCTCCCATACCACTAATGGAAATGTTCTTGTCCTTGAGATTCTCAAGGGCTTGAGCCATTCTCATGACGTGTCGTAAAGCAATAGGACGTATTGCCTGAGAGGAATACCCACCAGGGATAGAGTGGGCTTCAACTGTGGGCAGAGGCCTTAGAGTTTCGAGGTCTACGCCGATGACGGAGAGAATCGTGTTGATAAGGGAGATCCCTGTAGCTCCATTTTCAACAGCTTTCAAAGCAGGAATAGTGATATCGGTGATATTGGGAGTCATCTTGGCCCAAACAGGGATTTTTACGACATCGGTAACCCATTGTGTTACTTCTCCTACTATGTCAGCATCTTGTCCCATAGCAGCACCCATATTTCTTTCTGGGAGGCCATGTGGGCAAGAGAAGTTTAGCTCAAAGGCATCGACACCAGTATCTTCAATCATTTTGGCGAGTTTTTGCCAGGCATCTTTATTGTACTCATCCATAATAGAGGCTATGAGAATACCTTTAGGGCACTCTTTCTTTATTTCTTTGAAATCTACCAGCCAATCATTGATTGGTCTGTCAGAAATCAGTTCGATATTTTCAAAACCGATAAGTTCGTTAGTTTGGCGGCTGTAGAGTTTTCCATAACGAGGTGTAACATTTTGTACTTTTTCAGCTTCGAGTGAAACCGTTTTTGCTACAACACCTCCCCAGCCTTCTTTAAATGCTTTGAGGATGGTTTTTTTATTTGTTCCTGGAGGCCCGGATGCGATTACGAAAGGGTTCTCAAATTTCAAACCATTTACTTCGATAGAAAGGTCTTTTCCCATATCTCAATCCTTATTGTTGTTTCGTGCGAGGTTTTCTCGGCCACTTGAATTAAAGTTCATACCTGGATTTTCTGAGGCAAAAAATTACAGGAATAATTTTGGGCTAGGGAGATTGCATACAATATTTTACTGTAAAAGGTAAACAATAAAAATAAAACTGTTTGCCTCTAGCGCGAAAAATGTTAGAAATACAAGTTGAAAATACAGGGGTATATTATGGAATCTATCAGTCTTGGAGCAGTGGCGTTACTCATTTTGAGCTTTGCCCTTGTATCTTTTCCCATACAGAGGAGTTATCTCACGCCACCGATGTTTTTTGTTTTATTTGGAATGCTTGTGGGGCCACACGGTCTAGGAGTAATTGATCCGGATATTAGTTCATCCGTGACGAAATTTGTTGTCGAGGTAACCTTGATTTTGGTTTTGTTTTGCGATGGAACTAGAATACAAATTCCTGGGACTTCACGCCTCGATCTTACAAGTTTCAGACTTCTATTTGCGGGAATGGGGATATATATATTACTAGGTGCCGTGGCTGCATATTTCCTTTTTGAAGGATTGGGGTTTTGGCAAGGAGCGCTGTTGGCTGCAGTGTTGGCTCCTACAGATGCGGGGTTAGGAGAGGCTTCAATAGCCGACGAAAGAGTGCCTCTCAATGTACGCAATAATATAAACCTCGAGAGCGGTCTTAATGATGGCCTTGCCGTTCCGGTGTTGATCTTTCTAATGGTCTGTGAGAGCCTTTATGCCGGAGCTAGTGAAGCTCAGTTTTGGTTGGGTTTTGCAGCTAGGGAGATTGGTGGAGGAGCCTTAGCGGGAGTCGCAGTGGGTTTATTGGGAGAATGGCTACTCACGAGTGCACAAAAGAATAAAACTATTATGCCTAGCTTTCAGCAGCTTGCAGGTATTGCTCTGGCTCTTTTAGCCTACTCTTCTGCGGATTTGTGTGGCGGGAATGGATTGATCGCTGCATATCTTGCGGGCTTTTCTCTGGGAAATGCAAGGCAGGGGCATCATTCGTCTCTCTTGCAATTTTCCCATCACCAGAAGGAACTATTTTCTCTGATTACTTTTATGTTTTTCGGAGCCTTGTGGGTGCTACCTGCTTTAAAAGGGGCTACATGGAAGACATTCCTTTTTGCGATGCTATGTTTAACAGTAATCAGGATCGTTTCTGTATTATTGAGTATGCTGGGGAGTTCTATGCCCATGAAATCCAAATTCTATATAGCTTGGGTAGGTCCTAAAGGGATTGCTTCTTTACTTTTTGGGCTAATTGTATTGGAAAATTTTTCTGTACCTCATAGAGAAGAGATTTTTCTAATCACCACGGTAACAGTTTTTCTCAGTATCTTCCTCCATGGACTTAGCGCTAAGTTTCTGGTGAAACTCTACGACCAGAAAGCTGATTAGTAAGCATTACGAGAAATACCAGTATTAGCAAAGTCAATCGTCGGAATGGGTATGATCTCTGATCATCATGATGTGGGGGATATTGTCTTCCAGGTATTCTTTTCCCATTACCTTGAAGCCAAACTTGTTATAGAAGGAAGCCGCATAGACCTGAGCACTCATTTTTATGGTGATCTTGCCATACTGAGCCTCAATGTTTTCTATAGCCTTTTCCATGATCTGTCTTCCGCAGCCATAACCTCTAACTTTTGAGGAGGTGGCAATTCTTCCGAGTATGACTTCTTTTTTGTCCTGGCTAAGGATTACGCGTAGGTATGTGGCAAGGTGAATTTCGTCGTCAAGGTCTTTCCAGCCCAAAAGGTGGAAAGCATCGAAATCGGCTCCGTCAGCATCAAGATAAGGGCAACTTTGCTCTACAACAAAGACTTCTTGGCGTAGCTGGTGCATGCTATATTGTTCATTGGGCTTGAGACTCTGTAGTGAGCCCCATTGCCATCTTAGATTCATCTGAGATCTCCGCTGAAAGGGTGGTGAGATTATGGTTGTTATTTTCTTCGCTGTTTTGCAAAGAAGCTATGACATTCCATCCCCGTTTAGCCAAGGATCTAATATGTAAATAATTTGAGGCAAAGCTTTTTCTTAATTTTGAGAGGGGGCGTAGTCCATTTTCTGTTCGTAAAGCGGGATTAATGCCCTCAAATTCCATGGGTATATGTAAGTTAGCCTGTTCTTCACTGCTGACAGAGAAGAACTTGTAGACATTCTGTATCCGCATCATGCGATCCCTGATAAGGGGGTTTCTGGAAGCTTGTAGAGCTTCCCAAATTCTTTTGTCGCCACCGAAGCTTACTGCTGATAGGGGCAATTCCTGTAGAGATATTGCCTCAGATATCGCTTCGCTCAACCATTTATTGCCTAAATAGTTTTCTATGGAGTTCCAGCTAAATTCTGTCATATGTAAAGAGAAAGTTGCGAGTTTTTCCGCTAGGTGTACATCACTTAGGCTCCAATATTTTCCATCGAACTTTAGATCGTAAAAGATTTTCATCATTTCTTTTTTTGTCAGGAATCCACGGCGGTACGCACCTTGGAGGTTGTAGTCGAAGCGGTCAGCGGAGACATAAGGTTGTTTTTGTTTCAGAGAGTGAAATTTAGGGTTTTTGTAGAGAACCTGTGGGATGGTGATGCCATGATTCTTAAGTATTTCGCAGATATCACTTTTTTCCAGGTACCATCCGTGGATGGAGTCCTGGTAGGAAATATCAGAGTCCTTTTGCGCAAAGAAGAAGTCTCCCAAGTGCGAGAAGGCAGTGTGTGAAACGTTGTATAATAAACCGGCTATCTGTTCGTGAAGGGGGCGCCCTTGCCTTCTAAGCAGGTGTAAGACTCCAAGAGAGTGATCATAGCGAGAGAAGTCTTCTGTGCGTTCCATATAGCTGAGGACCCCGTATTGGTGGATTCCTTTCAGACGTTGCATGGCTTTACTATTGATCAGGTCCATTAAGACCTCTTCTTCAATTTCAATCTCACCATATATGGATTCGACGATATAGGGTTCTTCATCGTCTTTGGAGTGGTCTTCCGAAGAAAGGGGAGGGGGAGAAGGTGTGTGTTTGAATACTACAGGAAGAAATTGAGGGTCTTCTTTAATAGTCGGTACGCGATTGAGAGCAAAAATAAGCACAGCGAGTAATAGGATGATGGTGGTCCATGAGAATTTGTTTTTCAACATCAGGCCCCCTTATAGCGTTCTGATTATGACAAGGATAACATGTTCTGGTAAGCGGGGGATTATTATCAACTATCTATTGTTCTAAGAGAGAAAAACAGGACGGAAAGTAAAAACTTATTTTACATGTCGATCCATCCTGTTTTTTCGTTAGGGTCTTCTTTGCATTGTCGTGGGTTTGTCAGAAGTGAGCTGAACAGGGACTTCTTCTATTTCCGCTTCTTTAGAACTAACAAAAATCCAGTGAAGAAGTAGGTGAATTGACCCAGAAAGAGTGAAGCTGACAAACCAGGCATAAGTATAGAGTTCCTGGAAAAAGGGGGAGGCAGCAATGGCACCGTCGCTTGCTGCGTGGAGAAAGCCAGGGATGTTGGGCAAAATGCCTGCAAAAACAGCTGATAGTGCACGCCAGTTTATTCCATGAGCATTGTAGGAATATTCTCCGTTGATTTTATAGAGCTCCTCAACATGGAGTACTCTACGACGGATGAAGAAATAATCGGCAATCATTGTGCCGCCAATAGCTCCGAGCAATGCACTGTACCCGATTAGCCAGGTGAAGATAAAGGCACCCAAGTCACTCATTAACCTCCATGGCATGATGACGATTCCAAGAATACCTGTTAGCAATCCGCCCATCTTAAAGGATATTTTATCGGGTTTGAGGTTTGAGAAGTCGTTGGCAGGAGATACGACGTTTGCGGCAATGTTTGTCGACAGGGTTGCAAGAAGAAGACCTATGAGGGCTATACCCACAACTACAGGGGATTCAAATTTGTCCAGTAAGGCCACGGGGTCCCAAATGGCTTCGCCAAAAATTACTACGGTAGATGCTGTAACAGCTATGCCAATGAAGCTAAAGAGGGTCATCGTGGCGGGCAAGCTGATTGCTTGTCCAATAATCTGGTCTTTTTGTGAGCGTGCAAAACGCGTGAAATCAGGAATATTGAGAGATACCGTAGACCAGAATCCGACCATTCCGGTGAGGGAAGGAAAGAAGATTTTCCAAAAATTAAAGTCTTTGCTATTGCCTCTCACAGCATTTACGGCTTCTTCGGAGAAAATAACCCCAAATCCCCCTGCAGTGCTTACTCCCCATACCAAGAGGGCAAGACCCATGATAAGAAGCAGAGGTGCCGCCCAGATTTCCAGCCATTTAATGCTATCCATTCCTTTGAGAATAACATAGATGTTCATGGCCCAAAAAAGCATGAAAGAAAAGAACTCGAATCCGGTGATTCCTAAAATGGGTAAGGCAGATTGGTTAAAGGGGACGGCGATATTAAAGCTTTCTAGGATTATGCTAAGGAGTTTGTTGATAGCTTGTCCACCGATCCATGTCTGGATACCAAACCATCCACACGCAACGAGTCCACGCATTACAGCAGGTATGTTGGCTCCGTATATTCCAAAGGTGCTACGTAGAAATACGGGAAACGGAATACCGTATTTTGTTCCCACATGAGCATTTAAAAGCATAGGGATGAGTACGATACAATTTCCTAGAGCTATTGTTAAAAGGGCTTGCCACCAGTGCATACCACTTTCCATCAGGGAGGCGGCTAGCATATATGAGGGAATACATACCGCCATTCCGACCCATAAGGCTGCGTAATTCCACATATTCCATGTTCGTTTTTCGGGAGGTACTGGGGCTAGATCTTCATTGTACAAACTTGAGTCGACATTCATTTTTTGCTCCTATTCAATTTGCAGACGAGGATAAAAGACTTAACAAATTCTGTAAAATATAAGTAGAAATTTTAAGAGAGTTAACAGATAGGCTTTTGCTGGCGTAGGAGAATAGGTTGTATGCTGTCAGTGTCAAAAGAGTGTCTATATAGGCAGGGCAATCGAATTACAATAATTTCTTGACCTTCTCACGACAGTAAGCTGCGGGATTCAGAAAAAACATCCCAAATTTAATAGTGTTTCGGTGGTGACGCAGCTGCCGCAGCTCTATTTTTTAATTTACTTGCTATACCGGGTCGTAGCGAGCTTGCGAGCAAGGCCCGGTATAATGGTAAGAAAAAAATGTGAGCACCAGCAGGTGCGGCACTCACTCAGGATTTATAATGGCAGACAGATATTCCAAGTTATACTATCGCTTAAAATATTTAGCTTCTAAGAAATATCGAAAAACTCTTTTAAAATATTGCCTATAATTTGATTGCCATACTATATAGGTAATAAGTGGATTGTAAAGATTACTATCCTCTATATTAGATAGAATTTTAGTATGTTTAGTTATTAATTTACTTACTGTGTGTAAACCTTGGGTGGCAGCCATATGTAAAGGATTCATATAGCCGCAAGCGTGGGTTCTCGGAGTGGCTCCCTTATCCAGTAATTTCAGGGCAGATTTTTCCATTCCGTATTGACAGGCTATTAGGAGTTGGGTGGCTCCGTCCTCATCCTCCTTGTCGAAGGAGCATCTTTTGTCGATTATTTTTGGCTCTTTCCAAGTTAAGTATGCAGGCATATAGCCGATAACTTAGAAGAAGTACTGAAGAAAACTTTGATCTGGGGGATGCTATGCAAGATATTGATTTTCAATGCTGGTTAGCTAAAACAGAAGGACTGTCGG
>JBLFWS010000008.1:0-39369 GCA_047611865.1 Chlamydiales bacterium
CGGTAGTGGCACCTCTCCAATATAAGCAAAGAACAAAACGTTTATCAATTTTGATACCCTGCATTTTTAGAAGATCGGGCATGACTCAGTTACATAATCACAAATTCCTTCGCTTCTCTTAAGTCATTCGAGATTTTGCTCAGGCAGCCTATAGGCTTAGGGAAAAGTGTTACCTTGAATTGAACCATGCCAAAAATTTCTTTGTTTTCATGAGATAAAACTCCGAGATATTCCCCGCCCCCCCTGCCTTCACACAAACTTTAAATTTTAATTTACACAAATACCCATCCTTGTAATGTTAAAGTAAAATTTTAACTTGTCGTAATTTTTTACTTTCCAACAACGGAGGGTGTGATCGTGGACACAATACTATCACTTATAAACCGTTTAAACCCCTGGGGGGGAACACAGGATACAGCTGTTATCTTAAGCCAAGAATTCAGATGCGATCAAAATGTGGATTCAGTTTATGAGAACTTACTTTTTCCCGAACAGGCAGTTCAAGAATGTTTTGACCTAGACAGCTCAAGTGATACCCAGTTTCTTTTACATGAGGGTATCTTACAGGCTGCAGTTGATGACGATGAGAGTTCGATACAGTTCAATCTTGATTTTGTAGAGGACGTCTCACCAGGAAGCTTAAATCGTTTGATCAGTGCAGCTATTTATCTTGCCGAAGGCAATGGGAATAATGAACTAGCCCAAAATCTTCAAAAACGCTTGCAAAAACATCCCGATGATCATTTTGATATCTCTTATTTTACGACCTCTTACGATTTGCAAGGACCAGGGACTGTGCTTCCAAAAATCTTCCGTTGCGAGCCTACAGTGGGAGACGTATACGAAAACCTCTTGAATGATCAAGGACAGGATTTTGAGAGTTTCGATCTTGCAAATGCTACTGCTGCACAATACTTTTTGTTCGACGGCATTCTTGTTCCTTCCATGGAAAACGATTGGCGTACCCTTCAGTTTAACCTCTCTGATCTCGAAGAAGAGAGTTTCGACAGTATGCAAAGAGTCGTAAGTGCTGCAATATTTCTAGCTGAAAAGCACGAGCACCATGAACTCGTTCATAGGTTAAGAGAATGCTTACAAAAGTATCGTCATGATCGTTTTGATTGTGCGTACTTTTATTCAGCAGACTCTATGCATGGAACGGAAGCTGTTCCCGACAATGAATGGTCTCCTTTAAGGAGAAAAATTACAGCTGTCGCCCTTTTTGCTTTGATGCAATTGGCACCTATGGCCAGACGAGCCAGTATTGAGCTTTCCAAACCCCGCTTATATCCCCGCTTCGCCGAAGCCATAAAAAATATGCGTGCTGAGGGACGCCATTTTCGGGAAATTGATGTAGCCAGCTATTTGGGCCCAGACGCTCTGACCTTTGAGAAAGATGATCCTCGAGGGAAGGTCGTCATTATGAGTACCTGGATGGATCATAATGGAGCTATGAACTTGATTCCTACCCAGATGGAATCATTCCGCATCCTTGACAGTAACTATGATGTAGGTTTTTCGATTTCAAGACTTGGTAGTGATAACCAAATTTGTGATCGCATACAAGAAGCCGCAGCTACGGGCCCCGTCGCTGGAATGTGGATCGAAGCCCATGGATGTCCTACGGCTATCAGTTTTGCAGATCCGTATAACCACTTAACTGTCGACACTTTGAAAGACTTGCCCCCTACCTGCTTTGATGGCTTGGATCCAAGCGCTGTCATCGTCCTGGATAGCTGTGAAACCGGAGGTACAATCGACGGTTTCGCCCACGCCCTTGCCGTACAAAGTCAGAGGCCTGTTATTTCCTCTACAGATTCTGTAGTAAGCTTACATACAAGTATCACGGGTTTGTTTCCCATAGATGTTTCTTTCAAAGAAACGTACGATCATTTGCTTGATTCCACAAGGGTCTTCTATCCCGATGGGACTTATAAAGAAGGAGGTAGAAACGGTTGGCCGTGGGCAAAATTTGATGAGTGGATGGCTCGGGGGGCGTGGTATGCCAACTTTGATGACTTCTTTTGCCTGCCTTCTGTCTCAGGAAGTCTGACAGATTGTATGGTTCCACACCCGGAACTTCCCTTTCCTAATATGCTAGACTATAAAGAGCGTGAGAACAGGGAGGTTCATCCCACTGTTTGATGTTTTCATCAATAGAGCAAACTTATATATTGTAAACCGGGTAGACGCAGATCGCGTTTGCCCGGTTTTTTATTAAGGAGCATATGATATGAAGCCTACCCCTAGTGAGCATGATAGTCGAGTCACCATTCAAGGAGTTGAGTTAGCCCTGGGGTTTCCTGATGAGTTTAATTTCCGCTGGATTGGACAAGCAGATGTTATGGACCAGCTTCTAGCTGCGTGGTTAGTTATTGATGAAGACGACATTCCCCTAAATCCCCGTATTATTGGTAAGCCAGGAGTGGGCAAAACAACTCTCGCCTATGCTGCTGGAAAAAGAATGGAGAGAGATGTCTACATCTACCAATGTACTATGGATACCCGCCCTGAGGATCTACTAGTTACCCCTGTAGTTAATGAAAGTGGAGGCATACGATATGTCGCTTCTAATTTGGTCACTGCCATGATTTGCGGAGGCGTTTGCGTCCTCGATGAAGCCAACAGGATGAGTGAAAAATCGTGGGCATCTCTCGCCCCCCTATTAGATAGCCGCCGATACGTAGAGTCTATGGTTGCAGGATTAAAGATTTCTGCCCATGAAAACTTCCGCATATGCGTTACTATGAATGACGATGCCTCTACCTTCGAGGTTCCCGAATATATACACAGTCGCCTTCAGCCACAAATCTATTTAGAATTTCCCGAAGCTGATGAAGAAAAGCGAATCCTCCGTGAGAACTTACCCTTTATCGATGAGAACATTTTGGATTATGTCGTAGCCTTTTTGCAAAGAGCCCACGAAGGTAATGAAAATTACACCGTTCGCGATGGGATCAATGTCGCCCGTTATGCCGCAAAAAGGATAAAGAGCTACAACAACCCAAGTAATATCGACGGCCTACTCCGTCAGTCCATTATCATGACCCTCGGTGAAGAAGCTCTGATCCATATCCTATAAGAAGGTCTATTGTTTATGGGTGCGACAGAAGTTTTTACGTTGAAAAAAGGGAATATCTACGCCCTTCCGACGATTCATTACAATTTGGAGATGGCCGCTCAGGTGCGCCTTGCTTTCACGAGTATACGCCCTGACTGTGTCGCAGTAGAGCTTGCCGAGACGATGCAGGATGAGATTCTGCATGCCAGCTCCCGACTCCCAGACATCAGCGTCGTTGTCTCTGAAAGAGAGGGTGATGACCCTCTCTATTATATGTGTGAGCCCTGTGACCCTGCTTTTGAGGGTGTCCGTTCCGCATTGGAGGAGCAGACTCCCGTATATTGTATCGATCTTGATGTGGACGACTATCCTGATATACAAGAACGCGTCCCCGATCCCTATGCAGTACACCGTATTGGACTCAAACCCTATTATGAAGCCTACCACAAAAGTGCCCTCTCTAAAGAGCCCTTCCGGACACAGCAGGATATCAACAGAGAAATGCATATGGCAAAGAGGCTAAAGGAGCTCTCTGAAGAATACGATTCCGTCCTCTTCATCGGCGGAATGTTTCATATTCATCATGTGCTTCAGCTTCTCGACAAAGAAGACTTTCCCGATACCAAGCACTGTAAAAGGGACAGCGTGCAAGTGTGTACCTTAAGCGAGCAATCCTGTCGGGACGTTATGCGTGAGAGTGGATGGTTTTCCAAGCACTATGAAAGTTTGCGAGACATACATCGCTCCCAAGAAGATAATCTTCTTTTCATAGATAGTCCGGCAGACTCCCCTTTTCCTCCCGATCGCCAAAAGCTTCTGTACTCCCTGTATAGTGAATCTGGAAGGTTGTTTGAAAAGAACACGGGCAACAAGTTCCTTAACTATCATTTGCGCAACACCATGAAGTTTGTGCGCAACTACGCCTTGATCAAAGAGCGGCTGATGCCCGACCTCTTTCAGACCCTCTCTGCTGCCAAAGCCTGTGTTGAGCACAATTACGCCTATGAAGTCTGGGAGCTAGCCACCCATTACCCCCATAGAAAAAATATAGACAATCTACCGGAATTAGACTTGTCCATCGAAGAGGTGTGGGGCCATAGCAAGATTGTCCGCTTTCACATGAAGCAAGAAAGTCGCAAACGCTTTATGCAACAACGCAAGCACCGCAAGGAAAAAGACAGCTACAAATTCAAGCCTCCCGGCCCCTTTACTCTATGTTCGTATCCTCCTGAAGATCTAAGCGTAGAAGGCTTTGGAGACTTCCTGAAAAAGAAAGGCTGTAATATCCTTTCCGAGGAAGGATCCCAAACCGTTCCCTTTACCACCAGCCTGGAAGATGGAATCGACACCCGGGAAACTATACGCAACTGGCATCAGAAAAAACTATTCGTCAAATCTCATGGACGCCCTCCCGGCGGAACAGGTTCCGTTGTTGTCATCTTCGACGAAGATATGCCCAAGGAAGGAGAGGAGAGATCATTTCAACCCAAATATCCATGGCTTATGACTTGGCTTGGCGAACACGAACAGGAATCCGACATGTCCTTTTACTCTACAGGACTTGGTGATAACGTCGTGGGACCTGGCATCAGCCGCTGTGAGTATGGAGGCTTTATGATGTCTTATCCCCCTCGCAGGATGTACGACATTTGGAGTGACCTGGATTACAGTGAGTGCATAAATAAGTCAGAGCTACTTCTCATGGCAGCTATCGATTATGCTGTAAAGCCAATCGTTGTCTATGTTGCCGCTAAGCCTCCACGCAGTATCATGAAAAGCTTTGCAAGCCGCTATGGTAAAAAGATCGTATATATCCCCATTGGTCAGATGTCTCCCGTGCTCCTCAACAAGCTACGAGTCTTTCATGTCTTAGATGGTCATGACAAGAGAAATAATGCCGGTGATTATATCTTCTAAAACAGGAGGCGTTATGCCCAAGTATCTGGATAAATCCGAAGTTGTTTTTAAGGGTTCTTACTTTGATGTTTCCGTTCAGGACATCATGATTGACTCAGGCAAGGTATTTAGCATGCAGTTTGTGAAACACCCAGGGGCTGTAGCTATTCTCCCCCTCCTTGACAATGATACTGTAGTAATGATACGAAATGAGCGCTATGCGGTTAGTGAATCTCTATGGGAAGTACCAGCAGGAACCCTGGAGCTAGGAGAGCTCCCCTTTGATACAGCACACAGAGAGCTCATAGAAGAAACGGGATACTCTGCAACGAATATGGAAAAATTTATGGAGTTCTACGCGACTCCTGGCTACTCCAATGAGAAATTGTACGGCTACATAGCTAAAGATCTGACCTTGGGGAAACAGAACCTTGATGAATCTGAAACCATCTCCGTACACCCCCTTCCGATTCAGAAGGCTTTGGAGATGGTTCGGGACGGTGAAATCACAGACGGAAAAACCGTCACTATGCTTTTGTTCTACAAGCAGTTTTACGCATCAATACGGTAGACACCCAAACCGAATGCCAGCCATCCCATAATCATAAGCACTCCTCCGATAGGAGTTATTATGCCGAGAATTTTTATGCCGCTCAGCGCAAGGGCATAAAGGCTTACAGAGAAAAGCAGGGTGCCCCCAAAAATCAGCCCTGCTGAGGCACTTAAAAGGCTACTACTCCCAAACTGTCCTATGGTCAGGCCAATACAAAGCAAGGCGATGGCATGATACATCTGGTATCGTACCCCTACTTCGTAGACAGCTGTCATCTCAGGACAGAATTTATCTTTAACTACGTGACCGCCAAAGGCGCCAAGGATTACTCCGAGGCAACCTAAATTGGCAGCAAGAATCAAAACAAGCTTTTGTGCTGTCATGGTGTTCCTTAATAGGATTTAGCGTAGATAACATCTTTGAATGATTCCGAACCACATATCACACATTTCCCTGCCGTTCCTGATTGCTCAAGAGGAAGACAACGAATGGACACTTTGAGTTCTCCAATTTTTTCTTCGCAAGCAGCGTTTTCACACCACTTTCCTTTTACAAAACCGCCATGTATTTCAGGCTTGTCTTTGTTCTTTGGAGTAAAGTAAGCCGTGAAATCTTCGAAGTTCTGGATTTCCTCTGTGATGTTAGCATCACGGAAAGCTTTAGCGTCGTTGTAATAGTTCTCTTGAATTTCGTCGAGGATACCACAGACTTGGGCTGCCAGCTCACCACGTTCCAGGACCGTTTTTTCTTTAGGGCCTTGGTCTCTTCGGGACAGGCATACATTGTTTCCGTCCATGTCTCTAGGACCCACTTCTATACGAAGAGGGATACCTTTTTTGATCCATTCCCAGTTTTTCTCACCACCGCGAAGGTCTCTTTTGTCGATGTGAACGATTATAGGAGAACCGTGGTAGGAAAGATTGCGCATCTCAGCTGCAATATCTTCTGCATAAGCGAGAACTTTTTCTGCTAAATCAGGTTTTGTCAGGAAGGGAACGATAACCACATGCTTGGGAGCAATACGAGGAGGAAGTCTCAGACCATCATCATCAGAATGTGCCATTACCAGAGCCCCAATCAAACGAGTGGTTACCCCCCATGAAGTTGTGTAAACATGCTCTTGCTTTCCATCTTTGTTAAGGAAATCTATTTCAAAGGCTTTAGCAAAATTTTGTCCCAGGTAATGAGATGTCCCGCCCTGAAGAGCCTTCTTGTCTTGCATCATAGCCTCGAAACAATAGGTCACTTCTGCGCCAGGGAATTTCTCCGTTTCAGATTTCACTCCGGTTATCACAGGGATTGCCAAAACATTTTCTAAAAATTCTCTGTACATCTCGAGGATATCGGTAGTCTCCTTTATAGCCTCTTCCGATGTGGAATGGGCTGTGTGCCCTTCTTGCCATAGAAACTCTGATGTTCTAAGGAAGAGTCTAGTACGCATTTCCCAACGAACGATATTTGCCCATTGGTTGATGAGAAGAGGAAGGTCTCTGTGGGACTGTACCCACTTGGAAAAGGAGTGGCCAATGATTGTTTCAGAGGTGGGCCTAACGATTAAAGGTTCTTCCAGAGGGCCACATGGAACAAGCTTGCCGTCCTTTTCTTCCAGGCGGCTATGTGTTACCACGGCACACTCTTTAGCGAAGCCATCCACGTGCGCAGCTTCCTTTTCCAGGAATTTTACAGGAATGAACAAAGGGAAATAGGCATTTTCATGACCACTGGCTTTTATGCGGTCGTCGAGCTGTCTCTGGATTCTTTCCCAGATTCCGTAACCCCATGGCTTGATAATCATGCAGCCGCGCACCGGAGCGTTTTCCGCTAGGTCAGCCGCTTTGACTACCTGCTGGTACCACTCGGGGTAATCTTCCTGTCGGCTTGGGGAAATCGCATTCTTTTGAGATTTTTTACCGCTCTCTTTTGCTACAGTCATATCCTTGCTCATATTGTCCTGATTTTTAAAATTTGCAAGCTGCTATTATCACTTGTAATAAGCTATTTTGCAAGGGTGTTGTTGCACTAATCTTCTAAGGGGTTCTCGAGAGAGAAGAGAGAGGTTGAGGGAGGGAAGGAGGAGGGGATCACGAAGGAAGAAAAGAGAAGAGGAGAAAGAAAAATTTAAACGGGATGGAACTTGAGGATTGCAGGTTATTTAAAGATTAATTCACTAACATTCAGCTCATTTGACAATAATTGTATCCACCTTGTAAAATAATTAACTCAAAATAGATAATACTGATGGTTTTTATATGCTTAAGCGCCCCCGTATCCTAGTTACAAACGATGACAGTATTTATGCAGCAGGCTTACGTCAGCTTTGTGACAGCCTAAAAGAATTTGCCGATATCACTGTCGTTGCCCCCGCAATGGAACAATCTGCTGTAGGCTTAAGCATTACTGTTCGGACTCCTCTGGAAATCCATGAACACCCCCTCGATAGCGTCTTCAAAGCCTGGGCTGTAACAGGCACACCTGCTGACTGTGTCAAAATGGCCACAAGCGTCATTCTGGATTGGCATCCCGATCTGATTGTTTCAGGTATCAACAGAGGCTCCAATGCTGGCCGGAACCTTCTTTACAGCGGAACCGTTGGCGGAGTCATTGAAGGTGTCTTACGAGGTATTCCCGGTGTTGCTTTTTCTGTATGCGGATATGAAACCCCCAATTTCCAGAGAACAGATAAGTACATAAAATCCATTGTCAAATACTTATTAAAGTCTCCTCTTTCTTACGGAACACTCTTAAATGTGAATTTCCCCTACGACCACCATAAAGAAATCAAAGGACTTCGTCTAGCACGCCAGGGGAAAGGCTACTGGATGGAAAACCCGGATAAAAGATTACACCCGTCCGAAAACCAGTCCTACTACTGGCTCGGCTCCAAGCACATGTCATTCGATGAGCACGAGGACAGCGATATACAGCTTTTAAGCGAAGGCTATGCCGCAGCAGTACCCGTTCACGTCAGCGAATTGACAGACCATAAAGACTTAAAAGAAAGAAGAGAGCACTTCGATAAGCTTTTTGTGTAAAAGACTTCTGCACTTATTCTGCGCAAGAGACCTATAATAAACGCCTTACGCAAGGTCTGGTCAAATAAAGTTCACCTCTTCTCTTTTTTGAGCGCAAGCTATATATATGCCCTCTACAAGCAAAGTAAGGTCGTTGTTCATGTCATTTTTACCTCAACTTCCGGATATCGCCACCTATTTCATAGGCACTCTTTTTATCCCTGAAGGCGACATACAAGACGGACGAGACTACACAGACTGCAAAACAGCCATCACCTACTTACGTAACATAGAACAAGTAAGTGATCGGAAAAATTTGTTTCGTCGAGAAATTCCTAAAATACAGACAAAAATCGGCGAATACAACACTCTAGTACTCCTCCCTGAATAATCCTACGCAAAATGCCCCATACCCGTTATCAACGCCGATACGATGGGCAACAATCTGAAAACGGAGATACGCATAGCGGATGACAGAAATTTTTATGTCATAGAAGCCCGCTTTCCCCTTCAAGATCACCAGCACATTGAGGTAAAGGTACATTCCCATTGGATGGAATTTTATGGCGAATACGATTCCGTAAAAATCTCCCTTAGCAGAAAAGGCGTGACGACACATTCTTCATGCTCACCAAGTACCCCCAATGATGACGGTAGCTTCACACGAAACAGACGAACACCTGAAACCTCTAATGACGAAACATGGATCACACCAAAAAGGATCAATAAAAAATCTTTTGATCTAAGCCATAAGCCTTCTGTTGACGCAACCCATGGAAAAATCCGCATTTGCGTAAATAAAGTCAAAAAAAAGAGCCTTCAAAAGGTCCGATAAATCTAGTCCCGTGCCCTGTCAAACTTAAGAAGGGCTTCTAGTCTCAAAGGTGTCCAGACGATGAAGTGCATTGGCTTGCGCAGCTTCTATCAACTCTCTACCTCCGTCCATCCTGTAAATTCTATTTAGCTCTCTTCTTAACAGGTCACTCGCTTTATTTTCCTTTTTAGGGACATCACCCATAAAAAGATCAGGCCTCTGAATCTGACTCTCTCCAGCTCCTATAATCAGGTTCACTAGTTCTTCAAAAATCTTCTTCAAACGAGAACTGGCTTTTACAAGATCTTCTCGGGTTTGAATTTTTTCCAGTTCAAAAATCAGGTCACGAGTCAAACCTTCTCCTTCATCATAATACTCAACAATCGAGTTCGGAGAGCACCCTAGAAGGGAAAAGACAAAAAGTAGAAGTGACAAAATCTTTCGGTAAATCTTTATTTTTTTCACGATCTTCCCCTCTCTGTAAAATACAAGAAAATGATAACTAAATGAGAATATTCTAACAAAGGACTTGTGAAAATAAATGCCGCTGGTATATAGTTTTGGCATAGTTAAGGGGGCGTATAGCTCAGCGGTAGAGCACCTGTCTTACACACAGGCGGTCATAGGTTCAAATCCTTTTGCGCCCATAGCTATTTACTCTTTGCGGGAGTAGTTCAATTGGTTAGAGCATCGGCCTGTCACGCCGAAAGTTGCGAGTTCGATTCTCGTCTCCCGCGCTCTTTTTTTTTACCCTTTCCATACCTTTTCCCTGTACAAACATGAGCCTGCTCGCTATTCTCTGTATAGCAAAACGATCGGGATATTCTATATGGCAGCTCACAACATCAGTTCTTTTAAATCACTTGGACACGTTATTTCCATTTTTTGTTGGATGGCATTTGGTGCTTTTCTTACAGCTCTCGCATTAGAGGTTTTTTTAATTCCTAATAACATCATTGACGGCGGTATCGTCGGACTTTCGATGATTTGCGCTCACCTCTTTGGCAATGAGACACTTCCTATTTTCCTTATAGTCTTGAACATCCCTTTTATTATTTTGGCGTACAAGCATCTTGGAAAATATTTTGTTATACAAATGCTTTCCTCTATTTTTATGCTTGCCGGTTTCATTGCCTTAATGAAAGGTCTACCAACCTATCAAGGCGATCCAATAGAAGTTATATTTTCAGGAGGTTGCACTCTAGGAGTCGGTATCGGCTTGATCATCAGAAACGGTGGAGCTCTTGATGGTACCGAGATTATGGGGATTATCATCAATCGCCGCTTTGGCTTCACTGTCGGTCAGGCCGTTTTATTCTTCAACACCTTTATTTTTACCTTTGCAGGCTTCATTTTCGACAACTGGCAAACCGCCGTGCAGTCTTTGATGACTTTTGTTGTAGCCATCAAGATCATGGATATTGTCATTGTAGGTCTGGAAGAAACAAAAGCTGCTATCATCATTTCCAATAAGTCCAAGGCTATTGGAGAAGCCGTCATGCACGAACTAGGTCTTGGCCTCACAGTCTTTTATGGACGCGGTGGTTATTCCGGTGGTGATCAGGAAATTCTTTACGTCACTGTTGAACGTCTTCAGCTTGCCGAGCTCAAAGAAATAGTTCATCGTGAAGATGCCAAAGCATTTATCGCTATTGAAAACCTCCATGAAGTTGTCAATGGCAGATACGAGCCCCGGGCTGTAGAAAGTAAATCAGGAAAAGCAACCTCATTAAATCCATTGAGTCGTTTATGGAACAAGAAGTAGCCCCGACTTTAGGGTCTTATAGCATATTAAAAGAGTTTTACCAAGATGCCTGGGGTGTCATATATAAAGCTGTCAGAACCCGTGACAAGACACCCATGCTTTTACGCGTTATTTCTCCAGAGCTTTCCAGTAAAGAAAACTTCATCCTTCGTTTTAAGTTGCTTCAGACGATATTACCTTCTATCAAACACGACAATCTCGTAAAAATCGACGCTTTGGATTGCGACAACAATATATATTTTATCGCAAAGGAATTACCCGCCCCCGGCTTTCAGGAGCTGAGGACTATGGCTAAATTTGACGCTCGAGAAACTGCCAATCGCCAAAACACTCTCTTACTTTTATTTAAAGGTATTGCTGAGGGTCTTGGAGCTTTGGAATCCATGAACAAAAGTTACTATAAAAATGGTATCACCCACGACTTCCTTTCACTCGATCAAATTTATATTGCCACTGAAAAATCACTAATTGGTCGACATGGAATCCCCTCCCCCAAGATAGACGGATATTGCGAGTCATTCTTATTTTTTGGTGAGAATCATGCCGCCACACAGCGTCACCACCTGGCTCCTGCCTTACACAAATGGCAAAACATCGACGATGAATATGAAGTCTCAGCAGAGGGCTTCGGACTCTATGAAAAGGAGAGCCTATACCCCCCACAAACACGCCGCGGCCTTTCTTTGGACCATAGCTTTACCCAGTATTCTTTTGGAGCTTTAACCTACCATTATTTAACGGGAAAATATCCCCGTGGAGTCTACCCCCCATTAAGGGAAGAGGACCCCACACTGGACCCTATTTGGGAAGAGATTATAGACCGCTGTCTATCCGCTCCTCACGGGGAAGGTTTCCCTCAGATGAAGGATATTTCGACTAAGCTGCAAGAAATTACTACTAAAAGAAACAAGCTTGCCCCTGCTGTACGTAAGCTAGAAGACCTCCCTGTTCCTCTCGGTATGGCCCTGATCTCCCTTACTAACAAGGTCGAGTTAGGCGCTAGCAACGGAGCCCTTGTAGAGCAACCAAGCTTTAAAGCTCGTGTTAAATCCTTTTTCATGGATATTTCTCCCGTCACCTGCAAACAGTTTTCCGAATTCCAAGAAAAATATCAAAGCAGCACGTATTCCTCCGGAGACGACCATCCCGCAACCCTCGTTACCTGGCATATGGCTAAAGCCTACTGCCAGTGGAGAAGCTTACGTGAGGGCTTGGACCCTGATACCTACCGCCTCCCAACAGAATACGAATGGGAAGCCGCAGTAAGAGGATCTACAGGCCTACAATATCCCTGGGGTGAGGAACTCGACAGTTCGCGCCTGCATTGCTCTTATGATGAATCAAACGGCTCTTTCCCAGTCAAACAACTTCTCCCTGGGCGCTTTGGCTTACACGATATGCTGGGCAATGTGTGGGAATGGACGGAGTCGCACTTTCTTCCACACCCCTTTTCCAAGCATATGAATAAGAACTACTCTTCTCATTTATTCACAGTGAAAGGAGGATGCTGGTACACCCCCTATCACTCTTGTCGCGCAAGCTTACGGGCAGCCTTCCGGCCTACTGATCGCCGTGGCAATATCGGATTCCGCTGTGTGCTACCCATCGACCTCGAGGAAAAAGAGTCCTGATAATGACGTCCCAAGAAACCTCTATTTCCCTTGAAGAAATCCGGGCTGAAGCTCTGAGACTCGGCTGGGATGATGTTGGTGTGACAGCCGCCAAAATTCCAGAAGAAGATATTGCCGCCTACCAACGTTGGCTGGAGCAAAAAGCTCATGCCGACTTAAAGTATATGGAAAATCAGGTTCGCTGTAACCCTTCAGAGATGTTAGCATCGGCAAAATCCGCAATTATATTCGTCAGCTACTACCGCCAGGAAAAGCTTCCCTTTAGGAATGACTCTGGCTTAGTAGCCTCTTATGCCCGTGGCAGAGATTATCATAACATCCACCGGAAGCGCCTCAAGAAGTTTATTCGTTGGATGGAGGAACGCAGTGGTCAAAAAGAAATAGCTCGAGGCTTTAGTGACTCAGCTCCAGTTTTGGAAAAAGCTTTAGCTGTACAAGCCGGCCTCGGATGGTTCGGAAAAAACACCCTTTTAATCCACAGGCGTTTCGGCACTTTTATTTTACTATCTGGATTATTTACAACTTTGGATCTTGAGCACACACGGAGCCACCTGCAATTGCGAATCCCTCGCTGTGGCTCTTGCCAAAAGTGCATAGATGCCTGCCCTGTGAATGCTTTTAGCTCCCCTTATGTTCTTGATGCCAACAGGTGCTTATCCTACCACTTAATAGAGTCCAAAAATCAAATTCCCGAAGACATCAAAAAACAAAACCCAGGTTATGTATTCGGCTGTGACATCTGCCAGGATGTCTGTCCCCACAATCACAGAAAAGCTCTTTCCACAACAGCGGACTTCTCTTCTGAAAAGGGTATGGGACCCTACCTTTCTAATGACCGTATCCAAGAGTTCAAGGAAAACCCGGAAATTCTTTACGGCTCTCCTCTCAACAGGAGAGGGGCTGAGGGCTTGGATAAAACTTTCAGCAGCCTGAAAGAACACTCTTGGCAAACATAAGCCACAAATACTTCTGCATCGCTAAAAAAGATCCAAAATCGTGGTATAGCGTTCTCTAAGCACCCTGCACTAATAATAATGGAGACTTCTCTCTTCTTTTCTTTTGGCACTTATGATACAAAAGCTTATGAATCTATTAAAAATATTGTTTTCATGAGGACCTATGGACAGAATAACGATGAATCGAAATGGATTAGATAAATCTGGAAAACACACGGACACTTTTGACTCCTGGAGAGTTTTTCGCATTATTTCCGAATTTGTAGAGGGCTTTGAAACCATGACAGATATCGGCCCCTCCGCCTCAATCTTTGGCTCAGCTAGAACTAAGCCCGGATCAGAATATTACGAATTAGCTTGCAATGTTGCAAAAGCAATCGTCGCCAAAAAAATTGCGGTAATTACCGGTGGTGGCCCAGGTATAATGGAGGCTGCTAACAAAGGAGCGCAAGAAGCAAAGGGTAAATCCTGCGGATTGAGCATTGACCTCCCCTTTGAAAGTGAGTCCAATGCTTATATCGATAATAAGTTCAACCTGAACTTTCGGTATTTCTTTATCAGAAAAGTAATGTTTGTTCGTTATGCCCAAGCTTTCGTTGTTCTACCGGGAGGTTTCGGTACGCTTGACGAACTCTTTGAAGCGCTGACCCTCATTCAGACCCAAAAGATTTCCGCTTTCCCTATTTACCTGATGGGTTCAAAATATTGGGAAGGCTTAATCAATTGGTTGAAGGAAAGCGCCGCAGATGGTGGGACCATTTCCGCCAAAGATTTGGATCTTATCACTATTACAGATGATCCCAATGAAGTAGCGGATGGCATTGAGCGCCATTTCAAAGAAGTTCATACCACCTATAACTTCTAGCTCAAGCTTAGCCAAAGTTTTACAGAGTGGACAGGAAGCTGGTTTTTAAAACCTCCCATCCGTCCACTCTGATACAAACTCAGTTCAACCGTCTCTTGAGGCTACGAGATCGGCTCCGCGTGACAAAAGACCGTCTATATAGTTCAGGTCATAGGTGGAGTTCAAAAAATTCTCATCGGAAAGCATTTTAAGATGAAAAGGAATGGTGGAGTGAACCCCTCCGATATGAAACTCTCGTAAAGCTCTTTTTAACTTAGCGATAGCCTCAGTACGATTCTGCCCCTTAACAATAAGCTTTGCAATCATCGAGTCATAATACGGCGGTATAACGTATCCAGAGTAACACGCACTATCAACCCGAACATTCGGTCCGCCCGGAGGCAGGTAATATTCCAAACGTCCAGGGGACGGCATGAAGTCTCTACTTGGATCTTCCGCATTAATACGGCACTCAATGACATGTCCGGTAAAGCTAATTTCTTCTTGCTTCCATTGTAGCTTTTCACCCTGAGCAATGCGCAGCTGTTCTACAATCAAATCGACACCTGTGAGCTCCTCGGTAACAGTGTGCTCTACCTGGATACGAGTATTCATTTCCATAAAGTAGTAGTCATTGTTTTTATCTACCAGAAATTCTACAGTTCCCGCTGAGAAGTAGTCAGCCTTCTGTGCTACACGTATTGCAGCTTGTCCCATTTCTTCTCTGAGCTCAGGTGTAAGGAACGGACAAGGTGCTTCTTCAATGAGCTTTTGACGACGACGCTGGATACTACAATCACGCTCTCCGAGGTGAATGTAGTTACCATACTTGTCACCGAGAATCTGTACTTCCACATGACGAGGGTCGACAACCATTTTCTCAATGTATACGTCAGGATTGTCAAAGCATGATTTGGCTTCAGTACGCGCAGCAACAAATTGCTTAGTTAGCTCTTCTCTACTGTGAGCAATACGTATTCCCCTTCCGCCACCACCTGCTACGGCTTTGACAAAAACGGGATAACCTTGCCTGTCTCCCTCTACGAGGGCATCTTCAGCAGATCTCACAATTCCATCGGACCCCGGAATAACCGGACATCCAGCTTTCCGTGCTGTCGCTTTAGCTTGTGCTTTATCTCCCAATAGGGAGATAGACTCTGGAGAAGGACCTATGAAATTAATCCCACAGCTTTCGCATATGGAGGCAAAGTCCGCGTTTTCGGCAAGAAATCCATATCCAGGATGCACCGCATCGGCACCGGTAATTTCACAAACCGATAATATGCTGGGTATTCTGAGATAAGATTTTGCTGATGGTGCTTCGCCGATACATATCGCTTCATCGGCATGTAAGACATGCAATGACTCCGCGTCAGCCTGCGAATATACAGCTACTGTTTGCAACCCGAGATCGTGACAGGCTCTGATGATCCTGACAGCGATTTCTCCCCGATTGGCGACGACAACCTTGCGCATACTTAATTTACTCTATACGAAAAATATTGGTTCCAAATTCTACTGGGTGGCTGTTCTCTACCAACAACTCGGCGACAACACCCTTAACACCCGCTTTGACTTCATTCATTACTTTCATAGCTTCGATGATACACACAACAGTATGCTCTTCTACTCTATCTCCGATCTTCACAAAGGATGGATCCTCTGGGGAGGGGGAATGATAGAAAGTCCCTACCATTGGGGAGGTAATGAATTTGCTTTCGACTTCCTTGTGGTTTAACTCCGCAGCCTTCCCTGTCTCCCTCTTCAGCTCACCGGTCTGCATGGCAGACTCTGATGCCGGTAGAGTAGAAATATGAGCGTGGGATGCATTCCCACGATGATGTGAAGGCTGTGATGCAGAGTTTTCCACTCTTTCAAACTGATCATCATTAGTACGATCGAGTTGTATCTCAAACTCACCATCTTTAATTTTCAGCTTTCCGATGTCCGAGCGCCCCATAGCACTCATCAATTCTTTGATTTGCTTTAGATCCACAGTAGCACATCTCCTTTCTCTGTCTTATACCCGCTGAATGTAGTCATTCGTTTTGGTATCCACCTTGATGATATCTCCGATTTCAATAAAGGGCGGAACGCCAATTTTTGCACCAGTTTCCAATACGGCAACTTTGGTAGCATCAGAAACGGGGACGTCGTCTTTGTTGTCTTCTGTGCTGACAACCATGATTTCGAGAAATTGCGGAAGCTCTATGGAGAAAATGGTCTCCCCATAAAATGACGCTTTGACCTCGACACCTTCTTTAAGAAACTCTGATTTTATACCGATAATATCTGGAGAAACTTCAATGTGTTCAAGTTTTCCGATATCCAGAAAAAGGTAGTTTTTTCCCTCGAGGTACAAAAATTCGAGCTGTCTTTCTTGAAGGGAGACACCTTTTATTACCTGGTCCGTCTTAAAATTTTTCTCAATAATTTCATTCGTAACCAGATTCTGCAGTTTTGTCTTAATGAAAGGGGTGCCTTTTGCAACCGTTACTTTCACACTGGATTCCACTCTGAAGAGCTTCCCAGCAAGGGAAATGGTCATCCCTGGGGTAATTTGATTACTTGTTGTCATAATATCTCGTGATTAAGTAAAGCAACTATGAAAAATATCTAAGAGAACAAAAAAAATCAAGGTGTATCGAGCAGACGACTCGCCTCTCTCAACTCTTGTATTGCCTTTGTTAGGTCTGGAGCTCCAAAGAGGTGTGATCCTGATACAAGGATATTAGCTCCTGCATCGACACACTGTCTTGCCGTTTCGAGGTTAATACCTCCGTCAACTTGAATATCAAATGGCGGAAGGGTGTCTTTCTGAGACTCCGGCACCATGACACCACCCTTTCTTAGGCATATTTTGTCACAGGTATCTCTAAGAAAACGAATCTTTTCCAAGACCTCAGGCATAAACTCTTGTCCACAGAATCCAGGCTTGACGGTCATAAGTAGGACCATATCACACTTGTCCAGATATCTGGTGATAAGCGTAGGGCTCGTTTCCGGATTAAATGCCAAACCAGCCTCGATACCACAACTGCGGATAAACTTAAGAGATTCTTCTACATCTTCAGTAGCTTCGAAGTGAAAAGTAATTCTATCGGCACCAGCTTCCACAAATTTTTGCACATAATCGTAGGGGTTGTAGACCATTATGTGTACATCGAGGAAAAGGTCGGTAGATCTGTTGATAGCTGCCACGGCTTGTGGTCCAAGAGTCAAATTTGGCGCAAAGTTCCCGTCCATGATATCGATGTGCAGGGAATCGGCTCCGGCATCTTCTACGCGCTTGGCTTCTTCTCCAAGTCGGGTAAAGTCTGCTGCCAATATTGATGGTGATATTTTGATGGATGCTTTACTCATGATTTTATTGGCCATAAATCAAGCCTGTCTTTACAAGCTGCGGCCATCTCCTTTTATTTAGTGATCATCTTAAATTCAAAGAATTAGATTAGGTGTAACACCGAAACCTAAAGGTAAATTAATACCCTGTAGAGGGGCAAAAGTCAAGGTTATTATAGATGTAAAGAACTTGATATACGACCATTCAAACAAAACAATTAAAGCATTCTACAAAAAAAACGATATTAACTCTATTATATCAAATCATGGAAGGGAGAGAAATCTATGGGAATTACAGTACCCCCCCCTCCCCATTCCGAGCCATGGGATCCGGGTGCAGGTAAAAGCGAAGGTCGCTACCGGAGATTAAAAAAGAAAGCTCTTTCTTCCCCCAAAATACAAAACATCACAATCTTATTTCGGGAAAGAATAAGTCCCAGAGGAAGATCAGAGTCAAAAAGAAGAGATCTTAATGCAAAACATACTGGTGAAGAACCAAGAATCCAACATTTCAGGGAAAGTCTCAATTCCCTCGATAATCCTCTTCCCAGCAAAACCTCTCCGGAGTCTACAGCATATCCATCAGATAATGACTCCCCCTCCCGCGAGGCAGGAAAAACTTCTACAGTCCCCTCTCCCATCGAGGGTGGCTCCCACGAAGCTTCTGTAGCTGATGAGCATGAGTATCAATCACTTGAAAATAATTTCCAGCCTCAAGCTGAGATCACACAGGCCGAAGATGTTAAGGTGGAAATCCCTGTAATCATTGGCCCTAAAAGTCCAGAAACTCTTGAAGAAGAACTTTTGAACGAACTTTCAAAAATGGAAAACTCTGAAATACCTCAAATGCAAATAATTAGATCCTCAATAAATCAAATAATTACCTTTTTTGAAGGAATGGAAGTTTCTTCAGAAAAAGGCCCTGTCATACTTAAGCCACGAGCCTTTAGTACTCCTGAATTTTTACAAAAGGATTTTTTACCAAAAAAGCCTATTGACTCAAGCGATATTTTAAGCAAACTTCCAGAAACTCTCACAGTGGAGAAAACAGATACCCTTTCGACATTACTAAGTAAAATTACCCTTCCAAGATTTGGCCACACAGCACTGACAAAATTAGCGCCTACAAAAGTGAACACTTACATCAAGAAAAAATTTTACGGTGATCTTAAAAATATTAAGACCGACTACGAAGTCTTTAAAAACGGTGGAGATGCCGCATCCTTTGTCAACTCCATGATGACTCGTTACGACATCGCAAAAACCTAGTAAAAAGTGTTTACTGTTCTTGCTGAAACCATCCCCATTAAAAAGGCAACAAGGGTTGAAGAGAATCTTCAGCCTCGGGAAGAGCCCCTACAACTGCGGAAGCAAAGGTATCGTCTTCCCACTTAATAAGAGCATTCCGTATAGTCTTTTCGAACAAAGCCTTTTTCTCATCCGTATCGTAACGATAAGCAAATCCGACGCAAGGGGTATCGTAGATGTCCAGGTGTGAGGTTGCAAGGTCTAGTGGAGAGAGCAACAGGCTTTCCACCGCTTTTTGCACCTCTTCTTTATAGGAGGGAACCGCTGCGGTTATCATCATCAGGGAAAATCCCTGCTCTTCACTGACTTTCAAATAATAATTCTCGCTTTTGAAGAAACCCTCTTCCAAGGTGTCGAGGAGCATGTGAAATAGAGTTTTCAAGGGCGCCGGCTCAAGTATAGTACGCATGACAACGGGCGTTAAGGAATAGAAAAAATTTTCCAGCAAGAATTCATTTTGCCTAGCCTCACCCGTCAGAAGGTCTTTTAGAGCACAGAAAAGTTCATTTTGTTTAGAGATCATCCCACCATTATAATCACGGAATTCACCAACGATTTCTGTAAGTTCTGAGACAACAGCATGCCTAGCTTTGTATAGGTCAAGAGAGTGATCAGCTCTTAAAAAAGAAGCTTTGTTTAATCGTACACGAAACACTGTCGCTTCTTTAGGGTATTTATTACGTATGCAACCGACAGTTTTGCAGCGGTCATGCTTGTAAGAGAGAAAAGTACCTGACGCTTCCACCATATCTTTTATCGGAGAAAGCTTAGGTTTAAGGATTCTTAAGAAAATTACCGTGAAAGACAGTTCCATATCGGTTTGTTCATCGAAAGAAATCATCACCTGCGGAATATCCCTCAAAAACTTCAGCTGTGAGCTTAGGCTGAGTATATTGCGCATGACCTCTTCTTCATTATACGGCATAAAGATCGGATGCATAAGGTGTTCTATGCGACTTTTCAGGTCATGAGAAAGTTCCTGAAGCAGCAGTTTGATCTCTTCGGGAGAAAACTCAGAGTTATCATCCTTCGCAACTTCTAGATACATCGTATGTATGGTGTCTGTAAGCTTGGTATTTGTGAAGAAGGACCCTATCACTGGGTGGATATTGGGAATATAGGCTTTGATGGCTTTTAGGAGGTGTTTTTCTTCTAGAATTTCATTACTTTTTAAGAAGTTAATCCCTACTAAAACTCCCAGGGCAGACTGAATACCGTCAGGCATATGCAGCCGGGTTCTTAGAAACTTTAGTCTAATGTGTCGTTTATCAGGGGCCTCTTTCAGCTCATTTCGCAGCGCTCGTCGGAATAGATATTGCGCACAAATAATTCTACTCATATGCCGGGATTCCCGCATAGCTTTAAAGGAATCTCTGCTTATGATATGAAAATGTTGCATTTCTGTTAAAAGGTCGTGATCGAAATCCTGTGGACGTGTGTTGATAAGGTTAAGAATTTGCTCCTGCACCATTGCCGTTTTCTCGTCTGCGGAGAGCCCTTTGATGTCGAGAATACGTTGTGCATGGTATACGGATGCTGTCCCCAAGCGTAATTCAGTTTCCATACTCGGAAGATTTTGTTTGATGATAGCCATATCCATCTTATCTTCCACTCGCATCTTCAGCTCACACACCGTATAACGTTGGTCGCTTCCATCCACAAAACGAAAGTCTGCGGCAAAAAGCATAACGACATTCAAGCGTTTTCCTGGAATCAACCAACGACAGTTCATCTCAAATAAAAACTTAAAAGCGTTAGGCCGAAAGTGGCAGACAAGGTAACAGGTAAGATACTCATCTTTACAGATGGACCACATAACCTGGGGGAGCGATTCATCGAAAAAAGATATTGTATCCTTAACAGATTGATACCCATTTTCACCTGAAAAGAAACCTTTCGGCAAAATCTTTTTTATAGCACTCCGCACCACAGCGTTGTAAAGTTCGGAGCTCTTATTTTCTTCCTCAGGTCCAGAGTCAAAATTCGTAACAATGGAAGGGAAACCATCATCAGGTATTTCGTTCATAGCCTAACCCAGTTTTGTGATTTATATATTGTAACACGATGCCCAGCTTTTCTGCGCTTCAAGTGGCGATTAACCGCCAAGCAATAGTCCAAAGCTTGTCTTATGATCGGCTTAAAATTCATATTGTATTAAACAATCCTCGCAAACGCCACATATATACGCGTTTTATGCTCTTAAACTCAATATGGGCTAGTTTGACGCTTGTCCACATTAAGTATAAACAATTTACCCATTCAAAAGTGAACTTGGCCCAAACTACGGAGGGGGGTTCACGGAGCTTTTAAAGCTCTTCTCTACACTACGTCCCGTATATTTCAACGAAAAAAATCGGAGAAATCTCCTTACTTGAAAAAGTAATGTTGTTTTGTGAACTTCGCACAAACTGGCTAATTGAATTTTCATGTATCACCTGCACAGGAAGTTTTGTTTGAGTCCTGGGCTTCGCTTGAGAATCGTCCATCTCTCGACCTCTCAATAAAGAATTCACGTCTGCCTACGCGGTCGCAATTGGCGGAAACTTCAAATATTTATGTACTACAAATTCACATTAACATTAACATTTCCTTAATAATCCAGCAAAGATCTTTACTCTTTATTTTCCTCTTCGTAAGAAGCTTGGGGCCTTGGAACCCCAGTACCCCCTCTTATATAGGTCCCACCCTCTACTGACTTCTCACCTAAATCTTTGAACGTCACCACTCTTAAGGGAAGTTCATTTTTCTTCGCCAAATGAATGCACCTTTCATGTAAAACTTGCGCTCCACCCTTCACTATACCGATGGCCTTATCATAAGTGAGCGTCGAATACAGAGTAGCAGAAGCGTTTGAGTGTGGATCTTCAGAAAAAACACCTGGCACATCCTTATAAAACTCTACTAATTCAGCCCTCAGGGATACACCAAGAGCTACCGCAGTTGTATCTGACCCGCCTCTTCCAAGAGTTGTAATTTCGGCATTCCTGCTAACTCCTTGAAAACCGGCAACAATTACAATCTTTTTATCGTTCAGGTGAGGAAGTATTCGATAGGGATTTACATCAATAATCTTTGCGTTGGTGTGGTCCTGGCAAGTTATGATTCCGCTCTGACTTCCTGTAAAGCTTGCCGCTTCCTTATCCTTCTTGCCCAGAGCCATTGCAAGAAGAGACATACTTATTCTTTCTCCTACTGAAAGAAGCATATCGCATTCACGAGGTTGTGGAGAAGTGTTAACCTTTAAAGCCAATTGAATAAGCTGGTCTGTCATCCCTTTCATAGCACTAACTACAACGACAATTCTATCGTAACTCTTACTCTTTTTTAGAATAATGCTAGCGCAATTGGCGAACAAATCCGGGCTGGCTACGGAAGCTCCTCCAAATTTCATGATAAGAGTGCTCATTTCTTTTTCCTCAGGGAACGGGGGTAAGCATGGCTAATGATTTTATTCTCTTAGCACTTTATCTGTGAAGCTTTTTTTTTTATTTTCTATCTAAAAGCATTTTAACAATTTTTCTTACAAGCCCCTCTAATTTGAAAACACTCCCTAGCGTTAAGTCTAATTTGAGATTGACAAAGACACCTCAAAATAAATCTTGACAGAACAGTCGGGGGCAAGTTCTTATTTTAGAACTTTACATCCAATTGGATTTCGTAGATAATATCCGCTTTGAAAAGCGTTTATAATAGTTACGAGACTAATAATGTTTGAATTAGAAAAAACCTTTAAGTTCGAAGCTGCCCACTCCTTAAGCCACCACGATGGAAAGTGCAAGGGCTTACACGGGCATTCCTATATATTAAAGGTGAAAGTTTCTTCTGAAACACTAGTAGAGTCCGGCCCCAAAACCAATATGGTTATGGATTTCGATGACCTTTCCAAGCTCGTAAAACCTCTACTCGTAAAATATTTTGACCACCGCTATTTAAACGACACCCTTGACTGCGACTCCCCTACCGCTGAATTTATAGCCAAATGGACATATGACTTCCTGGAGCCCGAACTTCCTGCTTTACAGTCAATTACAATCCAGGAAACTACCACCTCACAAGTCACGTATACTCGGAAATAACAAGCATCCTGACGGGTGAAGAGGCAACTTTAAAGGAATGTTTTAAATGCCTATGCTGAAAGTTAATTTTTTACTAACTATTCACTTTCTTTAGAGCTCTATTTCCTTTGCTTTTTTTGTTTACTTTATGATAAGCTGGCCGACTTAGAAGATTAAACTAGGAGTAACCCTTAAAATGTCCAGTAACGCTCAACAAAAGTCCCAATACACCTGGGATGAAAAGAAAACTCTAGACGATATTGCTTTCCAGCAAGAAGATGCCAACCTATTCCAAAGCTTGCTAGCTGGCATGGATCAGTCTGCTGAAGAAAAAAAACAGTGCATGACCCCCGGAAGCATTCTGACAGGAAAGATAGTAGAAATTTCAAAAGACTACGTAGTGGTTGATGTTGGATTGAAATCTGAAGGCCTCGTGCCAATAGAAGAATTCACCGACCTTGCCGAACTCACTCTTGACACTGAAGTAGAAGTATACCTCGACAGAACTGAAGATGAGAATGGTCAGATCGTTCTTTCTAAAGAGAAAGCTCGTCGCCAGCGTCAATGGGAGCATATCCTTGACCATTGCAACGAAGGCTCCATCGTATCCGGTCTTGTTATCAGAAAAGTCAAAGGTGGCTTGATGGTAGACATCGGTATGGAAGCTTTCCTACCTGGTTCACAAGTAGACAACAAGCGCATCAAAAACCTTGACGATTACCTCGGCAAGACTTTTGATTACAAGATCCTCAAAATCAACATCGAGCGCAAAAACGTTGTCGTTTCACGTCGTGAACTCTTAGAAGAAGAGCGCGTTTCCAAGAAAGCTGAACTTCTCGAGACAATCCTCGAAGGCGACGTCCGTAAAGGTGTTGTTAAAAACATCACTGATTTCGGTGTCTTCCTTGATCTTGACGGAATTGATGGTCTCCTCCACATCACAGACATGACATGGAAGCGTATCAGACATCCTTCTGAAATGGTTGAGCTCGGCCAGGAACTAGAAGTTATGATCCTTAACGTCGACAAAGAAAAAGGTCGAATCGCTCTAGGACTTAAGCAGAAAGAACAAAATCCTTGGGAACAAATCGAAGCTAAGTACCCACCAGGAACACGCGTCACAGGTAAAATCGTCAACCTCCTCCCTTACGGTGCATTCATCGAAATCGAGCCAGGTATTGAAGGTCTTATCCACATTTCCGAAATGTCCTGGGTGAAGAATGTTACTGATCCAAGTGACATCGTCACTAAAGGTCAGGAAGTCGAAGCTGTTGTACTTTCCGTACAAAAAGCTGAAGGCAAGATCTCATTGGGTATCAAGCAAACTGAGCGTAATCCTTGGGATGAAGTAGAAGAAAAATACCCTGAGGGTAGCAGCGTCCGCGCTGAAATCCGCAGCTTGACAAACTATGGTGCTTTTGTTGAGTTGGAGCCCGGTATTGATGGATTGATCCACATTTCTGACTTAAGCTGGATTAAAAAGATTTCACATCCTTCTGAAATGCTGAAGAAAGGCGAAGTCACCGATGCTTTAGTTATTTCTGTGGACAAAGAAAGTAAAAAAATTACACTCGGTATCAAGCAGTTGACACCTAATCCTTGGGAAACCATCGAGAAAACTCTTCCTACAAACTCCCTCGTTAAGGGCATTATCACCAAAATCACCGCTTTCGGAGCTTTTGTTGAGATGGAAAATGGTATCGAAGGACTCATTCATGTGAATGAACTTTCTGACCAAGCTTTCGGAAAAGTCGAAGATGTCGTCTCTAAAGGTGAAGAAGTTACTGCAAAGGTCATTAAAATTGACCCTGAGCACAAGAAAATTGCGTTGTCGATCAAAGAATACCTCATTGACCACAACCAATGCAATCACGATGATATTGTGACTGCATCAGAGGAAATCGTGACTGAGGAAAGCGAAGATGCTTCTCCTGCACAGTCCGATGACTCCCTAGAACAAGAGTAATGGTCTACCCATTGGTTTTGCCCCTATGGGTACCATGAATAACCCTTGTTCGCTGTGATATTTCCCCTAAGGGGGAAACACTCACAGAAGCTTCGCCCTGACTATTAGAGTTAAGGTGATTTTGGGCTGATTTAGAAAAAAACCGAAGGGCAACCTTCGGTTTTTTGTGATTATTCCTGAGAGAATTTCATTAAGGACACAAAAGCATTATGAATAAAGATTTAGTCGCTATCTTCGATTACATGGAACGTGAAAAGGGTATCAAAAGAGGAATCGTTATTGGTGCCATTGAGGAATCTCTGTGCGCGGCAGCAAAAAAAACGATCGACGGCTCTGCCAATGTTTCTGTACACATCAACCCTAAAACGGGAGACATCGAAGTCTTGTGTGAAAAGGAAATTGTAGAAGAGCTTGTCACCCCATCCAAAGAAATTCTCCTCGAGGAAGCACAAGAACTCGACCCAGACTGCGAAGTCGGACAATTTCTCGACGTCGTTGTAAAGGCGCAGGATTTCGGACGCATCGCAGCTCAAAAAGCTCGGCAGATTATCATGCAAAAGTTACGTGGCGCAGAGCGCGATGTAATTTACGAAGAATACCGCCATCGAGTCAACGAAATTATATCTGGTACTGTTAAGAGACGCGGGAGAGGTGCAGACCTCATTGTTGACCTTGGAAAGGTCGAGGCTATCCTTCCTGCCAGAAATTACCCCAAGACCGAACGTTACCACAATGGTGAAAGAGTTCTGGCCCTTCTTCTTGAAGTACAGGATACGGAAAATGGTGGTGCTGAAGTTATTTTAACTCGTGCACACCCAGAATTCGTTGCCAGGCTTTTCTCTCAAGAGGTTCCTGAAGTAGAAGACGGTACTGTTACTATCAGTAAAATTGTCCGTGACCCAGGTTACCGAACAAAAGTTGTTGTCAAATCATCAGACTCCCGAGTAGATCCTGTTGGAGCTTGTGTAGGAATGCGTGGTTCACGAATCAAGAATATCATCCGTGAACTCAACAACGAAAAAATTGATATTATTCCTTTCGCGGAAAATCCTCTTGAACTACTTGCAAACGCAATGTCCCCTATTAACATCAATAAGATGTTCATCAATGACGAACAAACGATTGTTTCGATCGTTGTAGATGACGAGGATTTTGCCACTGTCATTGGAAAAAGAGGGATGAACGCCCGACTTAATGGAGAACTCATAAAAGCTACACTTGAAGTTCAAAAGATCTCCGAACACAAGCGTGCGATGACTCTGCAAAGAAACCAACTCGCAGAATCTGAAGATGAGACTCTTGATGAAGAGATCAAGCTCGCAGGGCTTAACAAATTAATTTTCGAAAACCTTATTGAGGCGGGATTTACCACGCCACGCAAGGTTCTTATTGCAACGCCTGAAGAATTATCCTCTGTCCCAGGCATCAGTATTGAGCTTGCCGACAAGATCTTCGAACAAATCAGTAACGAGAGGATATAATACCTTGGCCAAAAATTTAAAACTGAAAATTAAAAACACGCAACTTGCCAAAGCATTAAACCTTTCCGGTATCAAGTCTAAGTTGAAAAAGAACGTAGAAGAGACCGAGAAAAAGGAAAATGAACCTAAGCAAGAGACTCAGGTAGCTAAGGTAGCTGAAGAAGCAAAAGCAAATGAACCTATTCGACGCGCAAAGAAAAAGTCTTCCTTTGTTCCAGGTGAAGAGCCTATTGCAAGTGAAGAACTTACTGACGCAGTAGAATCTCCTCCTCTTACCGAGATCGAGACCTCCGTAGAAGAAGTCACTGCTCCTCTAGTTGCTAAAGAAAGCTCTGAATCTCAGGAATCCCCAGTAATGGTCGAATCCGAGAAAACTAATGAGAACTCCCTACCCGAAGCTCCATTAGAAACTCCTAAGCCAGAAGTAAAAGCTGTAGAGGCGACGGTAAGCAAAGCAGTGCCCAATAAATCTCCTGTAGCAGCAAAGGCCGGTGAGGCTAACAAAAGACCTCAGACTCCTGATTCTGATCGAGGTGCTCCGAAACCTAAAGTAAAAGACTGGAGTAAAGAAAAGAAAAACCAACCACCAGTCAAGCCAAAACCTGGGACTCCTGAAGCTGGTTCCAAATTTGATTCTCGCGCTCGCCGTGGCCTAAAGCCCGTTGCTAGTGGAGAGCAGCCGTGGCGTAAGAAGCGTCCTTCTTGGAAGCAGGGAAGAAAAATGCGTACTCCGGAGCCTGTCATTCGGCCTTCCAATGTATCTGTTCGCCTTCCTATAGCAATCAAAGATCTAGCTTCCGAAATGAAACTCAAGGCTTCTCAGCTTATCGCGAAGCTTTTCATGCAGGGTGTCGTACACACTTTGAATGATTATCTTGATGATGAAACTACAATTCAGCTTTTGGGTCAGGAATTTGACTGCGAGATTCTCATCGACACTACTGAAGAAGAGCGCATTCGTATTACCGACAAAAGCGTCGCGGAAGAGATTGCTGAGGGTGAAGAGTCCAAACTCCTAGCTCGCCCCCCTGTTATTGCTTTCATGGGTCACGTTGACCATGGTAAAACAAGTATTATCGACTCTATTCGTAAAACAACGATGGCCTCAGGAGAGGCAGGTGCTATCACACAGCACATCGGTGCTTTCCGTTATAAAGCTGATGGTAAAGATATTACGATTATCGATACTCCCGGTCACGCAGCATTCTCTGCTATGAGAGCTCGTGGTGCTGAAGTAACGGATATTGTAATTCTTGTTATTGCCGGAGATGAAGGTATTCGCCAGCAAACCAAAGAAGCCATACAACATGCTAAGGCTGCTGAAGTACCTATCATCGTTGCTATCAACAAAAATGATAAACCTGGTTTTGATCCTGAAAACGTATATCGCCAATTAGCTGATGCAGAGCTCCTTCCTGAGGCTTGGGGTGGAACGACGATCACTGTAAATTGCTCGGCTATTACCGGTGAAGGCATCTCAGATCTTCTTGACATGGTTGGTATTCAATCTGAAGTCATGGAACTTAGGAGTAACCCTGAGTCCCGTGCTAGAGGTACCATTATCGAATCTGAAATGCACAAGGGTCTTGGTGCTGTCGCCACTATACTAGTACAAAACGGTACTCTTAAAAAGGGTGACGCTCTAGTTCTTGGTAGCCACTTTGGTCGTGTGAAAACCATGCGCAATGAGCAAAATAAAGAACTGGCCGAAGCGTCGGCATCTACTCCTGTTGAGATCACTGGTCTTTCAGGTCTTCCCGAAGCCGGTGAAGAATTTATTGTAGTTGCCAACGAGAAAGAAGCTCGTGAAATTGCTGCCACTCGTATGGATGAAAGCCGCGGTCGTGTCTTGATTAAGCAGAAAAAGGGTATTTCAATAGAAAGCCTTCTTCAGTCGAATAAAGACTCTCAGAAAAAGGTCCTCAACCTTGTTCTCCGTGCAGATATGCAAGGGTCCTTAGAAGCTCTTAAAGCTGCCGTAGAGAACATCACTTCTGATAAGATCGAAACCAATGTGATCTTTTCTGGAGCGGGTGAAATTTCTGAATCAGACGTTCAGTTGGCTGCAGCTTCTAAAGCTATTATTGTAGGTTTCCACACTCAAGTGGAGAGCCATGCCGAAGCTTTAATCAAAGATCTTGATATCAAGATATATGTCCACGATATCATCTACCATGCTATTGACAATATCAAAGAGATGATGACGGGCATGCTTGATAAGCTTGCCAAGGAAGAAGACACCGGTGCGGCTGATGTTCGTGCCACGTTTAAAGTATCCGCTTTGGGTGTTATTGCCGGATGTTTTGTTTCTGAAGGTAATATCAAGAGAAACCACCTGATGCGAGTTATTCGTGATGGTGAAGTAGTCTGGAAGGGAAATATTAGATCTCTTAAACGTGAAAAAGATGATGTCCGCGAAGTTGTCAAGGGCCTTGAATGTGGTATCCTTCTCGACGGCTACAACGATATCCTAGAAGGTGACGTACTACAAGCGTACGAAATCATCTATCTTTCTCAAGAACTGTAATATTAATTAAGGATCGTTATTCTCATGGCTATCAAGCGTCGTACAGACCGTTTAAATTCCCTCTTAAGAGAGGTTCTCTCTGACGTGATCAGAAATCAGGTTAAAAATCCAGACCTGGCAACATCTCTGATAACTATCACGAGTGTAGAAATCGCCAAAGACCTTCGCAATGCGAAGGTCTTAGTCAGTGTCATTGGCAATGATGAAGAAAAAAAGAAAGCATTGAGAGCTTTAATTTCTGCATCGGGTTTCATATCCTGTACTGCCTCTAAAATGGTGGTCATGCATCACTTTCCCAAACTGCGTTTTTATCTAGACGAATCCGTAGAGATGCAAATGCGTATCCACGACGTTATCACAAAGGTACAGCAGGAAAGAGATTCTCGTGATGAGAGTGAGGAAGAAGAGGCAAGAGACGAAGAAGTGGAAGGAGAGGAAAGAGACGAAGAAGTGGAAGGAGAGGAAAGAGAGGTTTATGATGACGTCTAACAACAATGAAGTTCCTTCAAATGAAATTCCTTCAAATGAGGTTCCTTCAAATGAAGGTATCCTTCTCATCAACAAGCCTAAAGGCAATACATCTTTCAGCTTAATCAGGACTTTGCGGAAGCGTCTTCAGATTAAGAAAATTGGTCACGCCGGTACACTGGATCCCTTTGCAACAGGAGTCATGGTGTATTTGATAGGTCGTGATTTCACACGTCTTTCCGATCAGTTCCTCAATGAAGACAAGGAATACCTTGCTCAAATACATTTAGGCGTAAGCACAGATACATTTGATACTGAAGGTCAGGTAACGGCTTACTCTGAAAAGGTTCCTACCGTCAAGGAAGTAGAAGACGCTGTCACCAAATTTCAGGGAAAAGTTCAACAGATCCCTCCTATGTATTCGGCAAAAAAATTCAAGGGTCAGAAGCTTTACGATCTCGCCAGAAAAGGTAAGATTGTAGATAGACAGCCCGTTACTATTGAGTTAGTAACAACTGTCCTTAAATATGAATATCCCTACCTGGACCTTCGCGTTAACTGCAGTAAAGGCACCTATATCCGCAGTATTGCTGATGACTTAGGCGCAATGCTTGGTTGTGGAGGACATTTATCCCTTCTACAAAGAACACGAAGTGGGCGCTTTACGCTCAGTGACTGTATTGACGGGGAGCTTCTTGAAAACCCCTCGTATGATTTAGCCTCATCTATACAAAAAGCCTGCTAAGTCGTGTATTAGAATTAGGGAATGTCTGATTTTGAGGGCATTTTGTCTTGATTATAGATCTGTAGTAACTCTCCATACTTGAACAAGTAGGTGAGTTACGACCGATCCAAAAAAAGGACATAGGAAGGGTATGAGGGTTATTCGGAATTTTGCAGACTATCCTCTGGAGGCTAAGGGTCCTGTTGTAACAATAGGAAACTTCGACGGCGTCCATTTGGGCCATCAGTCCATTATGAAACGTGCACGCTATCTTGCTGACTCTATTAATGGTAACTTGACTATCATTACATTTGAAAATCACCCTTCCCAGGTTCTAAGGTCTGACCGTTCCGTTGAACTTTTATGTAGTGTTGAACACAAACTCTCTCTCTTAGAAAAACACGGAGCGGATGTTACTGTTCTAATAGCTTTCGATAAGGCATTTTCCGAGCAAGATCCTGAGACCTTTTTAAAACAGCTCCGCGATTCCATCCCCTTTACTCACCTCATACTTGGTAGTGATGCCAGGTTTGGAAAAGGTCGAGAAGGTACTCCGTCTAGAGTGCGTGAACTCGCAGAGAAATTGGGCTTTTTCGTTGAGTACCTGGAAAAGGAAATTTGCGGTGATACCCCCCTTAGCAGTACGAGTATTCGCGAATGTATTAGAGAGGGTAATTTTCTTGAGGCAGAGAAGAAGCTTGGCAGGCGCTATACTATTCTTTCCAAGGTGGTGCATGGCGATGGCCGAGGTAAGAAGCTAGGCTTTCCCACTGCCAACATAAATGTCTCTGGCCTATGCCTTCCTCCTTTTGGCGTTTACTCTGTTGACCTTCTCCATGATGGAGAGCTTATCCCTGGTGTAGCGAATTTAGGCTATGCTCCTACTGTACGGGAAGATTCTTCTCCAGTACTTGAAGTCCACCTTTTTGACTGTAACAAGGACCTTTACAATTGTGAGGTAGAAGTCTTGTTCAAGTCCTATATTCGTCCCGAGCAAAAGTTCCAAAACTTAGAAGACTTGCGGACGCAAATTTCTCAAGATATCACAACGGCTAAGGAAAGCATTTAAGCAACTCCTTCCTCTGTCTTATTATTATCCAAATATTCAGTTTACAAAACTTTTACACTGCTTTTAACAAGTCTTAACAAACTCGTGCTAAAGTTGTATTTAAGAAACAACAAACAGGCGAACCTCCACACAAAAAAGCAGGAGAGCAAAGGTGAAAATAAACAGAAACGATAGTAAGAATGGAATCTTTGCTACCTTATGGATCGCCACAGGTTTAGGATCTCTACTTGGTGGAGTAGCCTTTTGGACAGCAGTTGCCGCTTCAACGTTTGTAGCCGGAACTTACGCACTGGTAATATTCGCCTCAATAGTCCTTACCTCAGCATTTGGAATAGGAAGCATTGTAGGCTACTGTACAAAGAAAGCCCTGGAAAATTACCAATTATACTGTAGAACAATTATATAGAATCCCCCTTTTTCCCCGCGGTGGTTATAGCACAAGAGAGTCCTGACGGTTGGCCCCCCTTCCAACTGTCAACATCCCCTCCCCTTACTCTCTGGCGACTAACCACCGCATCTTTTTTTCTACACACAAACAACTTCAAGAAGTCTGATGGCGTTGTTTCATTATTTACCACAGAGGCACTGAGATCACGGAGAAAATGTGAGATATCTGAGGGGGGGTCATACGATCAGGCGTTTGAAGCCATTTTTCAATAGTTTCATATTAAATTTATCAGCAAGCCTCTCCCACCACCGACTTATTTCAAATAGGATAAAAGCTGAGCCTCATGAACAGGCAATAAATGGTGAATTACGCAACAAGACCTATTCAAATTAGGCCATCAAGTTTAAAACCATAGCATTATATAAATTCATTGTGCTATCAAGCACGTTCTGAATAATTCTTGAGGTAATCGCTATGGTTTTACCAATAAACTATTCTCCTTTCGAACAAACTCCTGAAGCTGTCGCACACATCATATTTTCTTTCTCTAATTTAAAAGAGCTATCCCAAATCTCTTGTGTCAGCCATTGCATAAATCAAGAAGTCAAAAGCTTTGTCAAATTCCGAGCTAATGTCCTTTCTCGTGAAATGAGGAAAATCAAGGAACTTGCAGTAATCGTAGACAGACAAGTCCGCAATCTTACATCTAACAAGTCCTTCCTCATAGTCCCGAACTCTGGGTCTCTTGCCAAGGAGTTTACCCTTGACGATCAGATCTACCAACGTTTTCACATGATTAAATCCCAATGTTCTGTTGATGTCGAAAGACCTGTTCCTACTCTTGCCACATTTCAACAACTCCACCAAAGCTTCAAGGACAGCTTCGTTGATGCCTTGTGTAGTACGCCTATCACAATCTTAAATCAGGTAAACCTCGATGATTATCCCCAAGGCGCTATAAGTTTATTCCAAAAAACTTTAGAAAGATCACGAGAACAAATTTGTGCCCACATTGCTCTCATGCCTACTAGTCCCGCCAGCTTCTACGGAACTGAAGTCCGATTCCCACCCTGCCTCAGCAACTTGAATGACGTTGCCCCCCCCATCACTGTTCAAACTGCCTTTTCCTACTGTAATTCGAAAACTTTGGATGAAAATAACACTTTGATCCGTTATGGGCTCCCCTCTCTTCCTCCTGACGGGGCCTTTAATTTCCCTATCACCCATCTCCTCCTTAAGGATCTCCTACACCTTAAGGAAGGGCACACCCTTACCTGCTTGTGGCAAACTTACAATAACAGTGTAGTTAAATTGAGAGTGAAAGGCTCTCAAGAGATTCTTTCTGGTGATCCATCGATTCCTCGTTGGGCTACTGATTCGAAATTTGAAAGAGTTATGAAAGAACTGATAAATGAGAGTATTGAAGAAACCTACTTAAATGGCTTCCTAGATGGAAATCCCTTTTCCCAATCGATATTGGAATATGGCCGTAAGTTTCTGACTCCTACTGATTCGCCCGATACTATATCCTATACCTTTTCCCGTTTTGACCACTTACGGTTCGCCTAAATATAATAGAGAAGAGTTAACCACAGAGAGCACAGACTCGACATTCGACATTTTCACAGTAAATCACTCTGCCTTGGTGGTTTAAGGGGGACTCCCCTTTTTGAAGTGCGGCAGTCCTCTGCCGCTTTATTCAGAACATACTTGTGTTTTCACGAGTGCATCAACCAAGCCTCAACCTACTTAGGATAAACTATTGTCTACCTGAAAGCGGCAGAGGACTGCCGCACTCCAAAAAAGGGGGACCCCTTAAACCCCAAAATATAGTTTCATTCTTCAATATGTCGAAAGTCGAGACAGAGAAAAGAGGAAGAAGAAATCCGTTTTCTATTAGATTTTCCCAAATTCATCCACCTTCTTATTTTTCTCTTTGTCCTCTCTGTCCTCAGTAGTTAATCTCTCTTCTTTCTTCGCTGCCTTAGCATATAAAAATTAGAAGTGAGCCAAAAAGCTGATTAAGTCAGCTCTAAAACCGTACAGGCAATGTGTCTTGTCGTGTCCTTTTCTGTGCTGAAATAGTAGGCTACGCAAAGCCTGCCGTCAGGTAAAAGAGTACTCCAGGGATAACCTATATCGTGACAAAAACCATCATCCCTGAGGATTAGTTCCTCTGCTCCCTCAATATCGTTGCACTCTGGATCCAAAACCCTTGCCCGAATACCGTAGGGTTCATGTCTATAGCCATAAGAAAGAAACACTCTTCCATCGGGAAGTTTATAGGGGTGAAAGGGATGCCCTTTCACTTTGTGTTCCTTCCAAGGAGACCACGTGTGTCCGTTATCCATGGACTCTACAGTGGCCAGGTAATCGTCTGCAAGGTCCTTTGTTCTGAGAAAAGCGACAATTTTTCCACTCGGAGTAAGGTAGAGGGATGGCTCTGCAAATGATACTACCCCTTTTTCATCCCCTGCTATTGCTGCCCGATAGCACCAAGTGCGACCTTTGTCTCCTGAAGCAAAAAGATGACAAGTTAAAGGGGGGCCATCTTTCCAAATCGTTGTATAGGTCGCTAGAAGAAGCTCTCCATTTAGCTCTACCATGCTCCCTCTGACAGGACCTCCATGAAATGGACGTTGGTAGGGAATAATTGGGGGATAATTTGGCAAAGGAGGCAAATAACTGTGTGGTGACCAAGATTTTGCTCCGTCCTCGCTATACCTTACATAAGATCCCCAGTAAATAAACAGGATACTCGGTTTTGCAGGATCACCTAGCATCTGGTTACGGTAGCTTCCGATGGGGTCCATAAATTCTGCTGAGAAAGGATACCAGGAAAAGGAGGCCATAACGACTGTGCCGTCAGAGAGTTCTATGACAGAAGGGTCCTGATCGCCGGCTTCAATATTTACAGGTAATCCCTCCACCTTACCATTCGATGACAGCTTAGATTTATAGCGTATCATCGAAATCTCGGATCGCGGATCAACGTGATCTATATCTCTGGTAAGGTATTGAAATTTTTCCGGAAGAGGAGAAGGGAGGATACTACGTATATCACGACCTCTGCGAAAAAAAAGGCAGACGTCCCCATTTTTGAGCGTAATGATAGAGGGAAAGCTAGAAAAAAATCGACTGTCCCGGTACAGGACTATGTCTTCAACTTTATTGATGATTTTGGTGACTTCAACCATGGCACAATACCGCAGATATTTTGTAATACCTGCGATATTATTCATTTAGCCATTTCACGTCATCCCTTCAGAAATTTTTCCTTTTCTTCAAAGTCAAATTCAAGAAGACGGCATTCTATTCCGCCATTTTTCATGACGTGTCTTCTTGTGGGTTTAAGCAAGAGGCCCTTTGAAAGATTAAGATTTCCAGTTAAAACGAAGGCCTTACCCGGACGCTTGGCAATACCACGCATTACAAAGCCAAGCTCTCTATACAGAGGACGCAGCTGTTCTTCTTCCCCTAGTCTTTTACCATAGGGAAGGTTACAGACGATAAAGTCTGGAGAAACTGGAGGCTTATACTCGCAGAAATCCCCTTTATCAATTCTCACAAACTGATAAAACCCAGTGGCTCGAAGGTGTATTTTTGTCGCCTGAACAGCTGTAGCGTTGATATCAAGACCAAAGAACTTGCCTTTACCAAGGGGGCGCTTTTTTGAATCGATTTCTTCCTTCACTCTCAACCATTCTTCTTGAGAATACGAGGGAAGTCTCATAAAACCCCACTTCTTCCTGAGAAAACCCGGAGCTGTGTTGCTGGCGATCATGGCAGCTTCTATAAGAAAAGTTCCTGATCCACAGCATGGGTCATAAAGAATTTGCTCTCCTGTATAACCCGCTATAAGAAGAATGGCCGCTGCCAAAGTCTCCTGCATTGTAGCCTCTACCTGTTCGGTGCGATATCCCCTTTTGAACAAAGGACCGCCCGAGCTGTCGAGGCTGATAGTGGCACGTGACTTATCGATGAAAAGGTTAAAGCGCACATCGGCATTTTTCAAATCAACGTTGGGACGCTCATCTGTCTTTTCCCGAAAGTAATCACATATCGCATCTTTTACTACCTGTGTAGCATAGAGACTATTGCGTAATTTTCTGTGATTGACATTTGCGTCTATGGCAAAGCTATCCGAAACAGACATATAGTCAGACCATTCAATCTGCCGTGCCATTTTGTAGAGAGCTTCCTGATCTTCGCAATGAAATTTCTTGATCGGCCATAATACTCTGGAAGCAATACGGGAGCAGTAATTGATACGGTAAACCGCATCCATAGTCGCGGGGATGTAAACGCCCCGAAATCCGGGTGATATCTCATCAAAGCCCAACCCTTCGAGCTCCTGCGTCAAAGCAGTCTCAAGAGTGTCGGCACAAATAATAAAGAGTTCTGGGCTTTTTTCGTTCATGGGATAATATCCTTAGTTATGGAAGAAAAGGATCACATCGCCATCCTTAACGGTATAATCTCGGCCTTCAGCGCGTGCCTTTCCTTGTTCTTTCGCCCCCACTCTTCCCTTGTACTCAACCATGTCATCAAACGACACTACTTCAGCGCGAATAAAGCCCTTTTGGATATCCGTATGGATTTTTCCGGCTGCTTCAGCGGCTGGAGTACCTTCTCTGATCGTCCAGGCTCTGGTTTCGATCTCTCCAGTAGTTAGATAGGTAATGAGTCCTAGCATAGAAAAGGATTCTTTGATCAAGCGATTAAGCCCAGGTTGCTCTAATCCTAAGCTTTCGAGAAAATCTTTTTGCTCTTCATCATCGAGTTGGGCAATCTCTTGTTCTAGCTGTGCACAGATCGCCACAACAAGACTTCCTTCTTTATCTGCGTATTCGCGAACTTTTTGAACATATTCGTTGTTCATTTCAGGAAGTGAATTCTCATCCACATTTGCAACATAAAGAACTTTTTTTCCTGAAAGAAACTGATAGGGCTTTGTTAGCTCTTTTTCTTCTAAAGTAAGAGGAAAGGAGCTTACAGGCTGACTATTATCAAGGTGGCTTTTAATTCGATTCATCACCTCGATAACTTCGAGAAGTTCTTTGTTACCACGGGCTTGCTTTTCCAGCTTTAGCAGTGTGTTATCCATCATCTGCAAGTCGGCAAGTATGAGTTCTAGCTTAATGATTTCAATATCTGAAATAGGGTCTACTCTACCAGCCACGTGGACGACATCGTCATCATCAAAACAGCGAACTACATGGACAATGGCATCGGTTTCGCGAATATTTGAAAGGAATTTATTACCAAGTCCTTCTCCTTTAGAAGCTCCTTCAACAAGGCCAGCAATATCGAGAAACTCCGTTGTCGCGTAAAGGATCTTTCCGCTCTTGGAAATTTCGGAAAGGATTCCGAGTCGTGCATCGGGGACTTCAACAACGCCAACATTTGGATCGATGGTACAGAAAGGGTAATTGGAAGCTTCCGCTTGATTACTTGTCAAAGCGTTAAAAAGAGTAGATTTCCCTACGTTTGGTAATCCGACTATGCCACATGAAAGACCGGCCATTGATTTCTCCTGAACTATTTTGTTTTCGCAAAAATTATAACAGTTTTCTCCTTTTACATCGAGAAGGATTATCCCTACTTAACTCTCCGTAATATGGCTATAAGCACTAAGTAATTCTTTATTTCAATAAACGTTTGCGACTTTTACACTTTTCTCTTGTTCACTACCCTGTCTTTCTTTATTATTTCTTCATGCCCAGAGATCTTTTGTGTTTTCATATATAAAGATTTTATTTGCATAAGCCAAACTAACTAATAACTAAGCGCTACTTATATATATAAAAAGCACTAGTAGTTTCCCTTGACAATTTGCAAATTATTACTTATAGTTTAGTAAGGGTGAGACTCTAGTAAAGGGCGAGGTATATTCTCATGGGCGAGAAGACCGAGAAGGCAACCCCCAAAAAACTTGCAGATGCACGAAAAAAGGGCCAGGTAGCGAAATCCCAGGATTTCCCTTCTGCGTTTACCTTTATCGTTTCTATATCAGCCACAATGGCTTACGCTCCTACTTTGCTCCAAAAATTCAGCGACATGATCACTGGTATTTACACAGGAATCCCCAAAGTTGTGTTTCAGGAGGTAGGGGTCTCCATTCTCCGCGAAGCCATGGAAACAATCCTAATATGCAGCTTACCAATACTTTGCATCACTGCCTTTGTAGGTGTTCTTATTAATTTTCTCTCTGTTGGCCCCGTTTTAACTTTTGAAGTATTTAAGCCCGACATCAAAAAGTTCGATCCTATCAAGAATCTCAAGAACAAATTTAAAATGAAAACTTTGGTCGAACTAATAAAATCCTTACTCAAAATTTCTATCGCTGGCTACCTCATTTACACTGTGATGTGGGATGCCATTGGTCCGATTATTGGCACTGTACGACTCCCCATCACTGCAACGATTGGCGTTTTTGCCGACTTCTTAAAGGAAGTTCTCTTTAAAGTAGGCCTATTCTTTTTCGTTGTTGCTGTATTTGACTTTTCTTACCAAAAGTACAATTTCGCGAAAGAAATGAAAATGGAGAAGCACGAGATCAAGCAAGAACATAAGAACTCTGAGGGAGACCCTCAGATTAAGGGACAAAGGAAGCAAATAGCTCGTGAGATTGCTTACTCAGCCGGACCAGAAGAGCGTGTCAGCATGGCTAAGGCCATAGTAACCAACCCGGTACACCTTGCCATTGCTATTGGCTATGAAGAAAACTCCGACCCCGCACCACATATTCTTGCTATGGGGTCAGGTAGCGATGCACAACTTATCGTCAGGGAAGCAGAAAAACATGAAATACCTATTCTGCGCAATATTTCCTTGGCCCACCAACTTTACGATGAAGGAGAAATCCTTTCCTACGTTCCTAAGGAGACCTATGAAGCTATTGCAGAAATCCTTAAATGGATTGCCTCTTTGGAAGAAGCAGAGCCCGGAGATGAATTGGAGCTGTATAACACTGAAACGGAGTATGATGTATGATATTTGAAGTCCTAGATGGAATCGCTGCAAGACTTGGTGGGGCAGCTGCTGTACACCGCATGAACAAGTCTAGTGATATAGCTCTTGCAGCGCTCATCGTCGGCATTTTAGGCATGATGATCGTTCCTATGCCACTACCCCTAATAGACTTACTTATCGCCCTCAACATGACTATATCAGTTCTTCTGTTGATGGTTGCGCTATACATTCCCAATGCCGTACAACTTTCCATCTTTCCATCACTTTTGTTGATTACGACACTATTCCGGCTTGGATTAAATATCTCTACGACACGAATGATTTTACTTAAGGCCGATGCCGGTGAAATTATCTTCACATTTGGTGACTTCGTGGTCCAAGGGAACTTTGTTGTCGGGGCGGTGATATTCCTTATCATCACCTTGGTGCAGTTCCTCGTTATTACGAAGGGTGCCGAGCGTGTAGCTGAAGTCGCTGCCCGTTTTACTTTGGACGCCATGCCTGGTAAGCAAATGAGTATTGATGCCGACCTCCG
>JBLFWS010000009.1:0-37807 GCA_047611865.1 Chlamydiales bacterium
CTAGATCTTTCAAAAACCTCAGTTTTTTTCCTTGGTCAGCTGAAACAGTTCGTGGGTCTATTTCCATAGCTACTTCGCTGCTAAAGTCTATGGAAAAGGATTGCTTGATATGATCGAAAAGTTTTTGAAATTGATCTTCTGTTAGTTGTGTCGGGGTGCCACCACCAAAATGGATTTGGCGAACAGTGTGTTCTTTTTTCAAAAGCTTTGTGACGAGGTCAATTTCCTTAATTAAATGATCCACATACTTGTCTTGAATTTGCATATTGCGGTTCAAAGTTACAGAACAGCCGCAAAAAAGGCACATTCTACGACAAAAAGGGATGTGGAAATATAGAGAGAGGTCTTGGGCTACTTTATCAAGTTCCTGGATCTTGTTTATGTAGGACAACTGAGGCATGGATTCCCATTCAGGAGCTGTAGGATAGCTTGTGTACCTGGGTAGTGGGCTATTGAGTTTTTGCAACAAGTCAATATCCAAGTCAACAGATTGTTCATAGGGTTGACGATAGATATTTTGAAAGCCTTCTTCTTGAAGGGGATTTGCTGGGAACTGGGTATTTGTCATGTTAACCCTTGTTTTGGTTTTATACTGTAGTAGGGCAGTAGTTGTATTCTTTAACGCAGTCAACCAGGTATTTTACATTTTCCATGCTCATATCTGGTGAGATTCCATGGCCAAGGTTGCAAATATACCCGGGGTTATCTCGCATTTCATCCAACTGTGCGTAGAGATCTCTTTTGATGATCTCTTTTGGAGCATAAAGCAAAAAGGGGTCTAAGTTGCCCTGTAGAGCAATATTTTCTGGGGTGATGGAGCGTACTTTACTCATCTCACAACTCCAGTCTAAACTGATGGCGTGTGGTTTCAGCTCAATGAGTTGTTCAATGAAGCTTGAACTTCCACGACAAAACAGGATAATTGGTACATTGCTTCCTCTTAATCCTTCCACAATTTGTTTAAGGTAGGGGTAAACAAAGTTGTGAAATTGTGAGGGACTCAGGTAATTAGCCCAACTATCAAATATTTGCAAGGTCTGTGCCCCGGCATCAACCTGCATTTGTAGGTAATCAATTATGACGTCGGTTAATTTTTGGAGAAGGGTGTGGAAGGCTCTTTCGTCATGATAGGCCAATTGACGAGTTTTTTTAAGGTCTCTGCTAGATCGACCCTCTATCATGTAGCTGGCAATTGTGAAGGGAGCTCCACTGAAGCCGATTAGGGGAATGTTTAATTGAGGGCGCACCAATTTTATGGTTTGAGCCACATAGTCGAGCTTTTCCCGCACATCTATGGTGGGGAGGTTCTCAATATCACGGACATTCTGTATCGGGCTGTCAATGACAGGTCCCATGCCTTCGGCGAAATCCAGGCCTAAGCCAAGTGCTTCAACGATTACGAGTATATCGGAAAACAGAATGGCTGCATCTACTCCTAATAAATCAACAGGCAGGAGAGTAACCTCTGCGGCAAGTTCTGGTTTTCTGAATAGTTCTAGAAGCCGGTGCTTTTTCCTGAAAGCTTGGTATTGAGGCATATAGCGACCTGCCTGTCGCATCAGCCAAACTGGAGGACGGCCGCTATCATTTTGACAATGTAAAGCACTTAGAAATAATGGGTCCATAGGTCTTACTTATGCCTCCTATAAGATTCGTTCTAGAATAGATTCGACTGTAAAACCAAATTCTTTTGCGAGGTCTCCCGCAGGTGCTGAGGCCCCGAAGCCTTCTTGGGCGATGGCAATACCATCCATTCCGATGTATTTGTGCCAGCCAAGCTCTACGCCGGCTTCAATAGATACTCGCTTGCCAAGATCTCCACCAACAACTGTTGATTTGTACTTATCACTTTGATTATCAAATATTTGCCAACAAGGCATAGAAACGACTCGTACATCTTTACCTATGTTCTCAAGGGCTGCAGTAACTTCAAACGCTAGTGATAGCTCTGATCCGGTTGCAAATAGGGTGAAGTCGGGCTTTTCCTTTTCTTTTTTTACGATATAAGCTCCTCGTCCCACTCCTTCAGAAAATGCTACGTCTGTTCCTTGAAGATCAGGTAATTTTTGGCGAGAGAGTGCAAAGGCTGTAGGGCCCTGATACTGAAGAGCTGCGATCCATGCCATCTTGACTTCATGATTGTCGGCAGGACGGATGAATTGTAAATTTGGAATGGCGCGCAATGCAGCACAATGCTCAACTGGTTGATGTGTCGGACCGTCTTCACCTAGAAAAATTGAGTCATGAGTGAATTGGTAGATCACCTGTTCTTTCATGAGAGCAGAGAGTCTTATTGCATTTCGCATATAATCTGAAAAGGCAAGGAAAGTTCCACAGAAAGGTGTGATCATTTTAGTTTGTGCAAGTCCTATACTCATAGTGGCCATACAAAATTCTCGCACACCATATTTGATGTTCCTACCTGAAAATAGGCCAGGAGCTACGATTCCTTGATCTTTTATCATTGTCATATCAGAGCAGGATAAGTCTGCAGAGCCGCCATATAATTGGGGGAGTTGAGATGATAGGTAATTGATGACTTCGTTGGATGCGATTCTTCCTGCAAGTGGACTTCCCATTTTAATATTTTTTAAGTCCATTTCAAGTGTTTCAGGGAGATACTTGTCCTTCATGCGTTCGTATTCGTGGTAAAGGTCAGGGTTGGCCTCGGCCCATTTGAGGAAAAGTTCTTGCCATTGATTTTCGAGAGCTGAGTCGTTCTCCAGTTTTTTGTCGAAAAATGCACGTACAGCTTGAGGAACAAAGAAATCCTTTTCAGATAGTCCGAGCTGTTCTTTTGTTTTGCTGACTTCCTCTTCTCCTAAAGGAGATCCGTGGACTTTGTGTGTACCTGCTTTATTGGGAGAGCCCTTTCCTATTGTGGTGTGAGTAACAATAAGGCAGGGTTTTGTTTGGTTTTCACGAGCTTCGTTGCAGATAGCAAAAATAGCTTCGAGGTTGTGGCCGTCAACTTCATATACGTCCCATCCATAGGACTTGTATCTCATCTTGGTATCTTCAGAACAGGATTCTGAAAGAGGGCCATCAAGGGATATTTGATTGGCATCGTAAAGGACGATGAGGTTGTCAAGGTGTAGGTGACCAGCCAGAGAGGATGCCTCTGATGTCACTCCTTCCATGATATCTCCGTCTCCTGCAAGAACGAAGACTTTGTTATCGAAAATCTTGTGATCTTCAGTATTAAAGCGTGAGGCTAATAGTTTAAGGCCTAGTGCTTGTCCTACGGCATTTCCGTATCCTTGTCCGAGAGGGCCTGTAGTCGTTTCCACCCCGGGAGTTTCAAAATTTTCTGGATGACCAGGGGTTTTGGAATGTAGTTGCCTAAAGTTTTGGATTTCTTCGAGGGATAAGTCAAAACCGGAAAGATGTAGGCAGGAATACAATAGCATGGATCCGTGTCCAGCAGAAAGAATAAAACGGTCACGATTAGCCCAAGAAGGGCTCTTTGGATTGTGCCTCAGGCCAAAACCATAAAGGTATGCCCCAACTTCGGCGCAGCCCATAGGTAGTCCTGGGTGACCAGAGTTAGCCTTTTGAATGGCATCGATAGATAAATGGCGAATGGTATTCGCAACTTTACCAAGGATTTTCTTAAGCTCAGGATCCAGAATGGATGTGGTGTCTACTTTTGTTTCCATAATACCTAATTACTTTTGATGATGGTAAGAGATTGAGTTGATGAAAAGCCTATCTACTAGCGGATTAATCCTGCAAGGAAAAATGCATAAACATGTGTATGTGAGGGTATATGATTTAAGAAATTGTGCTTCTTGAGGTACTTTTGACTATTTTCATAATATCACTTATTCGAGAAGTATAAGTATGTTTTTCCATAACGGTCTGGTACCCGTGCTCAGCAATCTCAAGTCTTTTGTCCTCGTGGTGTAAGTAATATTCAACTATTTCACAAAGATCGCTTAGATCTCTGAAAACGACGAGGTCCTTTCCTACATCGAAAAGTTTTGACAGATCACTTTTGTAATTACTAAGAAGAAAACCTTTACTTCCAAGGATATCAAAAACTCTTTGAGGGAGACCAGAGTCTACATATGCTCTGATGATATTTAGATTAATTTTGGAAATACGGAAAATTTTGCTCATTTCTTCGTAGTGTTCTGCATAGCCCATGAATTTGAGATTCTTACCCTGAACTGTTTCCCAAGATTTGTCTCCGTATACTTTTACCTCATGTATCTGGGATAGAGACTTAATGATCTTGATTCTTTCTATTTCGTTATATTTTTTTAATAAGAGAAAGGAGAGCTTGTCCTCGGGAGTATAAAAATAGTCATCGTTTGACATCCCAAAGGAGGTTTCCATTTCAAATCTTTTGATGAAATGATGATCTATGAGAGACTTGAGGATGTTTTGCTCTCCGGCCATGCTTTGAGCTTCAAATAGTCTGCTTATATCATTGCGTGTTTGTGTTCTTAAGCGGTTGCTAATTTGGTATTTATTATATTCATTTTCACTGCCAGTTGTTCCGACAAAGCTGATTTCGGATGCGTATTTTTCATATTCATTTTTTAAAATGGGTATTTTGTTAAACCGATAGGGGTCAACAGCTACGGGCATGTGAAAAATATTGGTAAAACCCCTTTTTTTCAGGTCCTTTACGATCAGATTTTCGTAAGAAAATATATAAAAATTCTTGTGGTTCAAATTGTCTTGATAAATTCGTAGGGAAGGGCTGTCCACCAACCATCCGATGTAAGGGATATTTCTCTTTTTACATACGGCAAGAGTGGCGCTACAAAAGTTTATTGAAAATAGATAGTCGGGTGTTGTTTCGTCAATAATTTCTAACATATGTTCCTCATCGGTAGGTAGTTCGGTGAGGACTTCATAGCCCAGGTCAGTAAAGGCAAGCATGCAATCATAAGCAATGGTGGGATGACGTAACATCAGAACTTTTTCTTTTTTTTTCTTTTCTGACGCAAGAAGGTGTTTTATTACATTCGAGTAGAAAACTTGGTCTGTAATAATAGATTTTCCTTTAACGAGCGAGCTGGAGCGAGTGGGTAGGATGGCATTGAAAACTTCATTTTCAAATAGGAAGTGTACTCTTGGATTACGAAGAAAAGTCGTATATTCAGGCTGCTTAGAGAGGAAATCCTCGAATATGCGATGTTTTTCAATGACATATACGGGGTGGGAGGTTTTATTTAGGATTTCTTGAAGTTCATATCCCAATCCGAGGCCAAGGATAACGCAGGTTTTAGAACTGTCTATTTGCGAGATTTTGGCGGAACGCCTTGGTCTATTTTGAGAATATATGTAGGACCAGGTATTTCCATGTCTCACCTTGCAGGTGTACTCTCCATTTCTTGCTTTCTCGATTACGATTTCTTCATCACTAAAGGTCATGGGAATTCCTTTGCGCAATCAATTTGACAAATTAATTATGCATATGTTGTGCCAATCAGGGTCAAAGGAAAGTATTACTGGAGCACATAAAAGAGTAATGGGAATTATTTTTTATGTTGTGTCTCAGTGAAATAAAACTTATAAGTTAATAAGGTGGCTTCTTAGGCATTGAGGTTTTTTTCGGCTTATACTGAGCAGGACATAAGCTTTGAATTTGTTGAGAGAGATTTTTTGGCTTATTAAGCGCTTAAATTTCAGTATGCTTGAGTCTGAATGTGAGATTTATGCGTTTTAATAGACGGAAAAAGATCGCTCGCAAAGTTAAATCTTGTGGCTGAGTCCGGTATACAACAAACTAGAGATCTGATAATCTCTTAGGGAGTTAAATCTTAAGATATTTAAAATAAGACTGATGAGAGATCTATGCACACACAGGACGTACGCCGTAAGTTTTTGAATTACTTCAAGGAAAAGAATCACACTATTGTAGCATCTGCTCCCGTAGTACCCCATGATGACCCGACCCTTCTTTTTAACAACGCAGGGATGAACCAGTTTAAGGACGTTTTTTTGGGGAACAGTGTAAGGGATTATAATCGTGCTACATCTAGTCAAAAAAGCATTCGTGTTGGAGGGAAGCATAACGACCTCGATAACGTTGGCCACACTCATCGACATCTAACTTTCTTTGAAATGCTTGGGAATTTTTCCTTCGGAGATTATTTTAAAAAAGAAGCTATTGATTATTCCTGGGAGCTCTCTACTGAAGTTTTTGGCTTTGAAGAAGAAAAAATCTGGGCTACGGTTTTTCGTGAAGATGACGAAGCTTACGAACTTTGGAAAAAGTACCTGCCAGAAAACAAAATTGTCCGTTTTGATGAAAAAGATAATTTTTGGGCTATGGGAGATACTGGCCCTTGTGGTCCTTGTTCAGAGTTGCATTATGATCGTGGGGATAAATACGGTTCTGCTACTCACCCTTACGAAGATAGTACGGGGGATCGCTTCCTGGAGTTTTGGAACTTGGTTTTCATGCAATATAATAAAGATGAATCAGGTGTTTTGACTCCTCTTCCCAACCCTTGTATCGATACAGGAGCTGGTCTGGAGCGAATTGTAGGCCTTCTTATGGGGGTTGAGTCCGTGTTTCAGACGGATGTACTCCGAAGCCTGATTGCTCAGATCGAAGAAGTCTCGGGCGTAAAGTATGATTCTGAAAATAAAGCTATGGCCCCTGCTTTTCACGTAATTGCTGATCACCTTCGCTCTCTTTCTTTTGCCATTGCTGATGGAGCCCAGCCCGGTAATGTTGATAGAGGTTATGTGTTGCGAAAGATTCTTAGGCGTGCGGTAAGATATGGACGCACTCTTGGAATGCATGAACCGTTTCTGGCTAAAATTTATCCGCGCCTACTTTCCACAATGGGAGAGGATTATCCCGAATTGAAAACAGCTCAAACACGGATTCAGGATCTTCTAACTACTGAGGAAGAGGGTTTTATGCGTACCCTTCGGCGTGGAGGAAGTCTTCTCTCGGAGATTATTGATTACGCTCGCCGTCACGCCAAGAGAATAAGTGGGGATGATGCTTTTAAACTCAAAGATACTTACGGCTTTCCCATTGAGGAAATTCTTCTGATAGCCAAAGATTCAGGGCTTCACGTTGATCTAGATCGTTTCGAGGAGCTTGAAAAAGAGGCTAGAGATCGTTCTAGAAAAGTACATAAATCTACAAAACAGGTGGCCGTAGAGAACTTGTTTGTAGACTACAACAAAGAGAACGGTCCCTGTGAATTTCTTGGTTACGGAAATGACATTTGTGAAGCTTCAGTCACAGCTATTGTCGTGGATGGATTGTTTGTCGAAAGTATTGTTGCTGGAAAGAAGGGTATGATTGTTTTGGACAAATCATCTTTCTATGCAGAAATGGGTGGTCAGGTTGGAGACACAGGTTTTTTGCAAAGTAGTGAAGGCCTTTTTGATGTTAGAGACTGTCAAGCTCCCTATTCCGGAGTGATTGCTCATCTGGGAGTTGTGGAAAAAGGGAAACTTTCTTTAGGTGACTCTGTAAGATGCGAAGTAGACGGTAAGAGACGTCAAAAAATTGCGAATAATCATACCGCGACACATTTGCTTCATTGGGCTTTACATGAAGTTCTGGGAGAACACATTCGTCAAGCCGGCTCTGTAGTAGACGACCAGCGTTTGAGGTTTGACTTTAGCCATCATAAAGCTCTTACGTCGGATGAAATTCGTGAAATAGAGAACCTGGTGAATGCAAAGGTACGGGAGAACCGATCTGTAGATTCTTATGAGCTTTCCTATGAGGAAGTTCAGGAGAGACAGGATATAAAGCAGTTTTTCGGGGATAAATATGGGGATAAAGTCCGTGTTGTCGATATTGATTATTCCAAAGAATTATGTGGGGGAATCCATACTTCACAAGTAGGTAACATCGGCTTGTTCCGTATCACGAAGGAAAGTAGTATCGCAGCTGGGATACGCCGTATTGAAGCAACGTCTGGTTTTGAAGCAGAAATCTTTTCTCGCCAAGGGGAAGATTCCCTTGGATTGTTGGCAGAATTGCTGAAGACACACCCTAATAAATTGACTTCAAGAGTTAATAAGCTCTTAGAAGAAAATCACGATCTGACACAGGTAGTGAAGGAGCTGAAAAAAGGGCAGATGGGCGATGTTCTAAATTCTGTTATGGATAAGCTTGAAATTATTGAGGGTACGCCAATACTCACAGCTATAGTTTCAATGGATGCTGGAGAATTACGCACATTCGCTGGTGTTGTAATGGACAAGATGAAATCCGGGGTTCTGGTTCTGGGCACTGCTTCTGACGGGAAATGTAATATTTTGGCAAAAGTAAGTGATGATCTTCAGAATCAGGGGATTAAGGCTAATGAAATTATTAAGACCATAGCCCCCATTATCGGTGGTGGTGGCGGAGGAAAATCAGACCTTGCCCAGGCAGGTGGTAAGGCACCAGAAAGATTGTTGGAAGCCCTTGCAAAAGCACGAGAACTATTTGAGGTAAAGTGTTAAAAGATCTTGTTGCTAGTAAAAAGCTTTTTGCCTTGTGTAAGGCAGTAGAGAAGGAAAAGACTTTCGTAATGGAGGGCCTTTGGGATTCTCCTAAGGCGGTTTTATCATCCATTGTGCAGGAAGTCACTGGCAAAAATATCTTAATCATTACTGGAAAGGTGAAAGAAGAGTCTCGTATATTTGATGACTTTCCGATGTTCTATGATGGCCTCGTCGAAGACTTTCCCTCTTGGGAAACTCTACCTTCAGAAAATATTACTCCGAGTCCAGATATTGTTGGCGAACGTTACCGAATTTTAAAAAATATTATCGATAGCAAAAAACCGTGCATCCTCATCAGCAGTGTACAAGCCTGTCTTCAAAAAGTGATCTCTTCCGAGAGACTTAAGTCCTTGTGCATTACTTTGAAAGTGGGAGAAGAAATTTCTTTCAGCAAATTTGTAGACCGTCTTGTAGAGATGGGTTATCAACGCAAAGTTGTTGCTGCCGATAAGGGTGAATTTGCTGTTCGTGGTGGAATAGTTGATGTTTTTCCTGTGGGGTCACCAGACCCCATCCGTGTGGAATTTTGGGGTGATGAAGTTGAGTCCATGCGGCATTATGACCCTATTGGTCAAAAGTCAGTGGAGAAAATCTCGAAGATTGAAATTACCCCATCATTGGAAATGGAACTTCTTCAAAATGAGGAAAATCTGTCCACAATTTTAGATTATCTTGGGCCAGAGACAGTAGTTATTTTTGATGATATTGTGGCTATAGAAGATCGTTATGTGGCACTAGAGGGAATACCCGGGGCCGTTTCGAGATCTTTTAGTAGTTTTCATGAGTTTTTTGATAGCATGGCAGATCTTCAAAAATTCTTTTGGACTCATTCGGATGTAGAATCTTTGAGTGAAGTCAAGGTTGAAAGGAATGAAGAAGAGAAAGCTTATTCTTCAAGGTCTTTGTTCCATACGATAAATTTCGAAATTTTTGATCGGAAAATTACTGCAAAACGTTGGTATCACCCTTTTCATAGGGTAAGGGAATTTCTCTGTCCGGTGGAATCAGCTTCAGGAGAGGTTTCAGGAGAGAAACTCCTTGAGTCTATCTCGGGTATATCAAGCAACGGGATGGAGTTAAAGTTTATATGTAGCACGGACTCAGATGAAAATCATCTAAAGCAGCAGCTTTCTATTTTTGACGTTTCTTTGCCTGAAAAAACAGAATTCAAGAGAGGTTATTTATCCAGTGGCTTTATCCTTGAAGATGTTAAACAAGCGATTGTTCCTCTTACAGAGTTTACCCGACGATTTAAAATTAGGCGCCAGAAGCAGCGCAGTACTTATCACTCTACTCCTTCTGAGATGCATGAACTGAAGGAGGGAGACCTGGTAGTTCATATCAATGCGGGTGTAGGAAAGTTTCAAGGAATAGAGCGGCAGAAAGATCACAATAGTGTAGATGCAGAGTTTTTTGTGATTGAGTACGCCGATAACGCAAAAATGTATGTTCCTTTTTCTCAAGCTCACCTAATTACGAAGTATGTGGGAACAGGGGAAAACACTAACCCGAAACTTCACGCCCTTGGTAGCAGTCGTTGGAAAAAAACCAGACAACAGACCGAAAAAGCTATTGTAGGCTACGCCTCAAGTCTTCTTCAATTATATGCAGAACGCAAGCTTAAACGGGGTTTCGTTTATCCCTCAGATAGTGAAGATTGTATTAATTTTGAAAAGGACTTTCCTTTTTTTGAAACTGAAGACCAGCTAGCAGCCATTAGTGCCTTAAAGGCGGATATGTATTCAGATAAACCGATGGACCGCCTGGTTTGTGGGGATGTTGGATATGGGAAAACTGAAGTGGCGATGAGAGCTGCATTTAAAGCTGTTGTAGACGGGGGGAAGCAGGTCGCTGTTTTGGTACCTACTACTGTTTTGGCTTTGCAGCATTTTGAAACCTTTGTGGAAAGAATGTGGAACTACCCTGTGAAAATTGGTGTCTTATCCCGTTTTCGCTCTTTCAAAGAAAGCAACGAGACTCTTGAAGGTGTTGCAAATGGTAGTGTTGATATTCTGATAGGGACTCATCGCATCATAGGCAAGGACGTAGTTTACAAAGACTTAGGTTTGGTGGTTATCGATGAAGAGCAGCGTTTTGGTGTTAGGGCTAAAGAGTATTTAAAGACTCTTAGGGCTTCTGTTGACTGCCTTTCATTGTCAGCAACACCGATTCCAAGAACTCTTTATATGGCTTTACTGGGAGCGCGTGATATGTCAACAATTGTTACGCCCCCTCAAGATCGGCTACCTATTAAGACAATCGTTTGTGAATCTGACGATCAGGTTATGAAAAATGCTTTACTTCGTGAATTAACTCGTGATGGACAAGCCTATGTCATTCATAATCGCGTAGAATCTATCGAAAGGGTAGCCGAAAAAATTCGAAAACTACTTCCTAACGCCAAAGTACTAACGGCTCATGGGCAAATGAAGGCAGAAGAAATAGATCAAGCCTTTCATGCGTTCAAAAGTGGGAAGATTGATATTCTTGTGGCTACCACAATTGTGGAAAACGGTATTGACATACCTAATGCTAATACCATTTTGATAGACCGTGCGGATACATTTGGAGTTGCTGATTTATATCAACTCCGTGGGAGGGTCGGAAGGTGGAATCGACGTGCATATGCCTATTTTCTTACTCCCCCAAAAAGAGTTATCCCCGCTATCGCAAGAAAACGCCTTGAAGCTATTGTTGAAGCTGGCGGAGGTTATGGTGGGGGGATGAAGGTGGCAATGCGTGATCTGGAAATCCGAGGGGCTGGAAATATTCTCGGAACAGAACAGTCGGGTCACGTAACTTCCATAGGCTTTCATTTTTATTGTAAGCTTCTGAAGCGTACCATTGAAGCGCTCAGGGGAGATCTACCTTCAAAATTATGCGACACGAAGATGGAGTTTTCTTACGATGCCCGGCTTCCTGAAGATTATGTAAATGCAACGAGCTTGCGTCTTGAGCTATACCAACGGCTTGGAGAAGCTTTTTCATGGAAGGAAGTAGACAGTATTATGGAGGAAATTAAGGATCGATTCGGTTCTCCCCCAAAACCTGTCTTGTGGCTCTATCACCTCAATCGTATTCGGGTTTTTGCATCCCGCAATAATATTATGACCATGAAGATAAATAAAATGTCTCTTCTGGTTGAAGGCCGAGAGAAGGGTTATGCTGTTACGAGGAAAATGTTACTCAATGAAGCAAAGTCTCCAAAAGATTTAGAAACAAAAGTCTTGGCAGCTTTGAAGAAAAGCTTTAACCTATAGCCCCTTTTAAGGTTCTTTTTTCAGTTTTTTGGAAAATAGTTAAAATTTAGGTTGAACAGATTCGTACTATTGTGAAAAAAATGACCTTTGAACTTAGAGTAGGACTTTAGGGAGAGAACAAATGCTAGATACAAATCGAAATATGGGTAGGAATCCAGCTTTGTCTCATGGTCGCATTGAGGGTGCGTTGCGTTCAATGGATGGGCAAGATGGTGGATCCATCGAGCAAATGCACATGATGAAGCAAATGCTTGAAATGGATAGGAAATTGCGATCTTTGGAATCGACCTTTGGAACTCTTTATTCGAAAGTAGCCGGGATGAGTCGGACGGTCAAGGGTCTTTCTGAGGAGTGGTGTCAAGAGGACGAGAGTCTTTGCCACCAAGAAAAAATAGATTAAACAAACTTAGCTGAAGAGAAAACTGCCGGAAAAGTCAGAACGTGATATGATGGCGGAAAGTAGATTAGTTGGCTTATGCAAATAGAAAAAAAAGCACTTTATAATTCACTTCGATTGAATTGGCTTCGGGATACGTCCTTTCAGGTAGAACCATGGCAAGTTGAAGATTACCGTACTGTATCAACAGACGAGCTTTTATCTCGCCTGAGTAAATTTGATATCAGTCTGGATCGCGATAATCTCATTGCCTACGCCGAGAATTTTGCCTCTCCTGAAGACTTAGCACCTTATTTGGCAAATGACGACTTACCCGCTAGGGAAGCTGACCAGATCTATTTGGTTTCTTTTGAGCTATGGAGACGCTTTCTCCCCCAAAAACAATCATTGTCTATATTTTGTGACGAGTTGGATTATCAGATACATCAATATGATGAAGGTTTGATAGACGCGGATTCCTTACAAGATATCATTTCCTACCTAGAAGAAATTCTAGACGAGAACAGTGGCGAGGATGCAGATCCTTCTGAAGTTTTTGAGTCTGTCTCAGTTTGTTGTGCCCACGATGTAGAAGGCTTTATTTATGATTATATAGCTGGACAAATCGATGAGGAGAATCATCTGTATGCTACTGAGCTTTATGAAAGCTTCCAGGATTATATTGGGGATACGGTTTGGTTTGATTTCCTCCGTGCACGCTTAAATGTCCTTGCTGATGTCGGAGAAGCGAATGATATCATCATGGAGATTATTGAAGATCAAAACGAAGGTAAAGACTTGGAGCTTTATCTCGAAATTCTTCCCTTTCTCGTACAACATGGGAAGTGGGAGGTCTTCATTAGCGTCTTGAAAGCATGCTTCCCTCATTTGGAAGTAGAGGAAGACTTTAGGGAGGTTTTGGATCATTGCGTAGATTTTTATACACTTCGTGATAATGAAGAATTCGGACAACCTATTCAGAAGATCTTAGACAAACGTGAAAGCATAGATCCGGAACAACCTGTATCGATGTCAGACCCGGATATTTCCCTTCTTGCAAAACAGCTTGAGCTGCCCTTTTTCCTCCCCAGAAAGACTACATAGCTTGTACTTCCAAGAGAGCTTGAGAGATCAGGCTCTTGTCTATCTTAGGAGATGTGCAAAAAGGATACTTTATTCTTGCACAATTCCTTAATCAATGATTTTTATGGGAGTAAAGTTTAGGTAATCACAAGAGGAGAGAACGTATTGAATACCGTTCTTTTCTCCAAAGAGATCCAGGCCTTTTTTAAGGCTGTGTAGATGTCCAAAAATGCAATAGTCAATATTATGTTCTTCTAGGATAGCTGATGCCTCAGAGTTTATAAGATCAGCTCCTATAGGTGGGTAATGGGTTATGGCTATACGGGTTTTGCTTTCAGGATTAAGTCCTTTTAAACTGAGCTGAAGCCGTCCAAGTTCTCTTTCAAAAATTTTACGAGTTGTGCTTTTATCTTCATCTCTCTCAGAGATAGACGCTCCTTTAACTTCTTTCCATTCGATAAAATCGTTAAAGCTATATTCGTCACTATCCCAAAGTCTAGACCCTCCAATAGTGATATCGCCCCAGTTGAAGGTATTGTTGTGTATGAAGTGTATGGAAGGGGGCATAATGGCTTGCATCTTCTTAGTAGACGTCCACCAATAGTCATGGTTACCACGGAGTAGTACTTTGCTACCTGGAAGGCTGTCAATCCAAGCCAAATCGACCTTTACTTCTTCAAGATGCTTAGCCCAGGAAATATCTCCTGCGATAATAACCAGATCATCAGGGGAGATTAACTTTTCCCACTGGTTTTTGATATTTTCTTCATGTGAGGCCCACTCGGGACCGAAAACATCCATTTTTTTTCCTGGAACACCAAAAGAAAGGTGTAAATCTGCAATGGCCCAAACTGACATATGTATCCTTAGCAAAGCTTAACGCATCCCTAAATAAATTCAGTTTTTTGAATTTATTTGGGGATGGCACAAGCAACTAATTATCTATAAATAGGATGTTTTTGTCTAGAAGGTAGTAGAAGCTATTTCCTTGACTATTAAAATCGGGAAATGCAATTTTTCTCTGCCTTACCGGAACATTTTTTGAAACTTTAAATTTAAATTTACATTGAAAATTCCCTTATTGAAAAGGAGATGTTTATGAAGCTAATGTTTAGAGATGCGATTATCAAAGGAAAATCCTTTGGAGCGGAAAAGAATATTCATGGAGAAGTGGTTTTTAATACCGCCATGTCAGGTTATGTCGAAACATTGACAGACCCTTCTTATTATGGGCAGGTACTTGTTCTTACTTACCCAGTGCAAGGGAATTATGGTGTACCAGATATTAACTTTGAATCAGACAGGATTCAGGTCGCAGGTCTTATTGTCTCTCACTACAGTGAAAACCCTAGCCACTATACCCAAAAAAGGTCGCTTGGAGATTGGTTGAAATCTCAAAATATACCTGCTATGTGTGACGTGGATACTCGTACTCTGACTCGTTATCTCAGAGAGCATGGTACAGCTCCAGCAGATTTACTTTCGAGCGACTATATTTCTGGTGATGAGATTGTGAAGTTTAAAAGTGAGGACTTTCTTGCAGAGGTCGTCTCTTCGAAGACAGTTCGTTATGGAAAGGGAGAAAGCAAGATTTTGTTTATTGATACAGGCGCAAAAGAAAATATAGTCCGCTGCCTGGTAAGCCGTGGAGCAAGTGTTATCAAAGCCCCATGGAATACAGACTGGGAAAAGTATTTACCTGAAGTCGATGGAGTCTTTATTGCAAATGGTCCTGGTGATCCAATGGAAGCCCTGAGCTTAATTGATAGAGTTCGTGAGATTCTCTATTGCGGACTGCCCTTTTTTGGGATCTGCTTTGGTAACCAGCTTATTTCCATTGCAGCAGGGGCTCGTACGATAAAAATGAAGTACGGCCACCGCTCTGTAAATCAGCCTGTTCGTTCTCTTCGTTCAGGTAAATGTTACATCACTAGCCAGAACCATGGCTACGTGGTTCAAAATGAATCTCTTCCCCATGACTGGGAACCTTGGTTTGTGAATCTTAACGACGGGACAAATGAAGGGATTCGTCATAAGACTAAACCTATCCGCTCAGTTCAGTTTCACCCAGAGGCTAGACCGGGAACAAATGATACAGCCTTTTTGTTTGACGATTTTCTTACTACGGTCAAGGAAATGAAAAAAGAAAGAAAGGTCTCAGACCATATTGAAAAACTTGAGATGGCTGAAATTGATTGTGTCGCCTAATAAGACATCGAAAATTTGGAATAGTAACTCAAAAGACAACGAATAGAAAAAATGAAATTTATGAAACAATTGGAATATTTCGGAGATTGAATATGACTGTATATCCTGAACCCGACAGCAAGGGTTTGCTAAACAAGTTTCAAGTAAAATCGCGAGTTGTAAAACCAAAAAAAGTTCTCCTTTTAGGTTCTGGTGCTTTGCGTATCGGACAAGCTGGTGAATTTGATTACTCTGGGTCTCAAGCTCTTAAAGCTATGAGAGAGGAGGGTGTCAGCACGGTTTTAATCAATCCTAATATAGCATCTATACAAACTGATGAAGGCTTGGCCGATAAGACATACTTTCTTCCCGTAGAGCCGGATTTTGTTGAAAAGATTATTGAGAAAGAAGAAATCGACGCGATCTTACTCAGTTTTGGTGGGCAAACAGCTCTTAATTGTGGTCTTGAACTTGAAGAAAAAGGGATTTTTTCTAAACACGGTGTTCGAGTTATGGGGACTCCTGTTAGCACAATTCGTCTGACGGAAGACCGTCACCTTTTTTCTGAACGACTCGCACAAATTGGAGTGAAAACCGCAAGAAGTAAAGCTGTTTATAATGTTGCAGACGTAGTCAAGACTGCCAACGAGATAGGTTTTCCTGTGATGATGCGCTCGGGTTTCTCGTTGGGGGGTAAAGGCTCAGGTGTTGTTCATAATGAAAAGGAATGCCGTCAACTTGCTGAAATTGTTTTTTCTTCCGTACAGCAAATTCTTGTAGAAGAGTGCCTTACAGGGTGGAAGGAAATTGAGTATGAAGTTGTTCGAGATGGAAGTGACAGTTGTGTCACTATCTGTAACATGGAAAATCTGGATCCAATGGGAGTGCATACGGGAGAGTCAATTGTTGTTGCTCCATCCCAGACCCTTGATGATTTTGAATATCAGATGTTACGTGATGTAGCGATCAAAACTATTAGGAGTTTAGGGATCATTGGCGAATGTAACATTCAGTATGCTCTGGATCCTCAATCAAGGGAATATAGAGTAATTGAGGTCAACGCCAGACTATCTCGTTCCTCAGCCCTGGCATCGAAAGCTACAGGCTATCCTCTTGCTTACGTTGCTGCTAAAATAGCCCTCGGTTATGACATGGCAGACATTCCTAATGCCATTACCAAGGTAACAACTGCGTACTTTGAGCCTGCTCTTGATTACATAGTATGTAAGATTCCTCGTTGGGATTTAGACAAATTTGACGGTATCGATCAAACTATTGGTACAGAGATGAAGTCCGTTGGAGAAGTCATGTCTATTGGACGCTCTTTTGCTGAAGTGATTCAGAAAGGGATCCGAATGCTGGAAATTGGCTTTGACGGTGTGGATTCTGGTGCATATGAGGGTGAAGACCTGAAGAAAGCCATTGCGACGCCTACTCCTAAAAGGATCTTTGCCCTAGCGAAAGGTTTCCAAATGGGAATGTCTGTTGATGAGATATTCGAACTGACCAAGATCGATCGCTTTTTCCTCTATGAAATTGAACGCATTGTGAAATTAGAAACAGAGCTGAAAGATTCTTGTCTTCAAGACATGGATAAAGGTCGCATGAGGACCGTTAAGAAAGCGGGCTTCTCTGATAAAGGGATCGCTAAGTTTCTTAAATCCACTGAAGGGGAAGTACGGCGTCAGAGGCGCATTCTTGGAATTCGACCCTTTCTTTCACAAATCGACACCCTGGCAGCGGAATACCCTGCAGAAACAAACTTTCTCTATTTGACGTATACAAATGTTAAGAGTGACGTTCAGCCTAGTGCAAAGAAGAAAGTGATGATTCTTGGCTCTGGCTGCTATCGAATAGGTGCCAGTGTGGAGTTTGACTGGTGTGGTGTCTCTGCAGTGAAGGCCGCAGAAGAATTGGGATACGAAGTTATAATGCTTAACTACAATCCTGAAACAGTTTCTACAGATTATGATAACTGTGATCGCTTGGTCTTTGACGAGATCAGCTTGGAAACTGTCCTTGAAATCTATGACTTCGAAAAGCCTGATGGTTTGATCGTGTCTATGGGTGGGCAGACTCCTAACAATCTCGCATTGAAGTTACACGAGGAAGATGTTCCTATATTTGGCACTCATCCTACTTCCATTGATAGTGCTGAAGATAGAAATAAGTTTTCAGCCATGCTTGATGAAATTGGTGTGGATCAACCTCTCTGGGCATCTAGTACGGGCCTTGACTTGACAGAGACGATCGACAATATCGGTGGCTTTCCAGTTCTTGTTCGGCCTTCATATGTGCTTTCAGGAGCAGCTATGCGTGTTGCTTATAACCATGATGAGCTCACTCATTTTCTGAATAAAGCAACAGACATTTCCTCTGATCATCCTGTTACTATCTCAAAGTTTGAGCATGGTGTTCGTGAAGTAGAACTTGATGCGGTGGCGTACAATGGGGAGATAAAGTTATTTGCAATTTCAGAACATATTGAAAATGCTGGTGTCCATTCTGGTGATGCTACATTGGTGATTCCTCCACAGCGTCTTAATGTCGAAACGATGAAGAGGATTAAGCAAATAAGTGAGCGTATAGCTAGAGCTTTGAATATTACAGGCCCTTTTAATATTCAATTTTTATGTCTCAAGCACCATGTCATAAAGGTCATCGAGTGTAACTTGCGAGCTTCTCGTAGTTTCCCATTTATTTCCAAAGCTTTGGGGATTAATTTTATTCGCGAAGCGACGAAGCTAATGCTTTCGGGGAAAATGAGTGAAGGAATCAGACCGAACAACATTTTTGATATTGATTATGTTGTGACAAAGTCTCCACAGTTTTCTTTTTCCCGTTTAAAAGGAGCTGATCCAAGGCTTGGAGTGGAAATGGCCTCTACTGGAGAAGTAGCTTGTTTTGGTCGGGATGCAGAGGAGTCATTGCTAGCTTCTATGCTTGCCAGTGGTTTTAAAATTCCTCAAAAAGGCGTGCTTCTTTCTTTGGAAATAGAAGAAGATCGTCCAAGGTTTGTCCAGGAGGCTAAGCTATTATTGAAGCGTGAGCTAAAACTTTACGCATGCCCGCATACTGCCGAAGCTCTCAAGGTGGCCGGTGTAGAATGTCAGGCTGTAGACATCAGTGAAGTCTTAAAAGATGACAGAAAAGAATTGGTAGAGTTCTTGAAGTCAGGGAAAGTCGATATGATCATCAGTATACCTGGCGCAGCAAGGGTTACTACTACTCAAGAGGGCTATTGGTTGCGTAGGTTGGCAGTAGAACTCGAATTGTCATTTATAACTGATCTATGGCTGGCAAAACGCGCAGTACTTGCTATGGACATGTACAGTATTTCCGATATAGGAATTACATCTTGGAACAAGTATCTTCAAGCTGACAAACAGCCTCTTTTCGCTCATTCAAAGCAACTATCCTATCTTGCTGATGATAAGCGAGTAAAAAAAGAAGGAAGAGTACTTACTCACAAGTAATCTTTTTGAATTTTTCATGGGGATTTCTTTCCATGAATCTTAAAACCCTTGGTGATAATAGTGAATTATCACCAAGGGTCTTTTGCTATTAGAAATCATAAAGACCTTTTTAGAGGTCCTTTTAGGACTTCTTTAGAGACCTTTTTCAAGGAAAATGGATTAGAAAAATTTTAAGATTAAGGTAAAAGTAGTCGCAATTTTGAATGAAAATTCTATTGATTATGATTTTCGAAATATCAGATTTTTATCGAACCAATGAAATGACTTTAAGTATCCAAAGGAACTCGAATATGTTTAAACGAATATTGGTAGCGAATCGAGGGGAAATAGCCTGTCGAATAATCAAAACCTGCCGCAAATTGAATATAGAATCTATTGCTCTTTACTCTGACGCAGATAGATCGGCACCTCATGTGAGGATGGCAGATCAAGCCGTTCATCTTGGAAACAGTAATCCGTTAGAAAGTTATCTAAACAGTCAGAAGATTATAGATATTGCAAAAGAGTATAAGGCTGATGCAATTCATCCAGGCTATGGATTTTTAAGCGAAGATTTTCAATTTGCTGAAGAATGTGGAAAAAATAATATTACGTTTATAGGGCCTTCTTCACCTTCAATTCAGCAATTTAGCATTAAAGAGCGGGCACGTAGATTTGCGGGAAATCTGGATATCCCCATAGTTCCTGGTTCTTCGAACATAGTTTCTTTGCAGGATGCTTTACAGTCTGCTGAGGAAATCGGATACCCAGTACTGTTGAAATGTTCTGGAGGCGGGGGGGGCATTGGTATGACACTCTGTCAATCTTCCGATGACTTATCCTCAGGATTTGAAAGTACGAAAAAGGCTGGCAAGACCTTTTTTAACAACGAAGATGTCTTTTTAGAAAAGTACATATCTGAGCCTCACCACATAGAGGTACAAATCTTTGGAGATGGGAAAGGGAATATTGCCATTTTAGGAGAAAGAGAGTGCTCTATACAGAGGCGTTATCAGAAAGTTATAGAAGAAACGCCATCTCCCTTTTGCAGTGAGGACCTTCGCCAACAAATGTATGCTGCAGCCAGAAAATTGGGAGAGGGAGTTGCTTACGAGTCTGCTGGAACAGTAGAATTTCTTGTTGATGAAGAAGAAAATACCTTTTACTTTCTGGAAGTCAATACGCGTCTGCAGGTTGAACATACAGTAACGGAACAAGTGAGTGGTATTGATCTTGTAGAGTGGATGATAAGACAGGCGGCCAAAGAAGAGCTTCATGTAAAAGATTACGTTTATAAAGTGAAAGGGCACTCAATTCAGGCTCGTGTCTATGCTGAAGATCCTTTAAAGAATTTTCAACCAAGTCCTGGTGTACTAACTGAAGTACAACATCCCAGCTTTCCTTGGCTTCGTATTGACAGTGGTGTGGAAACAGGATTTCAAGTTCCTAGTAATTACGATCCCATGCTGGCGAAAATTATCGTACACGGGGAAGACCGAACAGAAGCGGTAAAAAGACTACAAGTGGCTTTGAAAGAGTCACGTTTTGATGGCTGCCAGACAAACTTGTCTTTTCTTCATCAAATAGTTTCCAGCAAGGCATTTTTATCCGGAAGAACTACCACAAATTTTCTGAAAGATTTAGTTTACGAAGCTCATCATATTGAAGTAATTGATGGGGGGATCAACTCATCAGTACAGGATTACCCGGGAAGAGCCGGATATTGGGATGTAGGAATACCTCGCTCTGGGCCAATGGATCTTTTATCCTTTCGTATAGCAAATCTTCTCGTCGGAAATGCAGAAGGTGTGGCAGCCCTTGAATTTACTTTAGAAGGGCCAACGTTATTATTCCATCAGGATACCGTAGTGGCCTTATCAGGGGCTGAGATGGAGGTCACTATTGATGGAGAGCCTGTTGAGTGGTGGAAAGCTATTCGTGTGAGGAAAGGGAATGTCCTTACTGTGGGAGGTATATCAGGGGATGGATATAGATCTTATATGGCTGTACATGGAGGCTTGGATCTCCCTGAATATCTGGGTAGTAAGTCAACTTTTGCTTTAGGAAATATGGGAGGACTAAAAGGGAATACCGTTATTGAAGGGGACATCCTACCTATCCATAAGGAATCCAGACAAGAAGTTGATTTGTTTCAAAGAGCTTTGCCGAAAGAGTTTCAGCCTGTTTACGGCCGGGAGTGGAAAATTGATGTACTCTACGGGCCACATGGGGCACCTGACTTTTTCACGCAGGAAGACATAGACATGTTTTTCTCCGCAGCATGGAAAGTACATCACAACTCTAATCGGATGGGTATTCGTTTGATTGGTCCAAAACCTAAATGGGCTAGGCAAGATGGAGGAGAAGCGGGCCTACATCCTTCTAACATCCACGATTGTGAATACGCAGTAGGAGCTATTAACTTTACAGGGGACATGCCAATTATTCTCACCCATGATGGGCCTAGTTTAGGGGGGTTTGTTTGTCCCGCAACAATCATTCAGGCTGACATGTGGAAGTTGGGGCAGGTAAAACCTAATGATACCATCACTTTTGTGAAGGTCTCCTATGATGCTGCTATTGCAAAAAAGAAAAAACAGGAAGGTTTTCTTACTAATGTGAAAAACCGGTCTTGGGAGAGAAAAATCTTGCAGGAGCGAATAAATGAGGGTGGGGTTCTCTATGAACATCCTGGTGATGAGAAGAAGCCTAAGTTCGTGATCCGTATGGCAGGAGACCGTTACGTTTTAATTGAGTACGGTCCTATGGTTCTGGATCTTGACTTACGATTCAGGATTCATGCTTTAATGGAGTGGCTATCCTCTCATGATGTTGATGGGATACTTGAGATGTCGCCTGGAGTTCGTTCTGTGCAAATCCGTTATGATAATAAGGTGATCTCCTTGTATCGCTTATTGGATGTGTTGCTGGAAGCGGAAGAAGGCTTGCCTGATATAAAAGAGATGGTAGTGAAGTCCAGAGTGGTAAAGCTGCCAATTGCTTTAGATGACCAATGGTGTCGAGCAGCAGTAGATACTTATATGAAGTCAGTACGAGATACGGCTCCTTACTTACCTGATAACATCGAGTTTATTAAGAGAATTAATGGACTGGGAACATCTGATGAAGTCTTGAAAACAATTTGTGAAGCCGAGTACCTAGTCCTTGGTCTTGGAGATGTATATCTGGGAGCCCCTTGTGCCGTTCCTCTTGACCCAAGGCATCGTCTGATTACTTCCAAGTACAACCCTGCTCGTACCCTTACTCCTGAAGGAGCTGTGGGTATTGGTGGTGCCTATATGTGTATCTACGGTATGGAATCACCAGGTGGTTATCAGTTGGTTGGCAGAACCCTTCCCATTTGGGATAAGTTCGTCAAAAACTCTAACTTTGTGGATAACAAACCTTGGTTGTTGCGCTTTTTTGACAGGGTTAGCTTCTATCCAGTAAGTGATGAAGAGCTTATCGAACTCAGGAACGACTTTAAAAATGGAAAAATCAATCTTAAGATTGAAGAGGGAGACTTCCATTTAAAGGACTATCACGATTTCCTTGATGCAAATGCAAAAGATATTGAGCAGTTTCAAACGAAGCAAAAAATAGCCTACCAAACTGAGGTTAAGCTTTGGAAAGAACAAGGTATGATCGGAGGTGGTGATGAGGTACTCAATCTTATTGGTGATGGAATAGGTCCAAAAGACGAGGTGATCATTCCGGACAATTGCTTCGCAATAAAGGCTAAGTATTGTGGGAATATTTCTGATATTTTAGTCAAAGTTGGAGATAGAGTAGAGCCGCAGCAAACAATAGCTGTTGTAGAGGCCATGAAAATGTTCATGGATATAAAAGCTCAGTCTGGCGGTGTTGTGAAAGAAGTCATTGGAGAAAAAGGCTCTGTCATTAACCAGGGAGAGATTATCCTTATTGCTGACAAGGGTTAATAAGTTTAGATCGATTAGGAAAAGGGGGATGGTGTTTGACACTGTCCCCTTTTTTGTAATTGGCTAGGGCGTGTTTTTCAAAAGCAACACTCAGCTATTTGGAAAACACGGCCTAGATCCTTTGAAGCTCAATAGATCTTCTTTGTGCTTCTATATCATCAACTTCTTCTATTGTCAGGGCACCGTTATTTTGAGCTTCTTCTCTGGTATTTTTAGGCATAAGGAATTTGTCGCAGAGCAGAGCTGTAGCGGCCAGTGCGGGAAGTAATAGAAATTGATATCCAGTGTCTTCAGTTTCATTTAAGAGGTCTAGGGCTCCAAGAGCTAGTGCGAGAATGGGGCCACCCATTGCTCCAACACCATTTACAACACCACTGGCAATTCCAAAATTGTTGGAGGCTTCTTCTGCTAACCAGCTAAATAAACCATAGTTGGCAACACCCATGCCTATCGCTGTTACACCAAGGAAAGGTAATGAAGAGGATAATTCTCTGGAAAAGGTAAGCCCTACACTTCCTAAGCCTAAAGTGGCCAACCCGATTTTTGTAGCAAGTTCTCCCCGCCTTGCTAAGGGGGTTTTTCCTGTAATGGTCCTGGCAAGGGAGTTAACAATAGAAAAAATGCCGGTATATGTCAGAGAATCAAATTGAGAGGAGCCCCGTTCAGTGAAGTAGAATGGCAACGTAGCAATGAGTGAAAGGAGTCCACCAAGGCTTACAACATTGTTAAAAGCTAAAACTGCGACGCTGTTTTTTTCGGAAATACTTAGGGTTTTTAATTTTTCCATTACGGAGCAAATTTCAGTACCAGGAAAAAGTTCCTGACCAAGCCACAATGAAATCTCTTTGGACTTTTCAGGTGGGATTCCCTTGTTGACTAACTGATGATATATGGAATTATTTAAGTACTTGTGAGTTAAGCTCGTTCCGAAAAGGGATATTCCAAGCCATATAAAGTAGGCATTACTTAAGCCGATTTGATCTATGGCAACGGCTTGGATGATGTTGGAAATTCCTGGAGATAGAGTTCCGATCCCTCCTGCAAACCCTTGACGTATTCCTGCTTCGTTAGCTTTTCCTGAACGTGTCGCAATAGAGAATGTTGCGGGAACGACAGAAAGGCCTGCACCGGCAACAATTCCTGAAAGTCCCAGGCCAAAGACTTCAAGACTTAGGTCATCTATACTAGCAAGATCTATTTGACTGGTTAAGATTGCCAAGGAGGCTATGCCAATTGCACTGGTGACTAATAATTGCAATATTGTTTTTCGCCCGCCATAGTTGTCGGCTTGATTGCCAACCCAAAATTGTGCGGTAGAGCCAACAATTATTGGTGCAGCAGCTAAGGCAAATTTGAGGGGGGTACTTAACAGCTCTGCTTTATTCAAAGCGGCCGCCATTATCCCCGCAGGTGCAAAACCCGTAGCAAAGGCTAGGGCAGCGGCATTACGGTCTTTTGTAGGGCTTGCTTTGACGTTTAAGATTTTATCTGTGTATTTTCGAAATCTAAAAGGTATATCTTTTTTCTTTAAAGTTTTAGCCTTTGTTAGGCTCCATTTGTTAAATATCAATTCATCTAGTTCATCAAAAAGAGAGCAAAAGGAAGGAGGCAAATTGCTAAAAAAGCTTTCTGAGCTGTTCAAAGAATTCCAGGCTTTTAGTTCTTCGTATAATTGAGAAAGAAGTGGAGGCAGGCTTAAGTCTTCTTGTAGGAATGAGTTTCTTACGTTCTTTACTTCATGCAACTCTTGGAAAAGAGAGTGTAACTTTGTGCTGGTATCGAAATTTTTAGCGATTTGATTGAGGTCGATATTTTCGATTTCCTGGAAAAAGGAGCTTAAAGCTTCATGAAAATTGAAATCTGATTGATTGATCCCTTGGGAAAGCTTTGAAATGAGTTTTTCCAGATCTTTAAAATGACATTCTTTGAGAGGATGAAAGCGTTCTTTTAGTTCTATTGGGAACTGTTCTTTAGAACAATTATTCTCACATATGATTTCTAATTGTCGTATAAGTAGTTCCGAAACTTTCCTTGGGGAGTTAGGAGAAAGGTTTTTTACTGTATCATTGTAAATACTGACAGAGCGCGCTTGAAGATTTCCTGAAGTATTTTGTAAATTACCGGAACTGTTTTGTGTGTTGGTATTATTATTAATATTGTTGAAATAGTTACAGGGGAAACTCATGAAGACATCTCCAAAATTTGAATACTTGTATACTTTATGGCAAGAAAAGCATTGCTGTCTATTTTTATTTTTGCATAATTCTCGCCTACCCTAAATGTTTGAGAAAGCAATATTAGGGGCTTATTTACTGGTTTTTGAATACTGCAATTACTGATGAAATTGAATTTAGGAGAGCATTATGATAATGAAAACTGAGATGGTCACAACGCAAGAGCAAGAGCTTAAAAATAAGCAAATGAAAGATATAGAAGAGCTGCTGTCTTACAGTGTGCCTCAATCCGAATATTTTCGTATTTTAAATTCACTAGTGGAAATACTGAATAACTACGAAAATATTTCAGAAGACGATTCCTGGGTGTCCTTTAACAAATGCAAAACAGGAACTGTATACAGAAATATATTATACCATTGCCCTGGAAAAGATAATGAAGATGTTTTGGTTGTTTTGAAATATGATCATGCAGAAGTAGATTTTCATTATCATAGTGGAGAAGAACATATTCTTGTCTTAGAAGGGTATCAGGAAACCCTAAACCATGAAAAGTATGATGAGCTTCAACCAGAGCTGTTCAGTAAAATTAAAGATGATCGCTTCAACTACACCCGTGATGATGGAATTGTAGTAAATAACGTCGGTACAGGTCATAGCGTAAAAAGTGATCACTGCCTTGTCCTAATTCACTATAAAAAGTTACCTGAATTCCCTTTGTCCCATTGATCAAATCAGGGGGGAATTCCCCTGGAGTGTGTGTGATTATGCGTGGATTGATTGTAAGTAAAAGCTTGCTTGATTTTTTTGTAGAGCCAGGCACCGAAGGAACGGTTTATAATACTTTTTCTCGTTCGTGCAACATGCGTTTCGGGAATAATCTTATAGGAATAGTTTCAGAAGATATTGGTGTTAATCCCTTTAGCATTGTTATTTCGGGTGATGAATTTTTCTCCTGGAAGAATCGTATTCAAAGAGGCATGAAGGTAGTTTTTTATTCTGATGAAATACGGATTGGTTCAGAGCTATGCTTGGATTTACGGACCTCTTCAGTTTGGGATCCCTCTTTTTTATTGGAGCTTGGAAAGGAAAACACCGATAGATCTGTAAACATTCTGACAAACTTGTTCTCGTCTCTAGAAGGGACACGCCCTGTATTGGATATCACACAAGAGTATTTTCAAAAAGGGTTCTTGTACCAGTTAGTGGAAGACCCATATTGTGAGCCATTCGTTCGTATTTTGTGTGTTCTTTTTGAGAAGGAAGAATTTTCTGAGCCTTCTTTTGAGGATGCTATCTGTGGTCTCATTGGATTTGGAAAGGGGTTAACCCCCTCGGGTGACGACTTTCTATCAGGTTTAGTCGGGATATTAAACATCGCTGATAAAAGAGCTTACCTTAGCCATGATTTAGTAAGTGTGTTGTCAAAACTCAATCGATGCCTGGAAGACAGTATTCAATCCAACAAGACGACATTGATAAGTAATATGTTGTTACAATCAGCTCTTAATGGCTGGTTCTCAGAAAAAGTTAGCAATTTTTTACTGGCCTTGCTTGAACAAAAAAATGACATAAGAAGTCATTTAGATGAGGTTTTGTCAATTGGCCATCATTCTGGATCAGATATCCTCGCGGGGATTTATACGGGATTTCAATTACTCAACAAAAGGAATACGCTATGCCAAATTCAGTGATACTTAAAGAAAACACCTATTTCGATTCCATTACTCTTATGTCTATCTCAAGTAAAATACAAGGCTTGGACGGTATTACTTCAGTTCAAGTGGCTATGGGCACAGACCATAATAAGATGTTACTGAAAGATGCAGGGATGTGGGAGGAGGAAGCACAGTCTGCTAGTCCAAATGATTTGTTGATTGCTTTTTCCTCTCGGGCAGGGGATCAAAAAAAGGCGGTATTGGAGCTTATTGATCAATTGTTGTTTTCCGATAAAGCCGATGAGAGCAGTCAGGGAAATGGGACAAAGGAATTTAAGCGAATTCCTGACGCACTTAAACATAATCCAGACTTAAATTTAGCCTTGATTTCTGTTCCGGGAGAATATGCTGCCAGAGAAGCAAAACAAGCCTTGGAGCATGGTCTTCATGTGATGATGTTTAGCGATAATGTATCCATCGATGATGAGAGGCTGCTGAAAGAGCTGGCTATGGAGAAGGATTTGTTAATGATGGGGCCTGATTGTGGGACAGCAATTATTAATGGAAAGGGACTAGGATTCTCAAATAAGGTAAAAAAAGGGAATATCGGAATTGTAGGGGCTTCAGGGACAGGTATCCAGGAATCCACTGTTTTGCTAGATCGATTGGGTTTGGGTATCACTCATGCGATTGGTACAGGTGGAAGAGATTTAAAAAGAGAAATCGGAGCTTTGACAATGAAGCAGGGCCTTCGTTTGCTGGAAAAGGATCCCCACACTGAAATTATAGTTCTTATTTCTAAAACACCAGACAAGGATGTGGCAAGGGACCTTTTAGCTTGCTTACAGTCATTTAACAAACCTGTGGTGGTATGTTTTATGGGACATTTCGAGAGCCAAGAAGCGGAACGCTTCATTCCAATATTTTCGAACCTTACTGATGCTACTATACATGTTGCTTCTCTATTAAATGTTTCAGCAGAAATCCTGAGACAGAGTGAAGTAGAAAAGCCCCTTCTTCAAAAATCACAGACAAAAATCTATGGTTTATTTTGTGGAGGTACTCTTTGTTCAGAAGCCGAGCACATTATTGGGAAATCCCATACCTTTATAGATTTTGGTGATGATGAGTATACAAAAGGCAAGCCCCATCCCATGATAGACCCAAGTACAAGAAATGACGCTTTTCTTCACTATGCTAAAAAAGATGATGCGGCGGTTCTTTTGTTTGATATCGTTCTTGGTTACGGAAGTCATGAGGACCCTGCGGGGAATCTTGCACCTGTTATTCGGAAAATACGGCAAGAAAAGGACGTCCTGTTCATCGCATCAGTTTGTGGCACAGAAAGCGATCCTCAAGTTTACTCTCGACAAGTTTCTCAACTTAAGGAACTAGGTGTTATTGTGGCCTCAAGTAATGCAAATGCAGCTGAGTTGGCGAAATCAATCATTCAATAAACGACTAATGAACGGCCTTGTTGTATAAATCAAACCACTGAGCCACAGAGATCAGTGAGAAAATATGAGAAAATGAGATAAAGTTCAAAAGACATCGAAAATGCCCTGTTAACGTATTCAGAGTTGATTTTTCTATTTTTTTATTTCATTTCTCAATTTACTCATACCTCCTCGCTGATCTCTGTGACTCAGTGGTTTAAATTGCGCAACAACGCCCTAATGGACAAGGAACAGCAAAAATGACTCTTGATAATGAATTAAAGGTTTTAAACATCGGCAGTCCTTTATTTAAGGAAGCCTTGGAAGAACAGAATGTTTTTACAACTCAGCTCAACTGGAAACCCGTTGCCGGTGGCAACCCTGAACTTATTAAAGCCCTGGATAAAGTGCAAAATTCAGATCTTATAGATAAAGCAAATGAGAAAGCCATTAAAAGACTACTGTCATCAAAGCCAGTTCTTGCTGGAATGGCTTTAGCGGGAGAGGTTATTCCCGATATGACAGCTACAACAATCCTTCATGCGGGGCCTCCGATAGACTGGGAGAGAATGTCTGGTCCTCTACGTGCTGCGATACTTGGGGCAATGGTATTTGAAGGGCTGGCTGATGATTTGAAGGCTGCTGAGAAAAGAGTAGAGGCTGGGGATATCACCTTTTCACCCTGTCATGAACATCAAGCAGTGGGGCCAATGGCTGGGGTGACAAGTTACTCGATGCCTGTTTTTATAATAGAGAATAAAACTTACCGCAATAAAGCTTTTTGTACTGTTAACGAGGGATTGGGGAAAGTCTTACGCTATGGGGCAAATAGTGAAGAAGTAATTCGTCGACTACTTTGGATTAAGGAGGTTCTTTATCCTATTTTGAAAGAGGCTATTTCTAACTTAGACGAAATTGATTTGAAGGTTGTGATAGCTCAAGCTTTGCATATGGGTGATGAAGGCCATAACCGCAATAAAGCAGCGACTTCTCTGATAATCCGTACTCTTTTACCCGGCCTTCTTTCTGTGGATTGTCCTCGAGATAAGCTTGTTGAGGTTTTGAAATTTATGAATGGAAATGATCACTTTTTCCTAAACCTTTCAATGCCTACAGCTAAGGTTTGTTTGGATGCGGCAGACAATATTGAACACAGTACTATGGTAACCTGTATGGCCAGAAATGGAACAGATTTCGGAATCAGAATTAGTGGTTTAGCAGGCAGATGGTTTACAGGACCTGCAAACTTTGTAAAGGGACTTCTATTTCCCGGCTATACAGAGGATGATTGCAATCCTGACATTGGGGATAGTTCAATTACGGAAACCTTTGGTATTGGAGGTTTTGTCATGGCTGGAGCTCCAGCAATTGTGCAATTTGTTGGGGGCACTTCTGATGATGCCCTGAATTATACAAGGAGTATGTATGATATTACTCTCACACAAAATTCGGCATTTTCTATTCCTACGCTAAATTTTAAGGGATCCCCCACGGGAATTGATTTGAGAAAGGTTATTGAATTTAATCAACTTCCAGTAATCAATACGGGGATTGCCCACAAGGTTGCAGGGGTTGGAATGGTGGGAGCTGGTGTTGTTTATCCACCCAAAATTTGTTTTGAAGAAGCTTTGAAGGTTTTTGCAGCATCTGAGGCCTGACAATCTTAAGATAGTTTGGAGTGCTGCAAAAAGAGCACTCCAAATTATATTATTTAGGTCGAGTATTAAAATTACAAATGCCCGATTTTTTGATCTTTTGTGGCATTGACGAAGCCTTCATGAGGAACGAAGTTCCGCTACAGTAATAGCCTAGTTCGAAGTGAGCCCTTGGCGAACGCAGGGCTAGGAAAGGAACAAGTTGAGGTATTTGAGCGCTGAAAGTGCGACAGTGCGCTTGTGATGGTATACGATAAGAGAAGTGAGAGTCCTCTTCAAGAAATGTTGCAATCTTGCAGCTGAAAGTAACTGCGTCACCGTGAGGTGGAGAGCAACTGGAAGCGGATATTCAGGCCGTAGGATAACGAACTCGATTCGGTTCAATAACATGGCGAGTCCCTCTGTCGGACGACGAAGCCTGAAACTCAGTACTCACGATAAGCAACTATCATCGATGAGTGCATGTTATTGGGTGGTTGGAGATGGCATGAATAGAAGGTCGTATACAGTAAGCAAGGATACCTTACTCTGAATTGTGACAGAGTAAGGAGTCAGAGCCCGCATAGTACTGAAGATACAGATTGTGTCGAAAAGTATGGAAACCAAAGCCATACCGAGGGAAGACGGGTAGGAAAGTAGATATTGAAAATATAGAAAGATGGAATCTCGGAGTGACAATATATCTAGACAAGAGATAGAGAAACAAACCAGATATACAGACAACATAAGGCAAACGAGCAACCTAAGATGTCGCTGGGAATGGGTCGAACCATCAATCTGGATAGACGATATGTTGACAGCTCTGGAGACGGAGTGAAAGGTGTATTCTTCGCGAATTTAGGACTCTTCACAATGGAAAAAGCCAGAGTCTTAGAGCTAGCGTGCCGATCCCGATGAGGAAACTACTAACTGGAGAGCCGTATGCGTTAATAGCGCACGTGCGGTTCGGAGGGAGGGGTGGCGAAATCCATCCCTACCTCTATCAAAAAAGTCACTAAGTCTTTTTGTGTCGCACTTTCAGCGCTTATAATTACGTGTGGGTCTATTCCTAGCCCTGCGCTCGCTAAGGGCTCACTTCGGACTAGGCTATTGGTGCGGCGGAACTTCGTTCCTCATGAAGGCTTCGCCTACGCCACAAAACAGCCAGGTGAGTGCGCATCATTAACGGCTTGGCTCGAGTATAAAATTAGGTGAGTTACAAGCCGATTCAAAAGTAAGACAAAATGCTCCAAAATCAACGTTCCGCTATTTTAATTCACGAACTAGTTCCAATTAGAGTTTTCTCAGGAACTTCGACCTTTCCCAAAAGTAGTCCTAGTATTGCCATGCGCACGTAAACACCATTTTTTGCTTGCTTGAAGTATTTTGCTCTTGGATCAGAGTCAATTTCTGTATGGATTTCGTTGATACGTGGGAGGGGATGCATAATGCAAAGGTCCAGTTTTGCATTTCTTAGTATTTCATTGTTTACTTGGTAGCGATCTCTGACCTGTAAGTAGGTCTTTTCATCTTCAAACCTTTCTCCTTGAACTCTGGTTACATACAAAACATCTAAATCTTCGATGGCAGCTTCTAAGTCACTGACTTCGTCAACACGATGACCCTCCGATCGGAGCTTATCGACGATGTGAGCAGGCATTTTTAAGCTGGGATGGGAAATGAAAACAAAGTGTATAGGGAAGAGATTTAAAAGGCTGCACAGAGAATGAACTGTACGGCCGAATTTTAAGTCACCGAGTAGACCAATTTTAAGATTTTCGAGCTTTCCTTTTTCTCTAGAGATTGTGTAGAGATCTAGGAGGGCTTGGGATGGGTGCTGATTGGGACCATCACCTGCATTTATTACTGGTACATCTGATGTACTGGATAGTTTGTCTACTGAAAATGGGTCTGGGTGTCTTGTAACGATGATATCAGCATATCCGCTAATGACTTTTCCCATATCTTCAAGGGTCTCCCCTTTCATTGCTGAGGTGGAACCTCCACTCTCAACTGTGATAACACTTCCTCCAAGTTTAGTCATGGCTGTTTCAAAAGAAAGCCGAGTACGGGTACTCGGCTCAAAAAACAGTGTGGCTAAGATCTTCCCCTTTAAAAGAGGAAGATCGATACCCTTGGAAATATTATCCTCAACATATTTTGATGCATTCAAAATCAGGTTTATGTCGTTAAGACCTAACTCATCTGTTGATAAGAGATGCTGAGAATTCAATTGGGTCACGGGTAGCCTATATTGTTAAGTTAGACAGAAGCGAGCTCTTCTTTCTTTCTAAGTACGGAATTAACAGCCTCTTTTAATGAGCCACCATCAAGAACGAGTCTTACGATCTCAGCAGTTTCATTTCTGGCTGTATCTATCCTGTTGTCAATATCAGCGATATGGTGACTTTGATCACTAAGTTCGCTGTACATGGCTTCGATCATTCTTTCAACTTCTACGGGAGAAGTACCGCCAAGAGAGTTGTATTTTTCAATGACCTGCTCAGGATTAAGAACTCTGTCGAGGTCCGCTTCATTTATAACAATATCCTTATCAGCAAGGAGTTCCTGGGTTCTCTTATAGTCGGTAAAGTTCTTACCTTCTTCTACAAGTTCACCGACTACGTATCCCACGATTCTGTGGCATAGTCTGAAAGGGATGTTGTGGTCACGAACCAGATAGTTTGCAAGCTCTGTAGCGGCAGCAAAGTTTTGGTTGACGAGTTCTTTTGTACGATCTTTGTTAATTTTGATAGTTTCTATCACACACTGGATGACTTGCAATGTTTCGTTAGCAAGAGCTAGAGCTTCTACCAAAGTTGTTTTGTCTTCGTGGTAGTCTCTGTTGTATCCACTGGGAAGACCTTTGATTGTGGTAAGCATTGCCATCAAGATACCGTACATTTTTCCGGTACGTCCACGTACGAGCTCTAGAACGCCAGGGTTTTTCTTTTGAGGCATCATGGAGCTGCCCATTGCAAGGCTGTCATCAAGAACCATAGTTCTGAACTCATGGGTGATGCCATAAATGACTTCTTCGGCAATACGTGAAAGCGTGGAGAAGAGGATAGCAAGGGAGCTGATAGTTTGAAGGTTGTAATCTCTAGCTGTTACAGCATCTAAACAATGTTCTTGTACTTTTTCAAAACCTAGTAGACGAGTGGTCAACTTGCGGTCAATGGGAAAAGAAGTTCCAGTTAATGCACCAGCACCTAATGGATTTGTATCTGTTACTTTATAAGACGCAGATAGTCTTTCAAGATCCCTGAGGAAGATAGCGGCATAATGAGTAAACCAGTAAGCGACTGTCATTGGCTGTGCATGTTGGGTGTGTGTATACCCTGGCATGATAGCTGTTGTATCTTCTTTGGAACGATCCAGGAGAGCTTTGATAACTTTGGACAGAGACTTTTTTACTTCTAATAGCTTGTCGCGGGAGTAAAGCTTTGTGTCTAGAACAACCTGATCATTTCTTGATCGGCAAGTGTGCATTCTTCCACCATTTTCGATGCCGACGGTATCGATGACAAATCTTTCAACGTTCATATGAACATCTTCTTCTGCCATGCCGAGATCCCAAGTGCCTTCTGAGAAGTCTTTCTTAATTTTTTGAAGGGCTTCGAGAATCTTACGGGAGTGATCTTCTTTGATAATACCTGTATAGCCGAGCATGATGCTGTGGGCTTCACTTCCCCAAATATCCTGATAAAACATATTGCGGTCGACAGTTACAGATTCGCTATACTGCTTTCCAATGGGATTGGTGCCTTTCTTAAATCTACTTGCCCAAAGTTGCTGTTTGCCTAGTTCTGTATCACTCATGGTCAACACTCCTTTTAAATATTCGTTTGAGTAGTGAAAATTTCGAGTAGTTTAGAGGGTGGTCGTAAGTATAACATTGCTTGTCGAAGCCACCCTAAAACATTACTTGCTCGATTCTAGAGATTTTTGTGTTTTTTGACTGTGTTAGAGGTCAGAAAAATACAAGGCGTCAACCTACAGTAAACGTTTAATTTCTGCAAGCTGCCTCTGGATGCCATCTTCGGGCTCTTCTTGAACATCATTGATATGCTCTATGATCTCCTTGATAGGAGCATTTCTTGCAGCATAAAAATGAAGGCTTGGAGCCCCTATTTCTCTAAGACGGATGCATTGCTCTATGCACCATTCTATACCGACTTTTCGGACGTCTTCTTTGCTGTCCTTGAACTTTTCCACACGTGAACGAAGCTCAGGGGGTAATCTACAGGAGAATATTTTTGGAAGAGCATCCAGATGTCGGTAAATTGTTAAAGGTTTTATACCAGGAATAATAGGTTGTTTGATTCCTTTTGCTTCAGCTAAATCCAGAAACTTTTCATATAAATCGCAATCGAAAAACATCTGGCTAATGAAGTAGTCGGCACCTTGGTCGGCTTTCTTTTTTAACCACTCCAAGTCGATATTATCCGTACCTCTATCGGGATGTCCCTCAGGATAACATGCCGCCCCCACTTCAAAATCCATGGGTTTTCCTGTGAGGACACCACAGTACTTTCCTTCTCTGAGTTGAACGATTTGGTTGATCAACTCATAAGCAAAGTGATGGCCACCAGGCGATTGTTTGAAAGGGAGAATGTTTCCACAAGGTTCCCTAGAGCCGTCCCCGCGTAAAGCAAGGACATTGGTGACTCCAAGACAAGCAAGCTCATGGAGGAAATCTTCCGTATCATAACGAGAGAATCCTGTACAGATTAGGTGAGGTACAGGAAATATCTTATATTTTGCATAGCGTTCAAGAATAGCTCCAGCCATTCCGGAAGTTCCTGGGTGGAGCCTCTGGTATAAGGCAAAGCGATCCCCCTCAGACTCTACATAATCGACAATTCTGGGTGAATGGTAAGTGATATCAATGAACTTGATCCCCAGCTTGGCCAGGGGATCGAGTGTTTTAAAGATATCTTCTCTCGTATAGCCTATTTTTGGAGGCTCTATTTCAATGGAGATGGTTTTACCATCTCCATTTTTAAGGCAGTTGAGGACGCTCATCTTACCCTCGGCGTGCGAGTTCAGCACCTTTGACTAACAGATCGAAAATATCCACAGTTCTCTGGAGAGAGACTTGTCTTAAACCGCAATCTGGAGCCACATATATCAGGGAAGGATCTTTAAGAATTTCAGCTGATAAGAGAATACGGTCTCTTACTTCTTCTGGAGTTTCTAAAAGACCTTTAGTTTGCCTCTCGAGAGTGATATCCACAACTCCAACACCGAGCTCGAATTTTCTTTCGGGATGATATTTAGCGAAAACATTAAGGTCTTCTCGGTACTGGTCTCCGTTAGCGAGCTCCAAAGAGAAGTGGTTGACGTTTTCATTCAATTTAAGGACATGAGGAAAAAGTAACTCATAGCCACTCTTATCGATAAGAGAAACTCTTTTGGGATAACAGATATGGAGGCTGAATTTAATGTTATCGAAGCCTTCTGTAACCGCATTGATGCCATCTACCATGATCGGGAGGTGCAGTAGATCAATAGTGGCAGAAGGAATATCGAGCTGAATGAAATTCGCTCCGATTTCTACCAATGCTTCTACTTGTGGTCTGATGACATTTTTAGCAATGGCTAAAGTCAATGCACGCTTTGATTCATAACGAAGTTTTTGAGGATCTTGATCAAATTCTTTTTTGTATTTTTCAATAAAAAAGCGGTTACCGGTCATGTTGGCGATCATGTATGGATCGTCAAGAGGTACCTTGATCGTAGTTTTTGCGTTTTGTTTGACAAATTCCAACTCCTTAACTTCAGGCATATTTGCCTTATCTAAATTGAGTTGAGGGGTGTCAGAACAAATGGATGCGAGCCAGCTATCGGGTCCTCGGGAGCGAAGCATTTCGGGATAATCTTCGAAGCCTTCGACTTGTTTTGCACAGTGGCGGTACATTTCTGATCGTCTGGCTTCTCCGTCGTAAACGTAGTCCAAGCCTGTGGCTTCCTGGAGCTTTAGGTTTAGAAGAGCATTAAAGTCAGCTACTTGTTTTCTTTCTTCGGGGGTAAGCTTACGCTTGTCTTTTCTTTGACCGAGGAGGAGTTGTACTACATCCTTACTATCAATTTGAGCTCTGCTAGCAAAGGTCTTTACTTGTTCCAGATCATCATCAGAAACAGGATTATCAGCATTTCCTTGAAAGGCTTTGACTCGTGCATGTAACTTGGGCATGCTGCCGACTTCATATACAGGGAACAGTTTAGACATTTTTTTCAAAGCCTCTCTTTACTTCTTCTAATATTGACAATTTATCATGACCCAAAGTCCACCCGATGAATTCAAGGCCTGTATTTGGAGTTAGCCATATTTGCTTGGCATCAGTATTGTCTGAAACTTTTTGGAGTTTCTGAATGATATCTTTAGGATCTTCCATGGCCGGTGTTCTTGAGTTAATCAGGCCGAGGGCGATTTCTTTTCCAGAAAACTTGTGTTTCAGAATATCACTCATGCGAGTCTCTGTGCAGTCAATGCCTATGCAATCTACAGGGAGTTCTTCGAAGACTGATAGAAGAGGGCCGGCATCTCCAAAATAGGTGTGAAGGCTTATGGTGGCGCCTTGGATTTTACCTATTTCGTTTATGCCTTCTTTGAGAAGTTCAATATCTTCTTTTTTGACAGAGTCCAGAGATTGTTTCATAACAATTGTTGGTTCGTCAAATTGGATACGGGTGAAGCCTTTTTTAACGAGATTTTTAGCTTCTTCACGTAATAATTTTGCTAAGTCTCTGATAGCCTCTGAATCATTTTGGTATCCTGACACATCCGATAGCTTCAGCAGCGTATAGGGTGAGGGAAGGATAGCCATAGCGGATTTATTTTGAATGAGACGGTTACTGTGTATGTATTTTTCAAGGAAGCTACCTACTTTATCTTTCAGAGGCCCTTGAATTTGAGGTCTTATATAAAAGACATTATTGTTAAACCAATTTTCTTGTGGACCAGAACTTACTCCCTCAACATTTTCTGTGATAGGTTGTAGTAAGTCATAAAAGCTATATTGTGGGTCAACAATAAAGGAAAATCCTTTGTTTTCCTGAGTCTCTATTAGAGACAAACTGTCTTGCTCAATTTGTTCGAGGACTGCTTGATGTGTGCCACGTCCTCTTTTCGCTTCGTTGCGAGCCTTGTAGAGCTTTTTGGAAGTTCCACAAGCTCCTGTTATGTAAACCCCTAGTTTCACGGTTTCACCTTTTGTGTAGATTTATGCCGGCCTTTATCCCTTTAAGGATCGTGGGACGACAGAGGTCAGTAAAATTTTAATAGTTTGGACACTAACATGTTCGGGAATAATGCTGTATTAAAATTTGGATTTTTCTAAGCTTGGAGACTGGTAAAAATAATTAGTGGTTTTTTGTGGGTTTTGACTCTCTTTCTTCAACAAGTCAAGCTTAGGAGGATTATACGGAAAAGGAAGAAGATAAAACGCTACTCATCGTAGGTTACGATCTTGTCTTTTGATTGAGAATTGGAGATGGTTCAGAAGGAGGATTTTTTAGGTAACAAAAAGGGTTGTGGGATCATGCCGTTAGAATATGTCTAATTGCCAAAATTGCGAAGGCTAAATCGAGAAAAGTAAAGCTATGCTTAAGCTACCTGTTCTTGAAGTATTGGAGAGGTGCCACTACCGCGGAACGAAATGTGTATCGTTCATCCCCTGAGCTAGAGCACAGGGCTATTTGGAGACAGAGCCACTACCGTGGCTATTAGGAGTTATCCATAGCCGGCTTATTCAAATTAGCTAATAATGGGATAATTTTATTTCTTTGTTGGACAGGGTGTATAGGTGATTTCTTCTTAAGGCCACGGTAGTGGTCTTCCCTCTTGATATCCCCGTGCTTTAGCTCGGGGATAGGAAAAAAAGATTCTGTGCCACGGTAGGGTACAATACACCCACATAGGTTACAAAAAGCTCACTCACATAGGTAACACTATTCACTCACATGGGTAACACTTAAACTTATTTTAAAAATTTGTGATGCTTTTGGAATTAGCAGAAAAACAGGCCATAAATGGTTAAAGCGATATCAAGAAGGCGGGAAAACCCAGCTCTTAGACAGGAGCAGAAGACCGCTGGCTCGACCTGGAGACACC
>JBLFWS010000010.1:0-37369 GCA_047611865.1 Chlamydiales bacterium
TGGCACCTCTCCAATATAAGCAAAGAACAAAACGTTTATCAATTTTGATACCCTGCATTTTTAGAAGATCGGGCATGACTCAGTTACATAAGCACAAATTCCTTCGCTTCTCTTAAGTCATCCGAGAATTTGGTCAGACAGCCTATAGCCTTAGGAAAAAGTGTTACCTTGTATTGAACCATGCCGGAAATTTATAAGATAATTCCCTCAATATTATTCTTTATGAGATCTTTGCATAGAGAATTTATAATGTGTAACTAGCATCTTATTTAACTGTATTTTGGAAGGTAATATGGTCGCGCTTAGTCCACTTGATATTTATACTACTCATAGTTTTCTTGGCTCAAAGGGCTGGTCACGAGATATTCTCATAAAAAGCTTGGCTATAAAAGGGATTGTCCCCAATAGAGCAAGTCTTGACGGAGCTATACAAAGATTAGCTGGAGAATGGCGGTTTCTACTCGAGGATTCTGCACAATATCTACTGAACCTGCACACCCCTGATGAGTTACGTACACGGTTGAGAGCTGGAGGAACTCCTCTATGCAATGCTAGAATAGAAGAAATTGTTATAAAATCTCTCAGGATGACTAAAGCAAAGGTGGCGCCAGAAGTCCAACAATTTAATGTGAGTACAGATGCTGCCAGAGCACCTTCTTGGGCTACCTCAGCGATGTACCTTCCTAGAATACCCGCATTAGTACACTACCAAAGTACTGGCTTAAGTTATGCGGGGGTAATTGGGGGCATCCGCCTTCCACTTCAGTCTGCTTGGAGCAAGCTGCCAAATAATCTTAAAGCCTCCTTGGGTGATATTTCTGAGTACACGACAGAGGTTTGCGTTGTTTTTAATGATGTTGCGGGTTTGCGAGACAAGCCTCATGCTAACTTATTTTATCATGCCTGGCAATTTCCTAATTGGAGTTATGGCGATGGAAGTCAAAGAGTTAATCTAGCTATGGGGATTTTTAGTCCAACTAATGTTTCTCAGGCTGCTTCGAAGGGGATTTCTGTTGATGCTCTTTCTCCTCAATCTGTTAATCCTCACGATCATCACCTTTCTCCTGATAACGCAAGACTTGTTATTGAAGTGGACTCCTCTGTGAGTTCTTTTTTTGCTGTAGCCAAAGACGATAGCAACAAGAATTGCATTATCACTCAACACATTGTTTTAAATGATAACACTGCAGGGGGCTCTATTGAAAGAGTTACTGCTGCTTTAGAAAATAGCGGCAACCTTTTTGAATTAACTCAAACTCTCCCGGACCTTGGTGTTCCAGTCCTCCTCAGGGAAGATGAATTGGAGGATGAGGCTGCTATTTTTTCTTCGATGCAGCCAAGAGCTCCTCTTGCCTTGGTTGATAAGCTAGATGCAAAAGGGCGTTCTCCTCTTATTAATGCTGCTAGTGTGGGTCAACTTGATAGAATAGCTGATCTCCTAGATCATGGGGCAGACAAAACAGTCACTTATAAAGGGTTAACAGCCTATCAATGGGCAAAAAAACAAAAGCTTCACGAAGCAGCAGCATTACTAAAAGATGCTTCTATTGAAAAGAAAGATGGAAAAGGGCGTACATCTTTGATTAACGCAGCTAGTTCGGGAAATATAAGAGAAGTTGTTCGCCTTTTACAAGAAGGAGCAGATTTAACTCCTACCTATTTTAACAGACGTAAGGGGAGGCTGATGACAGCTTCTCAGTGGGCTAAAGATCTAGGTTTCACCTTTATTGCGGGAATTTTAAAAGACCCATTTGTAGACAGGCCTGACGCTAAAGGTCGAACTCCTCTGATTTGCGCAGCTTCTGTTGGTGATTTCAGTAAGGTTGCTCAGTTATTAAGTTCGGGGGCTGACGTGACAATTACATATAAAGGAAGGACAGCCTTTCAGTGGGCGGAACGTGTGAGTGCTCTTGGAGTAGAGGGGGCTGTTGAGGCAGCAAATCTATTGAGGTAGATTAGGAGTTGGTTTTCTTCTTTGGCCACTTCTTTAACTCCTTTTCTTTTTTACTATCTAAAATAGCACCTTATTCATGACTAGAATAACTTTAATACGGTTACTCGTGGCAGGATTACACTTGTTAAAATAAAATTAAAAGTTGTCAAGTATTAGGCGAGTGGTTAGCTTCAGGTCTATGTAGAGTGGAGAAATAGCTGGGAGAAAAGCCGTGGTGTCAGGGTCCCCATCAGAAAAAGAAGTCTGGGAAAAGTTGAAGGAGCTTATTGGTAACGGAGAGAAAACGCTTGGTCCGCGTGTATCTAAAGCTTTATTCGCGAATCCGAAAGACTTTGGTAAGCAACTATTACGATATAAGTTTATTGCGCAAATGGTCAGCAAGGGTAAGAGTGTCCTTGAGTTTCGTTGTGGCGAGGCTCTGGGTTCCCCCATCTTATCTGAAGAATCTATCCAATATCTAGGGGTGGATGAGGATTCAGACTCAATCGAATATGCTTCAAAAAATTGGGGTAGCAAAAAGAGCTCTTTTATAAGGGCAAGTTTTCTGGGAAAAAAGTTCGGTTCATTTGACGCGGTTGTTTGTTTAGATGTTCCTTCTGAGCCGGTCTTTTTTGATACTGTTAGTGCAAATCTCCATGCAGACGGTGTTTGTGTTTGTGGTGTAAATAAAGAGCAAAAGAATGCGGGAAAAATCTTTGGCGAAATGGAGTCTATTTTTCACAATGTGCTGACTTTTTGTGTTAATGATTCTGTCATTCATACTGGAGACTGCTCACTGGCAGATGATCTATTATTTCTGGGGTGCTACAAACGTTAACAAGGCATCATAATGGCGTTGAGAGAAAAAGAGAAACAGCTTGTATTTGGAAAATATTACAGCTATTGGATGGAGAACTCGCCTCGAAGGTTTTTGAATCATCTTTCTTATTATAAATTTGCAGCAGACCTTATTGGTTCTGGCAAGCGTGTTTTAGATATTGGTTGCAACGAAGGAATGGGGACTCGACTTTTGTCTGTGGAGTGTGGTTTTGCTAAAGGTGTAGACTTTGATGAACATGCTATCGAAAAAGCGCAACAAAGTTGGGCGGACGAAAATACTGAATTTGTTTGTGATGATATTTATAATTATGAGGCAGGTAATTGGAATGCGGTTACAAGTTTTGATGTAATCGAGCACATTCATCCTGAAAATATTGAAAAATGGTGGCGCTGTATAAGGGATAACCTGCAGCATGACGGAGTGGTCGTTATTGGGACACCCTCAATAACAAGCAAACGGTATGCTTCTATGGTCACTAATATGGGCCATGTGAATCTGTATTCTGCAGATCGTCTTAAAGAGGAAATACTTCGTTACTTTAAGCATGTCTTTATCTTTTCCGCTAATGATGAGCTGATACACACAGGCTTTAAGTCTCTGGCGCATTATTATATTGCCATAGGTTGTCAGAAAATATTTTAGCCAATACCATTTTTTTCCTTCTGCGGAAGTGTGGAGGAGATCCCACACTTGCACAGACAAAAAAACCTTGGCACATTCAAGCGTCAAACTAGCCCGTATTGAGTATCCTTTAATGGAAACTTAACAATCCTCAGAGATCTATTTAAAACTACTTATACAGAAAGATGAATTCAGTAATACTACTTGTTTTTATTGAAGTATATTTTTCGATATGTGGTCTAATTTTTAAAGCTTTTAGTAGCTGTAGTTTTTAATTAACACGCCACTGATTTGTTAATAAAAAAAAGGAAGGGACTATGCCACACATCTCAACAATAAAAAATATAGTAGATAACGCATTTGTAAAAGTTATCGGTCGTAATAAGTTTCTCAGTGCCGCGAATATTTCAAATACTTCTTTACAGGATGCATTAAGTGATGCATTGCGTAATACGCCAAGAGGTTGGGGGCCTTCGAAAGCAATATTGTCTCAAGCTGATACTTTTGAAATGAAGGCTAGTTTGGAAGAAATCGGCCTTAAAATTGCCGGCGACCATATCGAAAGAAATGAGAAACTAAATTCGGGCTAGATCGTGCTCAGGAAATTCTTATAGATCTAAATGCCAAAGCAGATGAATCAGCAACACCTGGGACTACTGGACCTAGAAGAGTTGAGTTGGACGAAGAAGCTCAGGTTCTTGTTAATGAGTTGAATTCTTTAATCAATAATATTAGATATAATGGAAGGAAGGTACTAGAGGGACTAAGCAGTTCATTTCGAATGGGAGATGACAACATTTCTTATAAGGACTCAAGAATTGACACTGTTACTTCAGCTTTGGGAACTATTGACTTAAGTAAGATAAATGACGCTGATGATGCTTTAGTTCAAATCAAATCAGCTACAGACCAAATAAACCTCGAATTAGTCAATGTTAATCATAACATTGATATGATAGGTCGGGCAATGAATATTCGGACTGAAGAGGCAGAAAACCTTTTTGCCTCCGCTATCTCTATACGCATTGATCTATATGATGTTGTTGATGATCTTATCTAAAACTACACCCAACACGGGTTTGTTTGACGCTTGTCTGCACTACTCTTTTTCCGTCTATGGAAGCGCGGAAACCTTAGCTACTTTCTAAGTATGCTGGAGATCCTCAAGCTTCCATAGACAAAAGAATCTTGTCACATCCAAAACTTCAAACTTACCCGCATTGAGTAAAACTTTGAATCACTTGAAAAGCACCCAGTCAGAGATTGACTGGGTGCTTTTTTTGTTTCCAAATTAAAATAATTAATTTATAGATAGTCTGTTTGAGATGTCAAAATTCCTGACCAGGAGAAATTCCAATGAGTAGCTGGGATAATGGGTTTCAAGGGGCGAGTAATCCTCCATTTTATCCAAATGGACTTTGGGGAGCACAGAATACCACTCAAAATCATCCTAATGATGTGATGGGAGAAGACGATTTAGATGAAAATGATGTTGAAATGATGTCAGTCGACGAAATATCTAATGAACTTGACCTTAACGATGGTTTTAATCCACCACTTGGCCTTTTTTCTACTATACCCATACCTATTCCCGGAAATGAAAACAATGGCAATACAGGCTTTCAAAACCCTTTTAGGGCTAATCCTTTCGAAGGGAGAGCATGGGGAGCTAATCCTGTAAATCAGGGATCTGCCCCTTTTGGTGAGAGCATAAGAAATCTGATAGGCAATGAACCTCTAGTGCAGAATAGAGAGTTTTTTTTTGCTACAAGGACTGTACAGCTATACCCACCGGGAGAAAACCCACCTCAAATGCCAGTATTTGATCTTTCGAGGAACAATTTTGAAAATAGAGTCGAACCAGACTTATTGAATACTCAATGGAACAACAATGGTACTTTCGTTTTTCCTCCAAGTTCAACAGACTTTTTTTCACAGGATTTTAATGAGTTGTTGCTGGCAACTCCTGATATTTCGCCTGATTATCAGCAGATTTCAGAAATTTTAGAACCTTTTAATGGCCTTGGTGATTTCCAATTTTTCGACGCTGAGGAACCACAGGTTTCAGTCCCATCAGTTGTTCAGCTTTATTCTGATGATCCACAACCACCTTATTACAGAAGTTCGTACATAAGTCCAATCGCGCAAGCTTTAAGGGATGAAGAAGAGGATGAGGAGATTTTTAACATAGACTATAATCCACAACGTTTTGACTTCTCAGAACTGAGCGATTCAGAAATTGAAGAGCCGGTTTTGAGAATAAATTCTCCACTTTTAGATAAAGGATATTCACCTCTGGTAGAAGAAAGAAAGGAGATTAGAGGAGCTTTGGAGTTGTCAGAGCAACTTGAAGGTGGAATAGAACCTGGTAAATACACTCATTTGTTGTTGCCTTCTGATTTAGAACTTGCTGAAGCCAAGTTAAATGGTGAGCACTTAAGATGTCGGATAGTAAGAAATGAGATTCATGATGTGCCTGTAGACTCAAATTTTATCGATTTTATGGGCTTGTTTGAAAATGCCGGGATCTTAGATGAACTTCCAGATTCCATAATTGATGAGGATTTTAATTACGCCCGAGAAGAATATATCTCTAGATTTGAACAAAGATTGGGTCCCATTTATAATGGATCCCCTAATAGTCTTAGCGGCTCAAGTCAAGGGCAGGTAGAGGGTATAAGGAAAACCCTAAAGCATCTGTACTTAAAACTCTCAGACGAGCTAGCAAATATTCAGTTATTGGAAGGCGGTCATCAGAGGAATGCTTTTGAGGAATTTAAAAGTAAAATCAAAAGATACTTTCTGGAGCTGACTCATGGGGCCTTGCATTGTAACGACCGTATAGCACAAGAGAGCGAGTTGGTATATGGTGAAGAATTCAGGGGGTTGAATCTTTCAATCAGCTCAACGTTATCTGTGGAAGATAAAATTCTTAATCATTTGCAAAGTTACAGAGACCAATTATTTAGACAAGTCGTTGCAGAAATCCCTCGTCGATTTCCAAGGTATTCACAGATGGATATTGCAACTAATGTACAGCATTTTCAAGAAGCTCTTGGCGAAGAGTTTAACTTGAGTATGTCTACAGGGACAATTTACAGTGCTTTTGTTTGTAGTGATGCAGAAGGTATAATTAGGTCGGAGTTTAATACAAATTACACAGTTCCTAATTTGCTCAAGTATCTTAGAGGGAATTGCAATTTTGGCGACCTTTATAAATGGTTTGAAGAGAGGTATGATGTAGAAAACTTAGGATCTCAGATAAGTAATGAAAACGTTGATTTTCTAAGTGATAGCGCTTTAGTATTTATCCTCCAAAAAATGAAGGTGGTTTATTAGGGAGTATTCTGAGAATGAACGAGTTCCCTGAAATTGTTAAGTAGTTTGGAGCAAAGCTTCTTGTAGCTGTATTCTTCTTCTACAAGTTTTTTTAGGTTGGAGCTCATTTCTTCTCTCAAGTCAGGTCTATCGAGGTAAAAGCGGCATTTTTTTATTAGTTCTTGTACTGAGGAAAAAGTGTCAAAATGTTTTCCGGGAATCCAGGATTTGGGGTTTTCTAAAACAGAGTTCTTTTCAGGACCTTCATACAGCAAGAAAAATGCACCACAACGCCCGCCTTGTACAACTCGGGGGTGGAAGTAGGTCCATGCATTCATGGATAAGTTGATTTTATTTTCTAGGAAGCTTTTTTGTAAGTCCGCAAGATCTTCTGCAGAGCCACGGGCATAAGCTTTAAACTCCTTCCACTGGTTCCAGTTGGCTCCTGTGAGAGATAGGTCGAAGCCTTCTTTATGAAGAGCACGGATAAAATGTAGGCAAAAGTGCTGATGATAGTAGCCGCTTGCTTTTTCTTTCCATTTTGGTGGAGCAATGCCAAGGCACTCTTGATAAGATAAAGGAATATTTCCTTCCAGAGAAATGTCCATGATTTCCTGAACCATTTCTAAATCAGCATTTTCCTCAGGAAGGGGGGAGCCCATTTCTCTAAATAAAGGGTGAGGTGTAATAGTTTTCAAAAAGCCAATATCGTATTTTTTTTCTTTGTTGAACTCTTCAGCATCAATCACTAGGTCATCGCTGGGCAATAAATCGAAGAATATTTGTTCTTTTCGTAGTCCTAGTGTTAGGTATTTTTCAATAAAATCTTTGAAGATAGTGATGACGCTGTCGTATTTGCCCATGCCTGTTTTTCTTATGTGATTTAAATGATAAAGGTTTGCTGGAATGTCCTGAAAGGGGTAGAGAGTCGGAGGTCCGGGATTGAGAGAAAGACTTGGAGGATCCTGAAATAAGTTGGGAGTTTTGATCATAAGGTCAGGTTTAAATTGGTGAATTTCTCTATTTGTTGCCATGACGTAGTCGATGTGACCTTTTGTGCAGGGGTTGTGGATGAATACTTCACAGCCTAGTTCCTGGAAAGCTTTTGCTACTCCGTCGGAAAAACGTTTTGTCGCTACGAGAAGACAAGATCTGTCTACATATATTTTAGGCTTTTTCCCCTGTGCAATTTCTTTTAATCGGCACGTGAACTCACTACTAGAGTAATAGCTTATCATAGCTTTTCTGGAGCTGTGACTGCTTTGAAGGAAATGTCTTCTTAGGGACTTGATAGTTTTTTCTACCTCAACCTTTGCTTCACAGTTCTCCTTTCCAGCAATAGTTCGGCAGAAGATCAAGGGAGAACGAAGATTTTGACTTTCCTTTAACAGCTGCTCATTCCACTCACTGATATGCCAAATTTTGAGCTTTCCATCTTGTAGAAATGGGGTATTTATTTCGGAAGACAAAACTTTTTCGGGAATGCGTGAATCAGAGAAAATGAGCACTAGAGTTGTCGGGTTGATAGCGTAAGGTCTCTTATAGAGGAATTCATTCATGAAGGACGTATTTGGAACTAAATCGATAAGGATTGTTGAGGGCAATGAAAAGTCAGTGGCTTGACTATCATAGACTTCCAACTTAGAATTGTGTTCTTGCTTGGAAGTAATATGTCTACGTGCTATGGGAGATAAGAGAGCAAGTGAGCTTGATAACATAAAAGAGTTCACCATGGTTTTTTATTCATTAAAACATGATATCTATATATGTGACGATAATATTCTTAACTATATCGCTATATAACTTAATTAGAAGTTAAGGGTAAGTGTTTAAGGCAGCTCCTGTATAAATCAAGCGTTCCGAATTTTTGGTATTTTAATTATCAATGAGATAAAAGGACTGCTCTTTTTTCAACACAGCTCCCCGTAATTTCAGATTTAATAGAGAGGACATGGAAATGACAGGTGTTGGTAAAACAAAAAAAACGTTGATAGGCCTGACCACAACAAAGGCTCCATTTATTGAAGAAGCAAAAGGAAGAGACGAGCTTTACATCCAGCAACCTTATGAACTCTATAGTGAAACCAATCAGGAAACTTGGAGAAAGTTGTATAAACGTATTCAGCCGCGCTGGGAAAAGTACGCAAATGATAAGTTTCTTAAAGGGGTAGAGACATTGTCATTAAATCCTAATAAAATTCCCAAGCTGGAAGATATTAATGAATATCTTAGTCCTATCAGTGGGTTTAAGGCTATTGCTGTGACGGGGTATGTTCCAACTTTCTTGTTTTTTGATGCCCTGAGACAGCGAGAGTTTCCTACGACAGTTACTATTAGAGATATTGAAATGTTGGATTACTTACCGGAACCTGATATTTTTCATGATGTGGCAGGGCATGTTCCAATGCACACTGATCCGGAGTTTGCTGATGTTTTGGTAAGATTTGGTGAGCTGGCTATTGTAGCTGCTGAACGAGTAAACGGGATGAAAAACAAAAATCAGCAACTTTCTATATTGACAGCCATTATACAGGCTCTTTCCAGAGTTTTTTGGTACACGGTAGAGTTTGGTCTAATGAAAGAGAATGGAGGTTTTAAAGCCTATGGGAGTGGTTTACTAAGTTCTTACGCAGAGTTAGAGCACTGTATTGAGTCTCCAGATGTTCAACGTTTTCCTTTTCAGCTTGAATGGGCCATTAATCAAACCTTTTTTATCGATCGTATGCAGCCTATTTTGTTCGTTATAGACTCTTTTGATCAGCTTTATACGGAGATTGGAAGGATGAGGAAGTGGCTTCTGGAAGGAAAACTTGATTTTGCAGCGCCAGGAGAGCCACAAGTAAATCAGGATGACCTAGACTCCTTTTTAAAAGCAGTAAATTAAGATTAATCCGTCTTTAATTTTTTATTTTTTTAGAACCCTACCATCAGAAATGAAGGTAGGGTCTTTTTTGTAAACAGTTTATCACTTGAAAAATAAATACCTATATTACATTGTTCGCCACTTTAGTACGTAAAGCGGAATCGGTCACAAATATTTAATTTGTGGGGCAGAGATTTTTTGGTTATTTAAGGCTATTAATCATTTTATACTTAGGCAAGTAGGAGTGGTTTGTACGTTTTAACAGACGAAAAGATCGCTCGAAAAGTTAAAGCCTGTGGTGGAGTCCAATATAAATATTAAAAATCATACTTGGAGGTAGGCATGTCATTACCGGTGAACAATTCTTCAGGATCAGTTTCAATTCCAATAGATGCAAGTTCTTCTACGAGGGGCAGGAAGAGAGGGCGAGTGGAAAACCCTATAGATGCGCAGGTTCAGGAGGTAGCAACAGAGGCTATTGAAGGAAATAAAAAGAAGCGCAAATTGTCCGGATCTGAAGAGCCTGCCTTGCAAGCTACTCGTCGGAGTAGCAGGAATAGACCAGCTGTAAATTATGTGGCAGAATCTAGTGATTTTGAGGACTCAGATTTTAGCATTGATGATGCAGAAGACTCTGATGACGACATGTTGGACGATATGAAAGAGTCTGTCCCTAGTAAAAAAAAGGCAAGCCGCCCAAGTAAGCGGAGTGGAGTGGACGGACCCTCGGCTCCTCCGTCTAAGCGTATGCGTGTGGCGACTAAGGGTGAAAGTGTTAAAAAATCAGCCGCAAGTAAAAAAGCTACGCTTAAGCCTCCTGTGGTTTCAAAAAAACCGATCAATAGAACTTCTCCAACTGCTAGTTCATCTTCATTTGACTTGCCTAGTTCGCTACGTGAGAAGTCTTCAGCTTCGGGTAAGCTTGGTAAGCGAAGCGTTAAAAAATTAGCGTTAAAGGATCCATGGCGTCCTGGCCATGCAGTAACCTCAAGGAACGGACGGTGGGCTTTTACACCGAGAGAATTAAGAAATGATCCTTATGCCTTTAGTTCAGCGCAGCTCGACGAAGCTGATAAATGTCAAAAGTGTGCTTTTAAGAGACTGAGGGAAAGGTTGGCTAGGCCAAAAGGATTTCCTCTGACACTTAATATGGCCTTTAAAGCTCTTTTGACTAAGGAAATTGATCGATTTCGTGAAGTTGGCAAGGTTCATCCACTAATGGAAAAACATCACATCACTCATCTTATCCCCTACAAACACTCTGATGATGTGGAATGGAAAAGTTGGCGTAACAATTTTACAGGGATCAATACAGTCCATGATGCTTCAAGCATGAAAATATTTAGTGGAGTTGATGATGTTTGGGAAAATCCTGAAACAAAAGAGCTTCATATCATTATGTACAAGGCTACGAGCAAGAATACAGATTCTCTTGGGATTGATAAGGGCTGGCAAATCACTTACAAGCGCAAAATTGAAATGACCCAGTGGATTCTGAGGCAAAAGGGTTACAAAGTATCTAACCAAGCATATTTCATTTACGGCAACGTAAGAAAAAATGAAAAAGGATTCTGTTATTCAGATGAAAGCACAGGAAAAACTAGGGGATACATGGATTTTGACATGCATCTCTTTCCCTATGAAGGGAACGATTCCTGGGTTAACGACAAGATTATTGCTACAGAGCAGATGCTTCATAGTAACATCCCTCCTGCTGCATCAGAAGATTGTGATCACTGTAACTACGTAGAAAAAATAAAAGAAAGTGAAATCAATCAGGTACGACCCCTGAAGCATGCTCTTAAAGTTGTTAGCCGTAGTGCTGTAGAATCTTACATAAAGTGCAAAGCTTGTTTTTTTAGTGATCGCGTACAAAAAATCAGAACCCCTCCGGGTTTTCCTTTCACCTTGGCAAGTTCTACAGATTATCTTTGGAAAGAGGAGTTTGATCAGTTTCGATTGGCACGACAGCCTCATCCACTGATGGTTGAAAACAACATTGATGCGATTCCATTTGATCCCGACCCAAATGACCCTTCTGTACTGGACAAGTGGAGAGAATATAGCCCCCATGATCCTAGCAGCGGTGCTCGGGTAACTCACCATGGAACAGGCCTGGAGCTTTTTGGCTACGTGGATGATATATGGGTGGATAGGAAAACCGGGGAATTAATTGTTGTCGATTACAAGTCTACTAGTAAGGATGACAGTAAGATTAGCCTGGGGGAGGATTGGCAGAAGTCCTATAAACGACAGCTTGAAATGTATCAGTGGATTTTCCGGCAGATGGGTTACAAAGTTTCTGATACGGCCTACGTGATCTATTGCAACGGAGATAAGACTCGTCCGGAGTTTTGTTTTGATGATGAAAATGGAGATATAAAAGGGCGGATGGAGTTTAACTTGCATGTTCTCCCTTACGTGGGGAAAACGGATTGGATAGAGCCTACACTTACAGAAATAAAAGCTCTTGTTGATAGCGGGGAAAAGCCGGCTCCTACAGAAAATTGTGGCTGGTGTAAGTATGTAGAAGAAGCTAAGGAATACGACGCTGAAGTTGTGGCAAAATACGCTTCTGGAGATATGTCTTAAGGTATTTTTTCGACATTTAGAATCCAGCCTTTCGTGAAAATTGCTTTGCGAAAGGCTATTTTTGTGAGGAAATGTGGCTTATATTATAGATTTTAAAAGTGGGTCTGAGCAGCTATACACGACTCCAGCAACTGAGCGAATGGGATATTTGGGAGATCACTGTGTCAAAATTGCAGACTCTGTAGCAAATGTATATTATTCGTTTTACAAGAATGTTATGGAGGGATCATCGAAAGATGAAAGTTTTTCCGAAAAGCTAAAGGATGAATATATTTTTTAATATAAGCCTGAATCTCCTGACTCTTTTTTTGTAGACTCTACATACGAAAAGGAATGTGAGGAGAAGCTCAACGAAAAAGGTATTATCTTTACTCAGCGATCTGTCCCTCCGATGACAAGTGTTGGAAACAAGGCATGGAAAATTGTGAAAGGCCTTGGTTTATCGATACTATCTCCTTTGGCTGCTTTGTCTATTGCTATTCCGGGAGGAATCGGTTTTGGGCTAAGGTCAGTATTACTTTCCTATAATAATGAAGTTCTTTGTGCCTTACCAAAAGGTTCTGATGTAAGGAAGGTAATGGAGGAAAATGACAGCTTGTCGATTTTAACTTGCAACGTTGCATTGTCAGAAAGTGAAGTGATGAATACGGCAAATGGAGTATTGTCAACAAAGGACCGTGTTCCAGCAATGGCAAAATTTATCAAAAGGAAAAACCCGGAAGTTCTTTGTCTCCAAGAGGCCTTTTCCTCGAGAACTATTTATGAAGAAATGGTAGGTACTCTACAGGAAGGGGGCTAATATGTTGCAATGTGTGCTAGGCCTGCACATACAGGGTTTGGGGGAGGCGTAACAAGCGGTCTCCTTGTTGGGAGTAAATATCCCATAGACAAGGTTGGGTTTCATCCATACGAAAACAAAAGCGGTATTGATGGAGGTACGAAAAAAGGTGTTTTAGCGGATATTCTTGATTTGGGATCCGGAAGGAATATCTGCATTGTTAACACTCATCTTCAGAGTAGTGTAATGCTTCCGGAAAGTATGAAAGAAAAAAGCAGAAAAGAAATTCAGGAATACAAAATACAACAGCGAAAAGATCAGCTTAGAGAGGCTAAAGAGTTTATAGATCTATTTTGCAAGGAATGTGAAAAGGACGGTATTGAAGTAAATGACATTATTTTATCTGGAGATTATAACACGGGACGATATGAAACACAGGAATTAGATGCTTTGGACGAGGCTTGTGCTGAATATGATTATCCAGCAATAGATACAGAAATGATGGCAAATTCTGATCATGGCAGGTTTAAAGAATTAGATGTTCCTGATATTGGAAGTAGTTTTGATGAGTATTTTTCTCATCTTTTCTCTCCGTTTGACGCTATGGTTAAAGAGCATAAGCATCTTGAAAGAGAGAATGAGAGTGGAGGTACCACAGGTACAACACTGGACACTGAATCATTTAGTTATAAATACTACAGACAATTGATTCATATCGATGTCATCAATATTTTGAAGGATAGCTCTGATGAGGAAATTTTAGAGAAGGCCGGTTTGGAAAAAATAATAGACGATATGATGAAAACCTATGGAAAGCCAAATGCTAGTTCCCAAAGTTTGAGTTTATATTATGAATTGTTGGGATGGGATCAGGAAATTTTTATGAGGATTTTGAGAATCGTACATGAGAAAATTCGCTTAAGTTCGAAGACGATTTGCAAAAAAACAGAGTGTCTGGATCACATATTACTGAGAGCAAAGGGTTCGGATGAACAAAAGCATATTTTTTCCCAAAGAGCTTATTCATACGAAATTGAAACTCCGATCGGAGCTCCAGGTCCTCTTAGCGACCATAGTTCTGTTTGGGTAGAGCTTAAACAGAAAGATAATAATTAATTTAAAATGGTTTTAGTGATCCGTATTAATACTGACATAAATTAATAATAAAAGAGCAGGTGAAAACATCCTCTTTGTTTTTTGGTTTATGTCGAAACCCATTAATGAACTAGTTTAGGTATGATTAGGAACTCAGAGTTTTTCCCATTAGATTTTTCATCTCAGCGAAGTTACCATGAACATATTGTCTTAAGTTGTGGCGAAATGTTCTGAAACCCATCCTTTCAGTGGAGCGGGGACAGCTGGCAACATCCGGAGTGCAAATAACGTTTGGAAGATCTTTAAGGGGAGAGTTTTTTGGTAAAGTAAAATTTTGAGGGTGATCTAATAGAATCCCACGAAATTTGCCGCTTTCAGCAACTTTTCCTAATAGATCAATGTCTACTACACCTGAGGGTGATATAATAACTAGAATCGAATCATTTTTCATAAGTTCAAGTTCAGACTGTCCAAACCAATTCTTGTATGATTTGTCTTTTGGCAGGCATAAACTAACAATGTCCGCGACAGGAAGAATAGAATGCAATTCCTGAGGAGAAAAGGTTTTGTGGCAATATGAATGAAAGGTTCGGTGGTGTGCTACACCCCATACACGCATTCCCATCTTTTGGCCTAAGTCGGCAATGGATGAGCCTACGGTGCCTAAGCCAACCTGAAGCAGAAGACGGCCCTTCATCATCCATGTAGATTCCCTTTCAGGAGGACTTCCCCATAGCTTACTGCCTTCAACGGAACTATCATGCCAGTGAAAGAGTTGCTTTCCTAATGATAGAATACCTGTAATCGCAAATTCGCTGATCTGCGTTCTATTGGGTTCAGCGGTCTTTGTAAGCAGAATATTTTTACGTTCATAAATTTCATCAAGACAAACTTGCCCCATATGGGGAGATGGAGAATGTACCCAGCGTAATTGGTGGGCCGTTGAGAGTTCCTGGATAGCAAAATTGTCACCGTAAAGAACTTCTACATAATCCCAATATTTTACTTTCAAAAGTTCCAGAGGGGTTGACTCTATATCCTGGGGAGAAAAAAATTCATATTGAGGAAACTCATCGCGGAGTTCCTTCAATTCATTTGGTAATACTTCGCTTTTCAAAAAAATTATATTCATGCCCGAAGGATAGTGCAAGGGCCCTAATGCGTCAATGGGAAAGCTCTTAGTATTAGAGTTTATTCATTAACTAAAAATCAAAAAAAACTTATGCATTAACGGTTTGTAGTGAGCTTCTGAAAAGGCATAGTTTAACATAATTGGAAGCTGATTTTTATTATTGAAGTTAATCTTGGAAAATACTATAATTTGCCGTTCGTAGTAAAATACTAAGAAATTAAATGCTTGAGTTGCAGCCCATTGTCTGGCTGTCAGGAGGAAAATGTCTGCAGAAAGTTATGCAATAATTGAAACGGGAAGCAAGCAATATACCGTAAAGAAAGACGATGTTATTGATGTAGAGCTACTTGATCTCAACGGGGAAGAAATCGTCGAATTTAGTAATGTTCTTTTCGTTAAAGATGGCGAGAACGTCAAAATAGGCTCCCCACGTTTGGTTGAATTCGTAGTAAAAGGCGAATTGTTACAGCAAGATGTTAAGGGACCAAAGGTCATTTCCTACAAATTTAAGCGTCGTCAGAATTATCACAGGAAGATAGGCCACCGTCAAGGCTATACACGTGTGAGAATTACTGAAATTGCAAGCGCTAGTTAATAAGGAGATAGGAAATGTCACATAAGAAAGGTCAAGGAGCATCCCGTAACGGACGCGACTCTAATGCACAACGTCTCGGCGTTAAAGCTACCCATGGGCAGTTTGTGACGTCCGGAAGTATCCTCATTCGCCAAAGAGGAACAAAGTGGCATCCAGCAAAGAATGTCGGTCGTGGAAAAGATGACACTCTTTTTGCTTTGATTGACGGAGTTGTAAACTTCCGTAAATCCACTAAGACTTTTGTAGGAATAGAGCCTGTAGTTTAATTACAGCAGTCGTTCTACACTTTTTCAGGCCTGGCGACAGTTTAGCCGGGCCTTTTTGTGTTTAATGGCAAAATTTGAAAAAAAATTGGAATAATTATGTTTGTAGATAGAGTAAAGTTTAAATTATCAGCTGGAAAAGGTGGCAACGGCGTTGTATCTTGGCGTAGAGAAAAGTACATACGTAAAGGTGGCCCCGCAGGTGGTGATGGAGGAATTGGCGGTTCTATAATTTTACAAGCTACTACAAATGAACACTCCTTGGAATCATATCGTAATCGCCGTCATCTAAAAGCCGAGAACGGTGCACAAGGTGGTTCTTCCCAGAAAAAAGGGCGGAATGGCAAAGATCTGATTATCAAGATTCCCTGTGGAACTTTAGTAAAAGAAATTGAGTCAGGTGAAATTTTATATGATTTTACCGAAGATGGCGAAGAGTGGATCATTTGCCCCGGTGGTAAGGGGGGGAAAGGAAATATAAACTTTGCGACTCCTACAAACAGAGCACCAAACTACTGTACGGAGGGGAAGGAAGGTGAAGTTAAGGAAGTAGAGTTAGAGCTGAAACTCATCGCTGACGTTGGTTTGGTAGGATTTCCAAATGCTGGAAAATCTACCCTGATCTCATCAGTTGCCAAAGTAAATGTTAAGATTGCACCATATCCTTTCACGACACTTCGCCCAAATCTCGGATATATAGACTTTGAAGACTATACCCGTGTTTTAATGGCTGATATTCCAGGCCTTATTAAAGGTGCTCATGAGAATAAAGGGCTAGGATATGAGTTTTTACGTCATGTGGAGAGAACTAAAGTCCTTGTTTTTATTTTGGATGCCTCTGGAATCGATGGACGAACTCCTGCTGAGGACTTTAGGGTTTTGAGAGAGGAACTTGCGGCTTATAATGAGGAAATGGCTGAAAAGCCCTTCATCGTTCTATTGAATAAAATAGATACGGAAGAATCCCAAGAGAATATTACTGAATTTAAAAAAGATTATCCCTTTGATCCTTCGACGCTTCTCGAGATTTCTGCTCTGGAAAAACTAGGTTTAGCAGCATTTTTGTCTTTTCTTCATAAGACATTCACGTTTAATAAAGTTCAACCGCAAAGTGTAGCCTATCCTTTCGCAGATGCTAAGGGATTTGTAGCATAATTTACCGCAGAGTCTACTGAGTACTTATGAGGAGAAAATTCTAAGTAAGTACCTTTTTGGCATTTCTAGTCTTATTTTCTAGCCTTTTTTTCCATTTTTATTCTGAAAGTGCTTCATGAACGTAGTCGTACGTGCGTAAAAATGTAAAAGCGTGAAAATAGAAATGCCTAAACCCAATGTCTACCGTAACTATACCCAAAAAAATATTTCTTTAAGTTGACTGTTGATCGCGTTTAAAACATTAAGCATTAGCAGTTTAATGTAAAAGAAGGCTGGTTTTATCAAGTTCTATCTAATAATCACAATTGTGACAATAATTTGTCATTAGCCATATAGAATGTTTATGGTTTGATATAATTAATTATATTTATTTTTAGTTAATTTCGAATCTGTACCTTCTTTCAAACCTCTTGATATCAATCTATTACAAGTATTATAGATGTAAAACTAGCATTAGTTAGTTTATCATACTTAAACTAATCTTATTAAGTGCTTATAAAAAAAATACTATTGTAGTAAGATTGTATTAAATGTTTTTTATTAAATAAGGAGGTGGTAGTGATGGCTAGAACTATGAGAAGAAAAGATTCTAAACGTGGACTGATGTCAGTACCCAAAAAGAATGTGCAAGCAAAGAGGAAAGTCAAACCAATCGCCAGAAGTAAAGGGCAGCTAATGCTCAAAACAAAGACTTTTATTGGTGGAAACAAGAGAATAGCAAAGCCAGTTGTTAGAAAGGCTAAGAAAAAAGCAGCTCCAAAGCCAGTATCATGTAAAGCTCAAATTGCCAGGTTCAATAAGGCAATAAAAGAGTTTCAAATGAAGAAAAAAACAATTGATAACATGATCAAGAGGTATAAAGCGAAGAGATCTGGTGGAAGTGATTTGATGAAATTAGTCAATGGATATCACAAAGATATTAATAAGGCTAATTCGACTATGAAAAAATGGTTTAGTGGAAAGGAGGCTCCACAAATGATGTCATTTGTGAAAACCAAAAAATTCATGAACCATAAGAAAAAAATATCTGAATGGCAGACAAAAGCTAAAAATTGTTCTGCAAGATTGCAGACATGGCGAAAAAATCAGTTTAAGTTGTACGCTCATATTTTGAGAAATATTGATAAATTTGGGACAAAGTATGACAGGTTATGTAATCAATTCAACATTCTTTCCAAGAAAGTGGCAAAGCATGGTGTTGATGTTCCAACATTCTGCAAATCTCAGAAGGGTTTTTATCAGTGCCAGGCATGGGAAGCTTCTTTCCAACTGCCTTTCTAAGATGATGTGATTTTGTTTTTTGTAGATATAAAGACTGTAATGAGGATCTAAGTCCTCGTTACAGTCTTTTTTGAGTATACACTTAGGGGAAAAAGGCGTCCTGTATTCGCTTTCCTGTCAAAGCATTCCATTGGGTACTGAAAATACTTCCGTCGGGGTTTTTGACTTCAATAACATGGACTGGCAGATATACTTCTGTAACACTTCGAATGCCAAAGCCACTTCCAAAAGCAGCATGACAAACTTCCTTTATTTGAGAAATACTATATTTTTTCCCTACTCGAGTCGCATATTTGTAAGGTTTATTTACCATACGGTGCTTCATTTTTGTTTCTGGAGCAGATGGAAGACTTGGATTTTGAAAGTGTAAGCGATAGTCGTTTCCTTTTTGAATGATAAGTTGCTTCTTTTTTGCACTTTCTACCCATGTGTCTAGAATATCACTTTCTACAGAAAGATGTTTTAGCATGGACTCTCGGTCCATGGAGCCGCCATTACTGGCTAATATATTGATGATTTTAAAATCGTAACGGTTCGCTTCAGAAACAATACTGTCCTCGAAACCATGAGACTTTTCCCAAGAGCTGGTGTTTAAAACCATCTCTCCATCTTCAAGTCCCCAAAGCATATAGCCTTCACCAGTACCACCACTTTCTTTCACATATTTCACTTCTAGGAGCACATAGGGATAAAAACTAAGTGTGGAAGGAAGAAATTCATGTTCTTGATCTTTGAGAAGGGTGTGAGCGTGCTCGTTCATAATTGAATCAGCGGTATAACGAACCTCGAGAGTTTGAAATTCTCCCGTTTGAAGGTTTTCTTTGACCAAGTTGCGTATTCTCGGCTGCGTTTCCCAGACCCAATAGGAGCCTCCGGCCAATAAAATAAAAAAACAGATAGAGCTTAGTAACCTGATCAATTTGTCCTCACTTTTTACCTATTTAACATACGTTTGTTTTAAGTATATGCTGAGATAGGTTTTTTTTCTAGTGCTCTGTCAAGTTTAAGCTTTGGTGAAAAAAGAGTTAAAAAAAATGGCTGACTAAGTAAGAATAATTAGTCAGCCATTTGTAAGTGGAGCTTAGTAAGGCATATACCTTAGTCTTTCATAGAAAGAAGGAATTCAGCATTACTGTTAGTCTTTTTAAGACGTCCTAGAAGGAGGTTCATGGCGTCAAGTTGTGTAAGGTCTGCCAACGCCTGACGTAAGAGGTAAACTTTTTCAAGCTCTGAAGGATGGTAAAGCATTTCTTCTTTTCTCGTTCCACTCTTAAGAACGTCAATGGCTGGGTAAACGCGTCTGTCAGCAAGACGGCGATCTAACACAAGTTCCATATTACCCGTTCCCTTGAACTCTTCGAAAATAACTTCGTCCATTCGGGAACCTGTCTCGATGAGGGCAGTAGCAATAATTGTAAGTGAACCACCACCATCAATGTTACGAGCTGCACCAAAAAACCGCTTAGGTTTGTGAAGAGCATTAGCGTCAATACCACCAGTAAGGATTTTTCCTGAATGAGGCTCAACAGTGTTATAAGCTCTTGCTAAACGCGTGATAGAGTCGAGAAGGATAACCACATCATGACCGTACTCAACAAGACGTCGGGCTTTTTCAATTACCATGTCAGCGATTTGTACGTGGCGCTCTGGTGGTTCGTCAAAAGTAGAAGCAATGACTTCTCCTTTGACCGTGCGGATCATATCTGTAACTTCTTCCGGACGTTCATCGATGAGGAGAACCATCAGCTTGGCTTCAGGGTGGTTGATAGAAAGTGAGTTGGCAATGCTTTGTAGGATAATGGTTTTACCTGAACGGGGAGGTGCTACAATAAGCCCTCTTTGTCCCTTTCCGATAGGAGCGGTAAGATCTAAGACGCGAGTAGAAAGTTTCGTTTTGTCTGTCTCCATAACATAGCGCTGATCCGGATACAGGGGAGTTAGGTTTACAAAGGAAATACGATCCCTAGCTTCTTCAGGGGATCTATTGTTGATACCTTCTACTTTTAGTAGCGCAAAATATTTCTCTTTTTCTTTTGGGGAGCGGATAGAGCCCGTAATAGTATCTCCTTTTTTCAAATCAAAGCGACGAATTTGGGCAGGAGAAACATAGATATCTTCGGCGGATGGTAGGTAGTTGTAGTTAGGAGAACGTAAAAAACCGAAACCATCAGGTAGAACTTCCAGAGTTCCTTCACCAATTAGAACTTCTTCATGACTAGTTGATTTAGCCTTGACAACCTCAAAAACGACCTGAGATTTTGTCATGGATGCCAGGTTTTTTAAGTTCATGTTTTTGGCGTATTGGTGGAGGTCCTCGATGTTCATTCGCTGGATGTCAGCAATCTTGGTTACAACGGGATTTTCGCAGACTTTAACTTCTTCGTCTACATTCTCCTGAGGAGGACTTTTGGAATAATTCGCTCTTTTTTCGTAAGACCCAACTTTTCTATCACGACGGTCCCCACGCTTGTCTTGACTTTCTCTTCTTCTTGGTGGAGGGGAGCTCTTTTTTGTAGATTCGGCAACGGTGTCTTTGCCTTTATGGTCTTCTATTGCGACGGTGATTTTTTCTGGTGGGGGGGTATCTTGATCCATTTAGAATCATGCTCCTAAATTGTAAATGTTGTTTTTGTCAATTTATTGACATATTCCTAATCATCTGAATATATGATACATGCGAATTAACGCTTGTATGTCGATGACTTGAGAATGAAATTAATTTTTGATTATTTCATCAAAGATGGCTTTTACCCGTGGTTTGAGTTCGCCCAAACTTGTATTATTGACGATAACAAAATCGGCCTTATCGGCCTTCTCCTGAGGAGGTAATTGCATCGCCATCCGTTTTTCATAATCTTCTCGACTGTACCTAGTCTTGTCTTGAAATCGTTTGCAGCAAATCGAGTTGTCGGAAGTTACTGCAATTGTTTTGTCAAAGTAGCTTTCTGCTCCCACTTCAAATAGTAAAGGGATTTCAGCGATAAAAACTGTGTGAGAACTGTGTACACTGACAGTATCATATTTTTCTTTGACATTTTCCAGAACTGCCGGATGGATTATTTTTTCTAGTTCCTGCAGTTCACGGGGAGAATTAAAAACTTTACTTGCGATTTTTTTATGGTCAAAGAGCCCGTTACTTAATATTCCACTACCTAGGAGATCAATAATTTTTCGGCCAATAATCGATTCGGGAGATAATAGCTGGTGGACTATGTCATCGGTACTTACTATGTAAGCACCAAATTCTTTAAAGAGACGGCAAACTGAACTTTTGCCGCATGCCAAACCACCTGTAACGGCTACTTTCTTTAATTTTAACACTCTTTCCAATTTTTGCCAATACTGATATCAACGGTTAGAGGAACTTTTAACTTAAAAACCTTTTCCATAGCTCTACGTACGAGAGGTTCAAAGTCTAATAGTTCAAAATCGGGGACTTCAAAAACAAGTTCATCGTGAATTTGGAGTATCATATAGCCTAACTTATTCTCTTTTTGAAGCATATCATTTACTCTAAGCATCGCGAGTTTGATTAAGTCTGCAGCAGTACCTTGTAAAGGAGTATTTACCGCGAGTCGTTCCGATGCTGAGCGAATGGGTCCATTTTTACTGTTAATGTCAGGAATAAGTCTCTCTCTTCCTGTAATAGTAACAGATTTACCTGTTTTTCGCGCCTTGTTCTTGCAGTCTTCAATAAAATTCTTTACTCGGCTGTATCGGGAAAAATATTTTTCAATGAATTGAGAGGCATCGCGAATGGAGATATTTAGTTCTCTGGAAAGCCCAAAAGCTTGCTGTCCGTAGATAATCCCAAAGTTTACAGCTTTTGCCTGAGAACGCATGGATTTATCTACTTGATCTAAAGGAATACCAAAAACTTGTGAGGCTGTAAAAGAGTGAATGTCTTCACCATTTTTAAAAGCGGAAATTAAGTCAGGATCACCACTTAGATGGGCAAGTAGGCGTAGTTCAATTTGTGAATAGTCGGCAGAGAGAAAACTCCATCCTTCTCTTTGAGGTCTGAATGCTTCGCGGATTCTGCGACCTGCTTTTGTCCTGATTGGTATGTTTTGTAGATTCGGATCCTGACAAGAGAGCCTCCCAGTTGCAGCCACATATTGGTTAAAGCTACAATGAATACGAGAAGTTTTATCATTAACGTCATGAGGTAATGAGTCAATGTATGTGGACCGAAGCTTTTCTAAAGAACGATATTCCAGTACTTTACCAGCAATAGGATAATCTCTTTTTAGCCCTTCAAGTACCTCGGCATTTGTAGAATGTCCGGTATTTTTTTTCTTGGAAGGTGGAATACCCAATTTTTCAAAAAGGATTTGACTTAGCTGTTTTGGGGAATTTACATTAAAGGGTTCTCCTGCAAGCTCGTGAATATCATCTTCTAAGATAGCGATCTCTTTAGTGAATTCCTTAGACATATCTTGGAGTAGCTTGACACAGATATATATTCCTTTCTTCTCCATATTTTTTAAGATCCGAAGGAGAGGGAGTTCCATGTCCAGGAGTAGATGAGTAAGCTTTCGTTCTTCTAACTCTTTTTTTAGAAGCAACTTTAATCTGAGAGTGTAATCAACATCCTCGCAGCAATAGTCTTTCACGTCATTAATAGGAACTTCGTTCATCCCGATTTCATTTTTTCCACTGCTAATGAGAGATTTGATGGGAGTTTTGGCTTTGCCAAAATATTGCATGGACAGGTGGTCAAGGGAATGTCTGTGACTGTGGGAGTTTAGAAGATAGGAAGCTAAGATAGTGTCGAAGCAGAGATTTTTTATTTTTATGCCGTGTTTATCAAGTACATGCATGTCGTATTTTGCATTGTGGGCATAAAATCCGATAGAAGGATTTTCAAAAAGGGGCTTGAATGCTTGAAGAACAGCTTCAAGACCAAGTTTGCCATTAGCGGGAACATACCAAGCCTGTTTTTCTTGGATGCAAAATCCAATACCTACCAGTTTTGCTTTTAGGGGATGGACGTGGGTAGTCTCAGTATCAAAAGAGATTTCTTTGGCATTCTTCAGTATTTCTAAAAGAGCTTTTAGCGATGCATCGTCATCTACAAGTTCATAAGAAACCTTTTCCTCTACAACTGGGGGCTTGTCGCCATTGCTATGATCTAGTTCATTGATGAGGCTGCTGAAGTCGCATTCGAAATAGAACTCTTTTAGGGGGGTGGGGTCTGGATCTTTTAGTTCGAAAAAGACTTCTTCTTTTGGAAAATCTACAGAAGTGTCCAAGGTAACGAGACGTCTGCTTAAAAGGGCTATTTCGGCATCAGACTTTAAAGTTTCTTGTTTCTTTTTTCCTGGGACCTTATCCGGGTTAGCCAGAATATTGTCGAGAGAGCCAAATTCTTTAAGGAGGGCGACGGCTGTTTTTGGGCCAAATCCGTAGAGTCCTGGTACATTATCAGATTGGTCCCCTGTTATAGCCAGGTAGTCAATAATGAGTTCAGGTGCTACTCCAAATGCTTCTTCTACTTTAGTGGAATTGAGTATCAAATTGTTTTTGTGAGTGTTGAGAACAGAGGTTTTATCATTAACAAGTTGGCATAAGTCTTTGTCGCTTGTACAGATATAGACGTTGCTTTCTTGTTTTTCTGCCCACTTGGTAATACTGCCCATAGTGTCATCGGCTTCTACCTTTGGTACGCAGAGCATGGGAATGCCAGCGAGCTTGCAAAAGTCTTGTGCCCATTGCATTTGATGGGGAAGGTCTTCTGGGGCAGAATCGCGATTCGCTTTGTATTCCGGGTAGATTTTTTTACGGCTCTCACTGTTATTGGGTCCGTCAAAGACAATAACCAAGTGGCTTGGATTAAAGTCTTTGCGGAGTTTTTGGATAGAGCGAATAAAACCATACAGGGCATTAGTAGCTCTACCCTGCTTGTTATTCATAGAGCGGATAGCGAAGTAGGAACGAAATAGAAATCCCGTGCCATCAACAATGTAGAGTTTGTCCATGGATTCAAAGAGGTATCATCGTTAATAGGTTGCTCTAAAGCTCCTAGGGAGCATAGAGGTACAGAAAACGGTTGGCTAGTTCTGTCCGGTATTTATATGGCAGATCCATTTCAAGCGAAATCTTTCCCGTTAGCAGTGGGGATTGCCCTTCAAGGACATCCGCAAGCCAATGGCGGGTTTGCATTTGTACTACCTGATATTCTTCACCCTCGCCAATTTCTGAAGCATTGACAAGTTCTGTTAGAACATCACTGCGCTCAAGGTTAGCACCATCAATCAATCCAACTTCCAGGGCTTCCTCGGCTGAAAATACTTTAGCTCCCCACTCATTGATAAGCAACTCTTTATCAAGATTGGGTCGTGACTTCGTTACGATATTGGTGAATTTGTCATAAAAAAAGCTGATCAATTTCTGATAGTTTTCGTCTTCTTCAGCGTCCCAAGGTCTGAGTGGATTCATTGCGTCTTTATTTTTACCCGCGATCAAGGTTTTGGACACAACTCCAACTTTTTCCATGGTTTGAGATAAGTTCATAAATTGCATTAACACTCCAATGCTGCCAACAAGGCTGACTTCACTGGTGTAAATTTTATCAGCTGCCGAAGCAATGTAAACACCACCTGATGCGCAAAGGCCGTCTACATATGCGTAGACTGGAACATTATATTTTTCTTTATATAGTTTAACGGCTCGGTAAATGGAGTCAGAATCATGTACTGTTCCACCTGGAGAATTGACCGAAAGAAGAATTCCTTTAACTCTGCTATCTTTCAGAACTCCTTCTCGGGATTCCTGAAGCTGTTTTCTGACAAGTTCAGCATCAAGCTTTTTGCTGCCGATGACTCCATGAATATCCACTTGGAGGATTACTGGAGCTGTCGAAGGTAGAGGGTCTCGGTTTCCATTAGCGTCGGTAAGGTAGATTGGGGGAGCCCCATTTGCGACGTGACCAGGGGAGCTTAGCAAAGCTCCGATAAGAATTACAACGGGGATTGTACCCACAAGGATACCAAAAACTGCGAAAACGGCTACGAAAAATGACCGTAAAGCCGAAGAAAATACCGATTCCTGAGTGATATTCATGATAAAGTAGCCTTTTTATGCTCTATGAGAAGACTTCCATTCTAAAAAAGTACCCATTTTTGTTAAAGTAGTCATTTGTTTAATATTAATGTAATACGTTAATTCAGGCTTTTTTGATGCTTAAATCTATTGAGGATTATTCCTTTTCCTTAGAAAATTTTGAGGGACCACTCGATCTGCTGCTTTACCTTGTTCAGAAGCGTGAACTCGATATTTATCAAGTTCCTATTTTAGAGATCATGGAGCAGTATATAGCGTACCTGACAGCTCTTACGGAGTTGAGTATCGATGCCGGAGCGGAATTTCTTGGAACGACAGCTTCTCTGATGCATATAAAAAGTCAAATGCTCTTACCTAGAAAGCTGTTGGTAGAGGACGAGGCTGATATAGACCCTAGATTCGAGCTGGTTCAACAGCTTTTGGAATATTACCAGGTAAAAGGTCTTGCCAATGACCTCTCCATTAAGGAAAGTCAACAGTCCTCATATTTTTCTCGGGGAATGATTCCATTCCCATCAAAAGGGAATCGAGCCATGGGGATTGATCACCTTTCTTTGTGTGATTTAGGGGACTTTTTCAAGGAAGCTATGAAGAAAGTCTCCTCCAGAAAAGGGGCAAATGTTCACGAGGAAGAGTGGAGAGTATCTGATAAGATCTCTTGGATCACGAAACTGGTAGAAAAATATGGAAAAATATCTTTATTGGACATTTTTCCTACAGAACATTGCAGAGGAGAATTGATCGTCACATTCCTCGCCTTACTCGAACTTATGAAAACCGGTGGTGCAATGGCCATGAGAGATCCGGATACGTCAGAATATTTTGTGTGCAAAAACGAGGAGCTCGCTATTTATGCCAATGATGGAAATTAACCTACTTGATGATTTCTCCGTAAAGGAAGATAAAAAGGAAGATCGTGGGTCAGCTAAAAAAGAAGATCGTGGGTCTGAGCTCCACCAGGAAATAAAAGGAACTGTCGAGGCACTACTTTTTGCCTCAAGAGAACCTCTTCCTTTGAGATCTATCAGAGATATTACTGATAACATCAGTCCTTTGAAGCCAAGAGCGCTAAAAGCTATCATCGATGAGTTGAAAGACGATTACGAAAAGTCTAAGCGTTCTTTTCAGATTGACGAAATTGGGGACGGCTATCTTTTGCGTACTGTTCCACGTTATGGCCCTTATGTGGAAATGCTTTTGAATAGAAGGCGTCAGGAAAAGCTTTCTCCGGCAGCGACAGAAGTATTAGCTATTATTGCTTACCGGCAACCTGTAACACGTTCTGTAATTGACGGCATTCGAGGAGTGGATTCTTCAGGCTCTCTGTATGCACTTATTGAACGAGAACTTGTTGAATGTGTGGGTAGGCTAGAAGCCCCTGGACGACCAGCACTATACTCTGTAACTTCACGTTTTATGCAACATTTTGGAATCAGGGACCTCGAAGAGCTTATTTCTAAAGAAAAAGTTAAGCTTAACGATGATAGAGATGAGGAAAGTGAAGCTGAAGAGACTGAAGCAGGCCCAGAGGTAAGCTTGAGTAGTGAAGTCCTAGATGAAAAACTTATTCCAGTAGTACGTGTAGGGGAGTTGGCAGAAGTCCAGCCAGAGTAGATATAGGATCTCGAAAAGGTGTAGATCTTTGTCTATGTAAGAGTCATTTTTTAGTAGTACATCTATTCTAATTCATTTCTAGAAATGACGGAGCAATGGATTCGTTATTCAATCAATTTTAACACGACCTAGGCCGTGTTTTCTAAATCTTTCTTTTGCTTGGAAACAAGTTATAATTTAATCTTCACTGCAATTATATGTTTTTAGCAATGGAGAAAACTTGATGAGTACACTGACGAAAGATGTTCGAAAGGATCAATCCCATTTTGAAAAAATTGTCGAAGAAGTAAAAGCTTTTCCTGGTGGAAAAGTTAAGGTAGCCATAACTGATATCGACGGGGTCTTAAGAGGAAAGGTAGTCCACATCGATAAATTTCTTTCTCTTGTAAAGAGTGGGTTTGGATTTTGTGATGTTGTTTTTGGTTGGGATTCAAATGACAAATGCTACGATTCAGTAGGCTTTACTGGATGGCATACCGGATACCCAGATGCTAAAGCCGTTTTAGATTTGGCAACATATAGAAATGTCCCATGGGATAATAACATTCCCTTTTTCCTCGCGGATCTTGAAAGAGAAGATGGTTCTCCACTAGAAATTTCCCCAAGAAACCTTTTGAAAAAAGTAAGACAAGACTCCCTGGACTTGGGGTATTTTCCTGTTTTCGCACAAGAGTTTGAGTGGTTTAACTTCAATGAAACCAGTGATTCATTACACGCAAAGGGATTTAGAGAACTAAACACCTTAAGTAAGGGAATGTTCGGCTATTCTGTCTTAAGAGCTACTCAAAATGCACCCTTTTTCAATGACTTATTCGACCTTATGGGGAAATTTCGAATTCCAATAGAGGGAATCCACACCGAAACGGGTCCAGGTGTCTACGAAGCAGCTATATTGTATGATGATGTACTCGAAGCGGGAGATCGGGCAGTACTTTTTAAAACAGCTGTGAAGGAGATTGGTCATTATCATGGGATTATGCCAACTTTTATGGCTAAGTGGCATTCAGACTATCCAGGATGTAGTGGCCATGTACATCAAAGCCTTTGGAGTGATAATCAGTCACGCAACATTTTTTATGATTCGCAAAAACCTGGGGAACCCAGTGATATTATGAAAAGTTATATCGCAGGACAACTTCACTGCCTTCCTCATATTCTCCCCATGTATGCACCAACGATAAATAGTTATAAAAGACTGGTAGAAGGGCATTGGGCTCCGACGACTCTCTCATGGGGTATTGATAACAGGACTGCATCCATCCGGGCAATATTGGGTGGTGAAAAATCGGCACGTGTTGAATTACGAGTGCCAGGGTCCGATGTTAATCCTTACTTGGCAATGGCAGCAAGTTTGGCTTCAGGTTTATATGGAGTGAAAAACAAACTGAACTTGGAAATTCCTGCTTCTCGAGAATCTGCCTATAGAGACAAGTCTCTTGAGACTTTGCCAAAAAATTTAGGGGATGCAACGAAAAATATGAAGAATTCTGATTTGCCTAATGAATTATTCGGTGAATCTTTTGTGAAGCATTTTGTAGAGACAAGAGAATGGGAATGGCAAGAGCATATGAAAGCGGTTACGGATTGGGAATATAAGCGATACTTTGAAGTAATATGATCAATTAACAAAAATAGAAGGAGAGAATGGAAATGAGTATCGCAACACATAGTACATATTCCTATAACTTTCCCACCCATATTCGATTTGGAGAAGGAGTAGTAAGAGAACTGGGGTTTCATCTTAAAAGCCAGGAGAAATATTCAGTCTTGCTAGTGACAGATCCGCTGTGTTCTACATTACCCTTTTTTCAGGAGGTTGTGCAAACTCTAGATTCGGAGGGGATTAGTGTCGAGGTTTATGACAAGATTCATAAAAACCCTCTTGCTGGAGATGTGGAAATAGGAGCTAAGCAGTTTCGCAGCACGGCTAGAGATTGTATAGTGGGCATTGGAGGAGGAGCTTCTCTTGATGTCGCAAGATCTATAACATTGATGGCGCATCACAGAGGACACATTCTTGATTATGAGGAATGTAAAGGTGGAGAGGAGAAAGTTGTAGATGAAATTCCTTACTTTATTTGTATTCCAACAACTAGTGGAACGGGAAGTGAAGTTGGAAGAAGTGCAGTAATTTCTGATGACAAAACTCATGAAAAGAAAATAATCTTTTCTCCACGCTTACTTGCCAAAGCTGTTTTTGCGGATCCCCTCCTTACTATGGATCTACCTCCTCACATCACAGCAGCTACAGGAATGGATGCTCTGACACATAATATCGAAGCCTATTTGTCCAAAGGGTTTCATCCTATTTGTGATGGGATTGCTTTAGAAGGGGTCAGATTAGTTTGGAATAATATCGAAGAAGCCACATTGAGACCTACTCTCGAATCAAGAAGCAATATGCTGATTGCATCTTTAATGGGAGGGGTTGCCTTTCAAAAAGGGCTGGGAGTTGTCCATTCTACAGCTCATCCCTTGTCTGCAATGCACGATATCCATCACGGGCTTGCAAATGCTGTTATGCTCCCTTATGGGATGCGTTTTAACGCTGAAGTTTGTGAGGAAAGACTGGAAATTTTAAGTGCTCTTTTGAAGAGTGACGATATTATTGAAAGTATATTAAAACTTAATATCAGTCTGAAATTACCTGATAATCTGACGGATCTTGGCGTAAAAAAAGAAGACTTGAGAGAGTTGTCTGAAATGGCATTTGCTGATGGGTGTCATGCATGTAACCCCAAACCTGTTAGTAAAGAGGACTTTTATAAGCTTTACGAGGATGCTTTATGATCAAAGTGGGTGTTTCTTCATGTTTTCTATATCCAGACCCAAAACGAGATGTTCATGGTCCGAAATGTTTATCGTATATCGAAAATGATATGTTTCGCTATTTATGCCGGCCCTCCGTTATGCCGGTGATGCTCCCGGATGTGGAAATAGATCTTCTTGAGAACTATATGAAAGAGATGGATGGATTCGTTTTACAAGGAGGGGCCGATGTTCATCCAGAGTCATATGGAGAGATAGCTGCAGAAGGTGGAAGGTGGGGCGGTGATGCATATCGAGATAAATATGAGTTCAGCATTGTAGATTATGCCATTAGGCATAACAAACCGGTGTTGGGAGTGTGTCGTGGTTGTCAATTGATCAATGTGTATTTTGGAGGGACGCTCACCCAAGATATCGATACGGATCATCCTGAGGCTTCCAAGCACCGGTGTCGAGAGGTTTACGATAGTTTATATCATGAGGTTGACATTGTAGCAGGAGGAATTCTGAGCACAATTTACACTCATCATCCCGAGGCCTGCGTTAATTCTATACACCATCAAGGCATCAAAGATCTTGGAAAGGGTTTGCAGATAGAAGCTCTTTCCCCTAATGATGGTATTATTGAAGCTATTTCGAATAAAGGAACAGGACAGTCATTGGTGTTAGGGGTTCAGTGGCATCCAGAATTTTCATATACGCTGGATGAAGTAGTGCTTTCTCCCGAACCTTTATTCAATTACTTTTTGGAAGTATGCAAAAATGCAGAGGAAATAAGGTAGATTAATGAAAATATGTAATCCTTCTACACTTGAAGTTATTCAAGAAGTAACCCCAGATGATAAGGGGGAAATTGAACAGAAGTTTAAGGTTTTGCAAAAGGGACAAAAAGCTTGGGCTCAGCAAGAGCTTGTAATGAGATTGGAATGTATTGAGCGGTTCTCATCATTGTTAAAACAGAATACTGAAGATCTTGCCCAAAAATTGAGTAGCGAAATGGGTAAGCCTATTCAACAGGCACGAAATGAAATTATCGCTTCGAGACAAAGGATCGAATTTTTTACAGAAAACAGCGCCAAATGGCTAATGCCACATGATGTTCAGGTCAACGAGGAGATAGTAGAGACCCTTGTTTATGAACCTTTAGGAGTTATCGCTAACATCTCGGCATGGAATTATCCCTACCTTGTTGGAGTTAACGTTTTCGTTCCTGCTCTGATAGGTGGTAACGCTGTAGTGTATAAGCCGTCAGAATATGCCACTTTAACAGGCCTGGCCATTCAAGAGTTATTATATGAGGCGGGAATACCCGAGGATGTTTTTTCTTCTGTAATCGGAGCTGCCAACGAAGGAGAACACCTTTTAGATTTGCCCTTTGATGGATACTTTTTTACGGGTTCGGTAAAAACAGGGAAGCATATAGCTGAAAGAATAGCCCATAAACTAGTTCCCCTGGGTTTAGAACTAGGAGGGAAAGACCCCCTGTATGTCACTGATGATTTGGAAGACATCCGTCTGGTGGCTGGAAATTGTGTTGATGGCAGTTTTTATAATAATGGTCAAAGTTGTTGTGGTGTAGAAAGAATATATGTTCATCAAAGCATCTATGAAGAATTTCTCGATCATTTCGTTGATATAGCGAAAGAATTGAAAATGGGGAATCCCTTTGAAGAGGGTATACATCAAGGTCCTTTGGCGAGGTCGGTACATATTCCTTTCTTATTAGATCAAATACAAGACGCCAAGGACAAGGGAGCTAGGGTTCTACTAGGAGGAAATAAAATTAATGAGATTTTCTTAGAGCCGACAATTTTGGTAAATGTAGATCACACAATGAAAATTATGCAGGAAGAGTCTTTTGGTCCAATCATCGGTATTCAAAAGGTCACTGGCGATTTAGAGGCTATTGAGCTAATGGAAGACACAGCTTATGGTTTGACAGCATCTGTTTTTTCCAAAGATATAGCAAGAGCTCGTGGTATTCTTGATAAATTGAACGTAGGGACAGCTTATATCAATTGTTGTGATAGGGTAAGCCCGTATCTACCTTGGTCAGGTAGAAAGCAATCGGGATTGGGTTCCACATTGTCTTATCTAGGAATTTTGGCATTTGTACAGCCCAAGGCTTATCAAATAAGATCCTGAACAACTTTTATTATACCGGTCTTGTGTAAAATTATTTGCTTGTCCTAGTCTCAAGTTAAGATGGAGTTTGAAAATTTTAAAAATTCTGAAGAAGTGTTTAAGTAATTTGCAGGCTCCTTCTAAGCCAAACTAAGAGGCAATTATGAAGAGTAAGGTTTATACAATACTAAGGCTTACATTTACCGTTCCATTGATTTTTTTTACGGTTTTTTCTGAGCATTTTTTATTTTCAGCAGAAATGAATGAAACTTCAGAGATCTATTTTCAGTCTCACCGAGGTGGATTGAAAGAGGTTCCTGAAAATACCCTGGCAGCTCTCCGATATACATGGAAGTTCAACGGGGGGATACCTGAAGTTGATGTGAGAACAACAGCTGATGGGATTTTGGTATGTATTCATGATGACACTCTTGACCGAACAACGAATACTTCAAGTATGCAAGTTAAGGTTTCTGAAAAGACATTTCATGAATTGCGGCAATATGATGCCGGAGGATTTTTTCATTCAAGGTATTCAGGAGAAAAGATACCGTCCTTGAAAGAAGTTTTCTTTATAATGAGAGGTAAAGCTCAAAACCAGATTTACCTGGATATCAAGGATGCAGATTTAAAGGACGTAGCTTCTTTAGTCGTAAATTATAACCTACAAAATCAAGTTATTTTCGTTCACTCTGATCCCAAGGTTTGCGCAGAAATGCAGAGTTTATATGAAAACGTAAGAACCATGACTTGGCTGAATGGGAGTTCAGAAGAAATTAAAAAGGGTTTTCAGGAGATAGTTAAATCTGACTTTAAAGGCTTAAGTCAAATTCAATTTCATTTGAATCCGATACAGGGCAATGAGTATATTTCCTATGAATTAGAAAGTAATTTTTTGAAGTATGCTTTTGAAGAGACAAAAAAGCGTGGCATAGATTTTCAGGTGAGACCAAAAAAATTCGATAAAAACTCTATATACGATTTGAAAAAGTTAGGGATTAGATGGTTTGTGACTGATAGCCCACAAGAGTTTATTAATGCTGTAAACATTGTGTCACCTGATGAGGAAAATGAGGACTTTGCAGGGTAATATTCCCTTGAAAAATTGGTAGAAGTTATCTATGCTTTTTCGCTTATGAAATAGAAATTTCAATTAAATGATTATTGAGAATAAATTATGGTTATTGGCGAAGAAGAGTCCCCCCTTATTTTTCCCTGTGAATATCCTGTAACATTTATGGGTCTTGCGGAAAGTGATTTTGAGGCGAAGGCACTGAGGATAATTGAGAAGCATGTCGGGGTCGTCTTTGAAGACAAAATATCCCGGAAGATCAGTCGTCAGGGTAAGTATGTTTCCGTTACAGTCACTGTTTCTGTTGAGGCTAGAAAAGTACTAGAAGCAATATATCGAGATTTTTCAAGCTGTGACGATATCGTTATGACTTTATAAACATGCCCATGGAGAACCAAATATTTTATCTGTAGCGATGATATTGACAGAGTCGATGCATTGGTCCCATTGCTCGGGGGTATTTGCTTTCCAGATGCGAGTTACGAGTTTTTCCTTTTGGGCTTGAGTGACAAGTTTTTTCCAGTTTTTTGAACCTAGTTTGACATTTAGAAATATTCGGTTTTTCTCTAAAAGAAGAGCTTGATCTAAAGAGGTGATGGCTCTTTGATCCATATCTACAAAAGCTAAGTGGTTATTTTTATTTGATTCATTTAAATATGCAGTTCTCCTATTTGCAACTTTAAGGTCTGTATCTGCTCCAGTAATAACAAAGATAAATTTACCTTTGATATCTTCAATTTTTGGCCAGCCGGTACTTTGGACAGATTCTTGTAGGCTTTGCTTATTTTGTTTAATTTCAGATGGTGTGATAATTTTTCTGCGTGGTATTACTTTTTCAATTACGAAGTCTAATTTTTTAGCAAAATTTCTATCATTTCCATAAAAGCAAGTTTCTTTAAGATCCAAGTGGATTGTTATTGGAAGATGATCGCCTTCTCTTTCGGACCATTTGTTTATTTCTTTTAGAGCATCTGGCAGAGATCTGCTGGTGGGTGAGTAGGTACTGCCGTGCTGTAAAACAAATTCCCATGTATCTTTTGAAGAGGACTTTTTTGGGTTTTGAACTAAATCGAGTTCAACAGCAAGACATCCTCCTTCCCATGGATTCGACTTAGAAAAAGTTAGTTGAGAGCTTAAACTGCCTTTGTCAAAGGAGTTGTGAGCAGCTTTCATTTGTAGGTCGTTGTATCTGGGAGCTCCACACTGTTGAGGAAAAAGTTTGTAGGGGACACGATCTGCAAGCGGAGTGGAAATTGGAACATAAAAAGAATTGTTCCAGCGGTGAGCTCCTTTGATAGTTAGTGCAACAAGAGGGCATACAAGAGTAAAATAACTGGCAATTTTGAAAGCTTTTACGGCTGAACAGCTACTATGATTATTAGATGACGTGGTCAATTTTATTTTGTGGAGCCTATCTTCTCCCGAATCCATGCAGTGGGCTTCTTCGCCATCAAGGTTGAAGTAATTTTCAGCAAATTGAATAATTTTAGATTTCGTGGGGTGTATCTCTGAATAGGTGCTATGTGGGATCACAGGAGTGAAAAAATTTATAGTTCTCATTTTATATTTATCTCAATTCGATTTGTAATTGAATGGTATTAAAATAATTACTTAAGGCGTAAAAGTCTGCCCAACAACGGTTTATATTAAAATACTAGCAAATATAATTCACTGAGTTTTTAGATATAAATATCTAAATACATTGTTAAACTTTAAACGTCTTGTTTTTTTTATAAAATAATAGTTTATACATATTGTCGTGACTCTGAGAGCAGAGTGATGTTGAATGAATATATTTTGGGGTCGCCCGTACTCAAGTGTCCTGAGTTCATCAAGCCCTTTTCTCTGTAGCGCTTGAACTACTTACCAACACTTGATTCCGACGAGTCGAGAATTAAAGTTGTTTCTTTGTGAGACTTCCTGAGGTGCCAAAGATACATTGCTTCCGACCGTTTTTGAACTTGTGGTGATGGATGTAAAAACAGCTTATAATTTAGCGTTATCCCCAAATAAAGGCTCCCTTTTTATGCCAGGAAGCGAAGAGCCTTTCACTTAAAGTCAGCTGCAGACAAGGATCTACTCTATGAGATAAAGAAATATCGGTAGCAAGAATTTTACTGGTTTCTCTTGCAAATTTTTCGGATTTTAGTGAGAAGTTGATTTCATGATCAGAAGTAGACACCAAGCTTTTGTATCCCATATTACTGCTACCTGCAATGACATAGTCATCAACAATCACAACCTTTTTATGATAACCTTTTTTATATTGTTGATATTCGAATATTTCAACATTATGTTTAGCTGTAGGGGATAATGAATTTAGTAAATTCCAAAAGTTATATTTGTTTCTAGGCCCAAAAAAAAGATGTCCATTGGGACAATTTTCGTAAACACCACAGGAAATGATAGTTATTTTAACACCTCTCTCGGCTGCACGAATAATCGAGTTTATTAAATTAGTGGTAGGATGAAAGTACATTTGGGCGATTTTTATTTCCTTTTCTGCCTTGTTTATATGCGAAATTAATTTTTTTTCATAAGTACTGTGACTATTTTCTGGACCAGAATAAATAGAGTCGAATTCAGAAGCTTTCGCAATTTTTGGGTTTTTGTGAAAAGAATGTACCGTTGTTGTGATTGTAATCGGAGGTGGTATACGGGTTTTTAGGAGTTTCGTGACTGCAGAATCTCCATCAACTTCTTTAATTAAATGGTTGTCAAATAGAGGGCTGTCGGCGTCATTAAGAGCTGGAATTTTTTTATATGGAATATCACTTAGAGAATTGAGTTTTAATTTATTTAGATGAATCAAGGGAGCCTTTAAAACTTTATTGTATTGTTCCCAGCGGTGTGCCAATAGAAGCATTTCTCTGTAGATTTTTTTACCAGCAGGTTCTCCTCGCGGAGGGCTATGGAAAACAAAGTCCATATCCCTGAAATTACCAGAAATAAATTTGCTCAAAAAACCTTTATCGGGGGAAGCATCATCCTTCACTGTTTGAGTTGGGTCTGTGTTTGAGAGTTCTTTGTTTGGACTATTTTGACGAAGAAGAAATTCTTCTGTAGTCAACCCATCCTGACCTGTCATAACAAAGTTTTCCTTAATTCCGCTTCCTCCGAGGATAAAGTATCTACCATAGTCAATGACAGTACATTTAGTGTGGTTCGTAGCTTTTTTTATGCCTGGAGATATGTGCCAGATGTCTGGGCTCTTTATTAAAGAAAACTGATCTGGAAATTGCGTTTGAAGTTTATTGATTTTGTCTATATTTGCAAATTGGACTTTTCCAACCTTTTTATTTTTTATGAATTTAGGGGAAGAAATAACAATAGCTTTTAGTTCCGGATTTTTTTTCATACGCTGTTCAATTAAATCAAGAAGTTCATCAAAGGGTTCCCCACCGCAGTAGTTCCCTGAAATAACAATATTGTGCTTAGCCTTTTTGATAAGTTCTTTGCGCCATAAGTCCGTATCTGCACAATGTTCTGTTGGAAAGGCTTCGCAAGATATTCTTTTGTTTTTACTGGAACTTGATTGTAGCTCAGCATTTGTGATGTCGCTTGATCGGACTATTCCTGCACTTCTACAAACATGTTTATGGTAGTTTAAGGCGCTTTTAAAAAAGGAAACCGTTAAAAAAGTCGCACCTATAGCACAAGCCGCTATTCCTATGGCTATAGGAATAACTCCTACTCCCGACAAAGCTGCGACTACTGACGCAACAGCAATGGCTGCAATAGAGAAATTTAGCACCCTTGTTTTATGAGCACGAGCCTTGCGAATATCTTCTATTGAGGAGGGGCCATATACATGTTCTCCAAATCCTGAATGTGTAGTAACGTGGCTAAAAGGAGTATTTTCTACCCTTTTTCCGATATGTAAATTCAATTTTCACCTTTTAATTATGTATTACTTTGATTCTAATATTTTAATATTAAGAAACGTTAAAGGTTATTTAAGGGTTTAGTTAATATTTACTGTTTCCGTTGATGCCAGAGGGCCCAGCAAGCTAAATCCCAAGGCAAGACTTTCGAAGTCATAGAAAAACACCCGGATAACCCTGGCAGAGATTAACAGGGGATACTTTCACTTTTACCCCGACAAAGGGCCAGAATTCTATTACGATTGGGGGCATGGTTCAAAAAAGGGACTTTTTGGGTAGCACTTAGGGTTGGGGGATCGTACCGTTGGTTCTGTCTAACGGTATCTATTAGCAGCGTTTAACCGGGAAAGAGGGTCTGTTAAGCGGCTTTCTGT
>JBLFWS010000011.1:0-36778 GCA_047611865.1 Chlamydiales bacterium
ATTAATGGAGGTAGAAATACTGCTTAACAACAGACCTCGAAAAGTGTTAAACTTTTCCACACCTATAGAGGTTTTTATCCCCCTTAGTGAGGCTGCCTAAATGTCGCACTTCAGAATTGAATCGGCGAGTGGAAAAAGTCGTGCCTTTCGTTGTTTCTTTCACACAAGCATTCTAACAAACAATATGGATGGATCCGTTTCTCACTCTTCCAACTAGCTCCTTATTGCTGAAGCAAGTATGGAAGAAAACCTATTGTTACAACTCAATAAATACGGGCCTGGAGATGAAGATTCAAAAGGAAGATGTCTCAAAAGTGAATACTGCGATCAGAATAGTGAAAGAGAGTATTGGTATTGAAGGGACGAAAGCCTTGACCCTATCTTAGTAGCAACAAAATATGAGACTGCAATTAAGTAAGAGAATATCCAAGCTGTACAAGCTCTTCGGATACCATTTCATTTATCTTTTGTACGACCTTTAGTGAAAAATGATTCTTCCAGTCTCCCACGACCCCTTTCCGAGCACTCGAAATAGCTCCGTCCTCATATCGGAATATTTTATCGCAATCCTCACCTTCAGCCCTCTTTCCTCCTAACTGTGCCTCAAAAGTCCCTTGATAAATAGCTTCTTCAAAAATGCTATCATTCAATGGACACAAAGGAAAAAGGTCTAATTGCATCCATTTCATCAACGCTTTATATGCTGTCATAGGGTCGTGACGAACATCCTCGTAACGCAGCACATAGATATTTTCTGCTTCTTGCGCACGTACAAAATCCTGACACATCTTTTTCAAAGAAGGCCACTTTAAGACATAATCTTTTCTGACATAATCAAAGCCTTCAAGAATCGCCAACAGGGCATCTTCTTTATCTAAAGATAAAAACTCTTCTGACTCCTCCACTATGTGATCATTAACCATTCGATGATACGTACTATTGACTATATCCCTCGGATCTCTAATGAGATACACAAAAGATACTTCTTTATTCTCAGAAAACACATGAGTTGAAACAACGTCATGTATAAAGGAATAGTGATACTTTTTAGGATTAATACTCAACTGCCTCGCATAATGCTCGTCTAAAACTTTTTGGGATAACCATCCCCCTTTGAATGAGTAACCAGCATTTGAAACCGTTGTTTGCAGTCTCTTCTCAATCATTCTTAAATTAAAATTCGTGTCGGTGAAACAAAATTGATGATGATTACAAAAAAAATTCATTAGAAAGCTAAATGATGGGCCAACCCTACCAGCTCCAGCACCCGGAAAAACCACTGCGACTTTTGGTCTGGCTAATGCCGTATCATCGACATTTATTTTTATAAATCCCGGCATCCGCCCTCTCAAGTGAGGAACAGCTATAAATGGAGCACTCGGCATATGGTCCTTCACGAATCTCACAGCTTTAACGATAAGGATCTCCGGAATAGCCAATATTACAAGATCTACACTATGATCAAACTGTGTCATCTCCGGACCATTCATTCTCCTATAAAATTGAGCCAAAACCTGGACATTCATAAAAAAAATATCACGCTCTGGAAAGTTTTGCTTAAGACCCAAATAGAGTTCTTTACCACTATTCTGAAAACTCAGAACCGCTATTTTTTTCCCTTTTTCCGAAAACCAGCTTTGAATGCACTCTACACTCGAAGTTAAAGAATTATTCGTCCCTGTTTTGGGGTCATAGACACACGCCAAGCCTATCACTTCCTGCATAACGTACTGCTCCCGGCTTTCTTTACAGCCCTAGATGCAATACCTATGCCAAAGAGTCCGTTTAACTTGTGATATTTCTTCCTTGAAAGCCCTATCTTCCACGTTAATTCACTTACTTCCCAGAAATCTAATTAAACTTCGAGCGGTTTATCCATTACACCTCAGCAGGGAGAAGTGATGAAGCAACATCACAAGATGAGTAAGCCCAAAAATATGTCCTCACGTAATGAGGGTGAGGAAAGAGTTAATTCTTCACATCCATTGAGTATCTTGGGTCCAAGGCGTATGGATGATTTTTACGAGAAAGTGAGGAAATCCAAGGGAAGACTCATGAAATTTGGCTTTATGCAGAGGATTCTATAACCACAAGATGAGACCATTATTTTTAGCGATCTCAGTATATCTTTTTTCTTTTGCTAGTTCACAGGCCGTTTTACCACGACTATCTTCTTTGTTAACTTGAATACCCTCCTTTCCTAAAAGCTCACGTACCTTTGCATTCTTCCTCAATCTTCAGTTTATCGATCCAGGTACTAAAGTACTCTTTATTCCAAGTATCTAGAAGAGCTTGTTCGTGATCGGGTATGAAAAAAGCTACGTCCGATTTTGCAGATTCTATATCCAGACTATCTATCCTTTTATTTATGAGTTCTTTTAAAGATTGCCCCGTTAAAGAATTGTCAGAGGGAACTGTCTGGTTTTGCTTCATGCAAGCTTCAAAATGTTTAAGGTTAATGGGAACGTCATTTCGAATATACCAAACCACATCATACCAATCTCTACCCTTTGTACGATTCTTCCAGGCTCTGAATAAAGCCGCATGCATTTTTGACGCAAATAAATCAGGCAACTCAATTGTTTTGATCGGTACTGGAAGAGGGGATTTAAGCATTTGCTCCGTCGTTCGAAATCCCACAACAGGGTCTGTGTCCACTTCTATCTTAATTTTCAAAATAGTGTCAGGGTGCAAGCCATGATACAGATTTTGAGGTACTCCGACTTCTAATAATGCTTTGAGAGTATTTGTTTTTAAAAATGCCGACTGTACTTCTGTTGTGAAGGACTTTTTCTTCTGCTGCAATTCAAAGTCAAATCCATAAGCCTTCAGCTCATTCTCAATTGTGCTTGCAAAGGGAGCCCATTTAAATTCGGGATTTTTTTTCAGCAAAGTGAAATCAATGTCTTCGGAATATCGATTTAAACCATAGAGAATACGCAAAGCTGTACCACCATAAAAAGCCATTTGCTCAAAGAGCTTGGCTCGCCACACTCCAAGAAGAACAACTTCTTGGAGAATTTCCCGAACAGCCTTTTCCGCATGCTCTCTTGTAGAAACTTCGTATTTCTTTAGCATAAGTTCTATTGCTTCATTCATTCCTTAGCTTCTCCAAAACTTTTATCAAATAGATAATCGCGCTATGAGGCTTTTGTCGGTTGATTTCTTTCACTAGGCCTAAATCAAAATGCTCCAAGTCTTCTTCATCAATTCGAAAATCTTCAAACAGTATTTCACAAATGGATTTGAAAGAAGAAATTCTTCCACGACGCATTATTAACAAGTCACACAAAGCTTTCTCTTTGGTCGCAATAAGATATTTTTGATACGGAGAGATCTCCACTTGAGTTACCCCAATGGAATAACGCTTTGGGTGGCCGTGAAAGTAAGAAAAACGACCCAGAGGGGAGTCGAAAATTTTATTGCGCTTATAAGAGACGCTTGTAATGCCCTCCACACGTTCAGGAATTAAACCGTAGTATCCCATTGCCCATTCTAAGGAGATGTAAGATGGACCATACATTAGGTTTGCCAAAAGCTCTTTGCAGATTTGACCACGCACAAATAACTCATTAAACACATAAAAGCCTTGTTTAAGGCGAATCAGAGCTCCTGAACGTAATAACTTTGTCAGTTTATCCCTTGGCTTGGAAAAACCTTTTAAGCAATCCATCACGAAAGCATAGGTTAATTCATTTCCTTTTGCTCGCTTTCTAATGATGCTAAGAGCTTGATCTATTCCACTAGACATTCATTATACCCCAATATGTCCACGTTATATAGACATATTAGCATAATTTGCATTCAATTTAAAGAAAATCCTTAGATAAAACATCACAAATGTCATATATGTCCATGTAACGTGGACATAATGAGCTCTTTTGGGCATTTTGGCCTTATCTTGATTATACGGCCAATTTCCAACTATTTTGGCCGTATAATCAAGATAAGGCCAAATTTAGAGTAAGCAACGTTTAGGCTATATGTTTGCTGATGGAATCCCTGTAGATGATGATCAAAATGCTGTCAATTGCATATTAGCCGGGCTGGACACTCTTTACCCACTAACAGTCTTTTTTTGACGAGTTAAAATCAAATTTTCATTCCTTTGCGACACGACGTTTTTGCCTTGCAAGCGATTTCACATGCGCTTTACAGTTAAGAGGTAATCTTGTAGAGAACCTGGTATTACTCGAATTAATTAAATCGAGACTAAATCAAGGGCTTGATCCACAATTGTATTTCTTTAGAGATGCACACGGACACGAAGTGGATATCATTTTTCAAAGAGCAAATGAGCTGGTGCCTATAGAAGTAAAGTCGGCAAAATCTTTTAATAAAAGCTTTCTGATATGGTGGCGAAGATAGCCAGAGAATAGAGTCTTTCCAGCTTTTCCTTTACCCAAACATTCAAATCTTTATCGTGGAATTGAGGAGACAGAATAGGGGATTGATCAGATCTTTAGCAGTCTTGTTAATATATTGATAGTGAAAGCTTAAAAGGCCATAATTTGCTATCTGTAGTACTTTACAGAAAAGAAGAACTTAAAATCGAACGCCTCGTCGAGTAGAAATAAACCTTAAGCAAGGAAGATGTATGACAGGCAGTATAGAAGAGCTTAGAAAAAGATTTCTTTCAGCAGTATCAAATTTATTTTTCGGTGTTATGGGGACAATATTCTCCCTGTCGGCGGTTGGAATTCTATTTATAGGCTTATGGCGGTTCTTTAATTGTGCTTTCAGCGATTGTGACATTTTAGACAGTCTTTTAAACATGGTAAGCTACTTAATCATAGCTGTCGCTATTTTTGATGTTGGAAGATACCTTCTAGAAGAAGAGGTTTTTAGAAACCGTGAGCTTCGCTCACCTAGAGAGGCTCGCAGAAGCTTAGCGTAATGGCAGAAGGTGAAGTAGAGAAACTCAATGAAAAGGTCGGCCGAGATAATCCTGACGGGATTCCTCTATAGCCAAACAAATTATAAAATGCAGAAACACTAGAGGGTAGGAGAGTCCTATTCTTACCCTGACATAAAAATGTAACGTCTGATAATTTACGTTATGTTATGTTATAGGGTTGTTTTAGGGTCAAAAGAGCCCCAAATCCAATGAATTAAGATGTTTTCACATTTGCACTCTCGTGTACATTTACGTGTTTTTCGTACACAAAAAACGCCCTCCACTACAAGTTTCAGCGACAGAATACTTTTCCTGGACTCAGAATATTTCCACCAGTGTCATCACAAGTTCATCACAAGAACTCATGACTTATCCAGAATCCTGTTGATCATTCACCATATCTGTAATCCATAAATGCACATGTCGTATTTATATCTCAATTTGTGCAGCTGAAATTTAGGCCAAAAATTATCAACTGTTCAATTGCACAATAAAAATATGATTTGCATCTGCTGCACATGAAAATCTCTGATTTTTGGAATTCTGTATATTTTCCCGAATTTCGTCGATTTTGAAAATTTCAAAATCGGTACAAAGATACGATTTAAATTTCATTTCGCGATTCTGGAGCCGTTAAGTTTTTTTGGCCTTTATCTGAAAACCTTCGGTCTTCCAGAATTGATTTATTCTGTACGATGTCCCATCATGCAAATGATTATTTAATTCTGGAGACGTTTAGAAATTACTCAATATAGGTGTTAACCTTATGATTCCTGTCGATACAAAAAACAGCTCTGAGCCTATCGGTGAAAACGATTTTTCTTCCCTTACACCAATCGATATCTGCAAAGATCTTGAAACGCTTATTGGAACATTTGCCTATACGATTTTCCAGGGTCCATATACTCGACCAACAAGTCTTTACGAAATTGATCATTCTCTTTGTCATAAAGATGTATCTTGGCTGTATCGCAATCAAGAAGAAGTCCCAGAAATACTTAAAGATATCGAAACAGGTAAACAGATGTTTCGCACAAACGACATCGTCATGTCTCTTCTGGAAAACCAAGAGAATATCCTAAAAAAGTACCAAAGTGATATTGATCGTATGAGCAATACCTTTTGGTATATGATGGGTCCCCATCGAGTTTATCTGACTTAAATCTCTTTGATGTATAGTCTGATAAATCTGTAAGTATCCACTACTTTGCCATAAACGCTAAATTTGGCAATGGCCAGCGCTCTATGAAAGGCTTCGCTTGGACGATTATTAGCTTCCGAATTGACGTTAGACCTTATAACAGTTGTAGAGAGCTGAAGTATCTCCATTAACAGTCTACTCCCCTTCTTCGCTTAACTCATACTTTAAAAAGGTTCTGAGATATATTCCAAGACTTTATCGTAATATTTCTATGTTAGGGCGTTTTTGATTATCCCTTCTTATGCACAAAGTTTTGTTTTTTAAAAAAAAGTACGTAACACATAATTTTACGTTTAATAATAATACACGGAAAGGTAATCTTTCTCCGAATAATCTAAATATGAGTAAGATATGACTATAACAACCCTCATAAATGACGCCATCTTTCCAGCTTACCGATACTTAAACCAGCCTGCTGTTAAGCAAGCTATTAAGAATGTTATTGGAATTTCATCCTGTGCCTTTGCAGCTCTTGCCCTGTATGACCTATACATGGACCCTCAGGCCTGTGAGGATAAGCACTCACTTATTGCTCGAGTTACGATCATTGTGACGGCTGCTTTAAGCCCTATTGCCCTAAGGAATCTTTCCCAAACCTTTAGTGGGACAACAGTAGCAAGGGCATTTGCTTCTATATTTGGTCAGAATGTGAATTTCGTATCAAATCCTCGACATCCCCGACATCTTATTAGTATCGCGAATACTATTTTAGGCATTCCAGTTATTACAAAATTATTTTACAATATATTATCTAGGAATGAACCCACCGAAAGAACAAACTGTATTTTATCGAATAGTCAGATACAGTGGATCGCTGCCGGACTTTGTCTAACAAGCCGCCCCGCTCTACACCTAGGAAATGCCCTGGCACGCTCCGTCATTTAAACAGTTAGAGAAAGTTGTCAGGCCAGGTATCTACGATTTTGATGAGGTCAGTCTCTCCCGAATTTGGCAGTAAGAAGGGACTTTTTTTTGATTTGTTGCTACTTACAACAGACATTTTGTATTCGGACACCAAGTTTTTATTTAACTTTATGCACATGCCCTAATTTCCTGCGTTCTGCTAGTTGCGTAGTTAGGAGTAGGAGTATTTCTTTTTTTCTAACTGAAGAAGAGGAGATATTTTTTCTTTTGCAGGTACAGCTTTCTCTTCCCTAAATTTTAGCAGTAGCGCCTTAAGCAAAGGTAGAATTGGAGCAAAACTAATTGCCAGTGTCGCCGTCACAATCTGATTACTAAATTCAGCCCTTCCAAATACAACTAAAATCAGGATAGAAAAAACAGGAATGCTATAAGCGGATAATCCTATAAATTTTACTTTCCCTTTTTTTAGGGCGCTCTCCCAAAAATAAAAAGCTAAACCCGTCTGGATAACCCCTATAATACAAATAATTGTCATCTCAAAAAAGCTTGGTACCACAAAAGTCTCATTATGAAGGTGCAGTACTATGCTAAACAATGCTGCAAGACCCGTTGCACAAGAAATACAATTTGCTGAGCTCGATTTGTGATACCTCGTGTATAAGCTATATAAAGTCCAGGAAATCGCTGCCATAAAAGCTAAAATCAAACCAAATAAAGCGTCGTAAGAAAGGTCAAGCAAACCTTCAGATGGCATAAGGTTATAGACCCCCCACATACAAACACAGCAAGAAAAGAAGTAGGCTATGCAAAATTTTTCTTTAGGTAATAGCGAAGAAAGGAGGATTAGGAGCGTAGGCCAGAGGTAATTAATCAAATCAACCTGAGCTGCTGGAGAGTAGCGGAAAGCTGAATAATAGCACGCTTGATTAACAATTAATGTTAGAGCAGCAATAACTAGGTCTTTCTTAGTGAAGTTAAAAAATGTTTTTTTCTCATTTGAGAGAGAGTATCGAACGATAGTTACGAGAAAAGCCAGAGTAAATTGACAAGACAGAAACTCAAAGGGAGGAATCGAGGTAATCTCACATGCTAAAAGGGCTGCAAATGACCAAATCACAACGGCGATCAGTCCCATACTGGTATATTTTTGCTCATTCTCGAGGCTCTTTGTAGACAAGTTATTTCCCGAATTGCTTAATAGATGCTTAGTACCCTAAACAATCTCGCTACTTCTTGTCAAGGCTTTCCTAGGATGCTACATGGTAAGCACTTGCTTATTATCCCACAAAATGGTCCTCTAAGGCAAACTACTTGTTCTTTCAACCCCAAGCTAAACTTTCGTACACTAAATAAAAACCTAGGGAACTTTGTTTTTTTATAAAAATTTGAAGTGGAAGAATTTTACCCACATTTGCTATTCTTAATCGATTTTAAGAATAGTTTATTGATCAAAACCAGTAGGAGAAAACCCTTTGAGCTCTAGCCCTGACGTTTGCAGCGAAGTTCTAAAAGCCTTAAGAAAAATTATTCGAGCTATCGACCTAAACTCAAAAAAGATTTCGAAGCAGTATCACTTAACAGGTCCGCAGCTCCTCATTATTAAGGATCTTTCTGAAGGAGGTAGCTGCCCAGTCGGCAATCTAGCAAAAAGGGTTTCTTTGAGCCATGCAACGGTTACAGAAATTGTGGACCGCCTAGAAAAGAAGGGATATTTGAAAAGAGTTAAATCTGAAGAAGACAAGAGAAAAACCCTAGTTTTTTTAGAAGAAAAAGCCACGGAAGTTCTCAAGCTAAAACCCACTCTCATCCAGGAAAGATTTGTGAATGAATTCACAGAACTTCCTGACTGGGAGCAGAGCATGATCCTGTCTAACTTCCAAAAGGTAGCTCACCTGATGGATGCTGATAGCATTGATGCTTCCCCATTCTTAGTAAATACTTCTACTATAGCAGCTGAAGGCTCTATTGGATTAGGTTAGTTGTAGTTCATAAAGTCGGTATCCGTAACTGCACATGCCATATCAATGACTCAACTTATGCTGTTATAGATGGTCACAAAATTATAATCTTATAGCAGCAAAATGTTCTGGTTTTTGAAGCTCTCCCGTTAGATGAGGCTTTTAAAATTTCTCAAAATGATGTTAATGTTACGCCTCCCGTTATTAAAATTAGGAAAGATAATGTTCTTTTCAATATGCCCTTCGCATCATATTCCTTTACCTCACAATTCCCCGTTAAAAGTAGCTTCCGTCACCTCCCAAAAGACTCTTTTTAGCCAGCTATTGCTTTACAACACTTTGACAATACCAACAAAGTGGACATGGAGCACCCAAGATATAAGTTCAAGAAAAGTCTCCACTTTTTTAAGGTCCAAGCCGGTACGGAAAACCCTTTTTACCTCTCTTTTCCTGGCAGCTGGTGTTGCATCCTATGTGCTATTTAGAAAAAATACCCTTACAGAAAAAGAAAAGAAATCTCTAAAAAATCTTAGCATTTCAAGTATGAGCTCTCCTTTGTCTGAGAGCCAAACGAGACTGACTGTAGAATCTTTGGAAAAACATCTCAAAGGCCGTGTTCCCCTGGGTTTTAGCAAACTTCGTAAGAAAGACCCTTTTCATGAACAACTAGGTCTCCCCTGCTCATTAATCGTAAAAGCAGACAGGGAGGGTCATATTGCCAAAGTATACAAAACTTATTCTATTCCACCGCAAGAGAGCGGGCCTAAGCCGTATTCAGCTAGCTGAATTAGCAGGCATTGGAAAAACTGCCGTCTATGACGTAGAACACGGAAAAGAGTCCGTAAAACTAAACACCCTGATAAAAATCCTGAGCACTTTGAATATTCAGATCCATCTCAACGTCCCTTTCAGCAAAGAATACGAGGATATACAGAATGAGAAAAGCTAAAGTATACGTTATCTCTGCTACGGGGATTGTATAAAATCAGATCGTCTACCCATTTTGCAGGTATCGAAGACCAAAGGCTAGGCGCGGCAGTATCAACTATGTCGCTCATATTGTTCTCAGAAATGGATTTTGAGCTTATGAAAGCACGGGAATGTAGCATAAATTCCAGGTACTTTCAAATGCTTTTCAAAATCACATCGGAAATATGAATAAGATATTCTGATATAGAATAGGTCTGAAATTCTGTTTAGTAGATCATTTGAGGTTTTCTTGTGTATTTCTCTTGCTTTTGCAAAAGGTACATTCCACACGAAACATGATTTCCAGAACTACAATTATTCCCCTGAAGCTTTCTAAAGAGTCTCTTCACGAACTATACGGAGGGCTTCTTCGTAGGGCTCTTGGTGTAGTCGTTTGAAATCGGGGCTGTCTGGGTCGTCAACTTCGTAAAATATTTTCCCATTTACTAAATATACAAAACTTACAAATCTACTATCGAGCTTATAAGTTTCAGGATCCGTAAACCTGATTCTGAGTTCAATATTTTTTAAGCTCACAGGATACTGGTGCAAATACTCTCGTATGTCTTCATCCGAATTAATCTTTGCAATAAAGCCTTCCACACAATTTACATATACCCGTCCTGTTTCCTCAAGATTGTAATAATGACCCCTGCCCTCAAAATTCAAAAGTAGGCTCTTTATGTTAGTGAGCATGGCCCCACCGGCACCATTCACCTTAAGACCATATTGTTTAAACATATCTTCTGCATGAGCAGACATGACATTATTGGCTGCCTTATCCTGAGCTCTTCGTTTCATAAGTTTTATTACTTTCGGATTCTGTAGATCCGTATCCGTAGGCTCATCCCTCAATGCATTAGTCCCAATCCACAGAACGAACAAGAGTAGAAAACCACCTAAAGCAAACTTTTTCATATTCTAGACGGCGTTGGTTTTTGGGAATTTCGAATCTGCCGTAAACTCAGACTTTAGTTCAAACTGGAAACGATCACGAAGTCGTATATCATTCTTAAAAAAATAATGATTGAACTGGTAGCCAAAATCAAGTGGCATGACTTAATAACCCTAATAACTTAATTACTTATATAGGTAAACAGGAGGATTAGCATACTAACAGCCAGTGCTATAGGAATAGAAGTTAACATCTGTCTAATTGGAGAAATTACTTGATTCTCGAAATGAGGGCTGAGTGTTTTTTTTGCTAAAATGTTTGCCGAATTGGCAAACAAGGTTATTCCTCCACCTGCCACCATTCCTAAATAACTTAAAAATTTATCCATTTCAGGAGCTGCTTGCAAAGTTGTCTTAACAGCAGAAATAGGTACATGCTCATTCATTCCCGTTAACAAGAAAGAAAAAGCAAATAGACCACTCCCCTGAACATCTTCAAGCATCGGTATAACCCACCATGACTGTAAGCTTGCGTAAATCTCAATAGTATAGGTAAAAAACGCAATCATAAGAGGAAGCGTAAGGTGCAACTTCCCTTCTTCTTGAGTTTTGTAATGCTCCTTATGAAGAATCATTACAACGATTAGGGAGGCAAACATCACATAGAGATTGCTTCTACTTAGTGAGGCAACTATTAGTAGCCCAAGGTAGAAAAGTAGACGAGAATTTATAGGATGATGGGAAACTTCTTCCATTTCTTTATCGAAAGTAGCCTGAAGGAAAGAAAACTCCTTGCGAAACCAAAAAGCTCCCAGGCTTGCAACTATTGCGATGCTTATAAAAGACTTCCATCCAAAAAGCTGAAAAACAGTCCAGTGACTCCAACCCCACTCTAGGTGAAAGTCATATATATCACTGAGATTGAAAGGAATAACTGTATTCCCAAAAGCTGCACAAACAAGTAATAGAGCTAGAGTAAAATAGGATAATGATTTGCTCAGCTTCAAATTATAGAAAAAATGGGCTAAAAACATACATTGGAGTGTCATTGCAACAATTTCTGAAAGAAGGCCCGTTAAGAGTACGGTTAAAAGAAAAGAGCCTAGCCAAAAAAACATCAGATGGTTTTTGAACATAAATCCAAAGCGATGCAATATACTAGCATAAAGAAGGCGCAAAGGCTTGGTCATTGCAATTGCTATTAGGATAAAATTAAAAAAAACTTCATTAAAGCCTGGTTCCTGTAACATAAGAGATGCTGATACGAAATCCCCTCCCCTGCTATAGGCTAGATAAGTAAAAATAGGAATTAGCCATAGAGCAAAGATACAGGTTATATTGCCCATAAACGAGTAGAATGAAACCAAAAAATCACCACCCGAATTGAGACCTTTACTGTCAATTTCATGGCGATGAGCAAGGGCTAAAAAACGATCTGATAATAAAGCGTGACAGATCGCAAACAGGAAGAAAATCAGGCTCAAAACAGGAAAAAAGTCTCCTTCCGGAATATGAACTTGATCAATAAAAGCTAGCATAAGCATACATTCCTTGGTTTTCTCTGAAAAAATAAAATTATACGCATATTCGGTACCAGGCAAACACGCTGATTACTCTAAGCTTTCCCCCTCTGGTGGAAAAATCAGCTCTTCCTTAGTCACTTCCTCTTCAGTTAATTTTTCAATTTTTATAGCTAATTCAGGGCTCGGATGTCGCTCATGAGGGACAATTAGCTAAAAGTGATTCACGGATACACCTAGCTGTTTGAGCATTTCTACCTGAGTTTTCCGATGTCTAAACAGATACTATCTAAGCTCCATAACAGTTCCTTAACATTCTGTTAATAAACCACTTGAGTTACGAATTAATTCATTCTCTCTATAGATAATCGTATACTAAAGAGGTATAATCTGACCAGAGGGAAGCTGAAAAATGTTCATTCCCTTACCCCAACAAACTCAAAAAGAGGATATTATGCCAGCCTTAGCAAGGCCATTGAGGAGCTTCTGCAGCACCTTGCTGTGATACGTGGATGTACACACAACACAGTGAAAGCATATGGAAGGGACCTGAAGTGTTTTAACTTTTTTGGAACGCCTATAAGGAAACTCGATAAACTCAAACCGCAAGATGTAGCTCGATTTCTAGCACAAATGGTAAAGGGTGGATATGCTCCTGCAAGTACAGTTCGACACCTAGCCTCGATCAAATAGTTTCTTTCTTACATTTACTGTGAAGGATATATTTCCTCGAATCTCAGAAGCCTGTGATATTCAACTTGACCAGGTACTACTGAAGGAAAAATCCGTTATCCTAACTGGTAAAGATCTTAGTCGTAAAAAAGTCGCTTGGTTAAATTTACATTATGTCACCGAGAAATACTTGGAGGATGCAATCGGAAAAGTTGTCAATGCCTATAACAAATTTGTTTTGCCAAAATATTGGGGCTCCGGGAAATCTGTTTCAGCGGATGACACGAAGTGGAATGTGTACGAACAAAGCCTATTATCTGAATACCATATTCGCTACGGAGGGTATGCTGGAATCGGCTACTAACATGTGTCAGACATGTATATCGCTCTTTTTAGTAGCTTCATTCCTTGCGGGGTTTACGAAGCAATTTATATTCTCAATGGACTTATTAAAAATGGATCTGATATTCAGCCAGATACGATCCACGGTTATACTCAAGGCCAAAATGGTCCCGTTTTTGGCTTGGCATATCTTCTCAAGATTAACCTTATGCCTCGTATTCGTGGCTTAAAGAAGCTCGTATTCTTTCGCCCCAAGAGAGGATCTAGTTACGAAAATATTGATCAGTTGTTTGGCGAAAGTATAAATTGGTTTTTAATTGAAACCCATTTTAGGGATATGATAAGAATTGTTTTATCGATAAAAGCTGGAAAGATTTCACCCTCCACAATTTTGCGGAGGGTGGGTACTAAAAGTAGAAAGGACAAGCTTTATTTCGCCTTTCGTGAGTTAGGCCGAGTGATACGGACGATCTTTCTATTGAAGTATATTGGAGATGTAGAAATTCGAAAAACAGTTCACTCATCAACCAACAAAAGCGAAGAATTCAATGGTTGTTTTTTGGGGTAGTGATGGTGTAATTGCAGAAAACGTAAAACGCGAACAGAGAAAAATAAAAAAAATACAGATCAGTTGAGAGTATACTCTGAGATACTTTATGCATTTTTCTATCTCTCTGTGTTCTCGGTATTCTCTGTGGTTAAATAAATGATTGTAAACGTATTAAGTTATGCAACAACGCCGTCCCTCTAAATATTATGTGCATGGAAGCTTTGAAAAAGTATCTTAAATGCAGTCCTAAAACGGTGGGGGAAGATTTCCTCTTTCTTATTCTTTCAAGGACAGGAAAGTCCATAGGTCGTGAAAACATCTACCGCATGATATAGCGTTTTGTAAAAAAGCAGGTATCAAGAAACTCGTCTCCCCACATACTTTTCGTCACTCTATCGCTACACATTCGGTGAAAAATGGTGCCGATATCGTCATGGTGCAGAAACTTTTGGGGCATACAAATATCTTAAGCACGCAAATTTATTTACATCCTGGTCTCGAAAAATTCAAAGAACATTCTATAAATTCCACACTCGCTAAAATTTGGCATACCTATTGCAACCTCCATCTTTCTTCTTGATTGGGGCATTGAATAATATTTGCTGATAGTTGATGCTAAAAAAACTATACTCCTTAATCGTAACGGGTGCAGATGAAGCTAGTAGAGAAATTTTTACGCCTTGAGACTTCTGGTGGATTTTTGTTGGTCGGTGCACTAACGCTAGCTATGCTTGCGGTAAATTCACCATTTAAACCCTTTTATGACATGCTACTCAATACTCCTGTTGAGATCCATGTGGGCCCGCTACACATAGCAAAGCCACTATTGTTATGGATCAACGACGCTTTGATGACGATATTCTTCTTTCTAATCGGACTGGAACTGAAACGCGAAGTACTTTCTGGCGAATTATCATCCCCTTCAAAAATAGCTTTACCAGCGTTTGCTGCAATCGCTGGTATAGCCATTCCTGCACTTATTTATACTGCCATAAACTATGGGAATCCAGTCGCAATGAAAGGCTGGGCGATACCAACAGCAACCGATATTGCCTTTGCCCTCGGAGTACTTTCTCTCTTAGGCAGTCGTGTACCAGCTTCGTTGAAACTGTTGCTTTTAGCATTGGCAATCATTGATGATATTGGCGCAATTATCATAATTGCAGTGTTTTATTCAGTTAACCTGTCTACCTCCATGTTTTTGGTGGCTGCTATTGCTCTACTGGTGCTAGCGGTACTCAACTGGCGTAATGTCTCTTCAGGCACGCCATATATATTGGTTGGTATTATACTGTGGATTGCGGTTCTGAAATCTGGCATTCATGCAACAATCGCTGGTATTTTGCTAGCCATGTTCATTCCTTTAGGCCGCAAGGAAACCCAACACAAGTCCCTTCTAGTCACCTTTGAGCAAGATCTTCACGCAACAGTCGCCTATGTAATCTTACCAATTTTTGCTTTTGCTAATGCTGGTATTAGCTTTGCTGGTCTGGAATTTGTTGATTTACTAGCGCCTATACCTCTTGGTGTTACCTTAGGACTTGTGATCGGTAAACAGTTGGGTATTTTCGGCAGTATTTGGCTTGCAGTCAAGGTCGGATTTGCTAAGCTACCAGAAAAAGTCACTTGGCTACAAATTTACGGTTTGTCCATACTATGTGGTATTGGCTTTACCATGAGCCTTTTCATCTCTTCCTTGGCCTTCCATCAAAGTGGTATTACCAATACTACAAACGACAGACTTGGTATCGTCATCGGCTCTTTAATTTCAGCTGTTTTAGGCTATGTAGTCCTGCGAATTGCTTCAAAGTCAAACAGATCTATCGATCTTTGATTCTAACCATTTAATCGTTACAATGATAGGGCCGATTAAAAGAAAATTAAAAATCAAAGACAGCATAGCGATAGTGATTATTGGACTTTCAACAAAAGTAACTAAGCTTAACGAGACTACAAGAATTCCTGCGCTGACTTCACCTCGACAACACATACCCAAAGACAATGCAAGCCGTTCTCTTAGGCTAGCTTCATCGCGATAGCAAAATGTGGGGAACATTTTTCCTAAATTTGCAATGCAAGTAATAATTAGTGCGTGAATAACTAAACTACTAAAAGGTAATGAACCATTTGATTGAAAAACCAAATGCGGACTTTCTACAATAACTTCTATCCACCCTCTGTTTTCTAGATTCTGAAAAGCAGCAGCATCAAGTAAAACTGGAGGCATAGACAATCCCACCAACAGCATGAAGACAGCAGAAATATTAAATTGGATACGTTTTTCTGATGGCTTCTCCAGAAGAGTATGAAGCTTTTTTTCATCCTGATCGGGGTAAGCCAACACACAGCCCAAAACAAATGCAGGAAGCAAAACTTCGAGATGAATGGACATTATACCATTCATCGAATGTGTGAAGACATACACAAATTCGCAAAATGCCACAGTAAGAACCGAGTAGAACAAAATCCAGTACCAGCCTAAGGGAAGTGAAATACGGTGCATCTTTTTCCAAGCAAAAATGAGAAGCGAAACCAAAAAAATGATAACTACAAACAATTCCCACTGCATACCCACCAGAAGCATCTTAAGTGGAATCATCAGTAAAATCGTATCCAAATCGTCAAAAATAGCTAAGATTCTAGTTTTCCGAAATAGCCACGTATGAGCTAAACCTACACCAGCTAACATCGTAAAGAGAACTCCAGCAGAAGTGGGAGCAGCGAAACGACCTACAAGAAGACTTTCCGTCCAAATTTGATAAGAGGAGAGTGTTTCGTGATGAGGCAAAAAATTGACAAAGTAAACAGAACAAAAAATCCAAGGAAGTGTTGCCGTCGTGAAAGCGATAAAATAGTCTTTTCCGTACTCCGCTAAACGTTCCTTTGCTATGCTAAACTCTAAACCGACGTGGATCATAATAAAGGCAAGTGCTATCATGGTGAGCTGTCTCACTACAAACCCGACACGCAAATAGCTTTCCCCTCCTAGGAGAGGTAAGAATTGAGAAAAAACCAATCCTATACAAATTAATATGGAGTAGATTGCTATCTTTTTCAAATTTGCCCTCTAGGTTCATCGAATGTTTTTCCTTGTCTCAAAATCCAAAATACCTTCTGATTCCTTAATCAGCAAATCTTATTTTAGATTTTGAGAGTCCGTAGATGCTTGAACAATAAGCAAAAAAAATGCTATTATTTGTAAAGGTATAATATTTATTCCTGTAAATTCCACAACTTCAAAAAAAATATGGTTCGAGTGAAATATGAAAGAGCTTCCTCATCTCTTCGAAAATAACAATCATTGGGTGGAACAATCTCTTTCCAAGAACCCCAACTATTTTCACAATCTTGCCAAAGGGCAAGTTCCAAAGTATCTTTGGATTGGTTGTTCCGACAGCCGTGTTCCTGCAAATCAAGTTGTTGGGCTGACAGCTGGCGAGCTCTTTGTTCATCGCAACATCGCCAACCTTTGCATTCATACAGATTTTAGCTTTTTGTCAGTGCTGGAATTTGCCGTTACCAAGTTGCAAGTCGAACACATCATTGTTTGTGGCCATTATGGCTGTGGAGGAGTCCAGGCAGCCTTGGAAAATGAGGAGTTGGGTCTAGTTGACAACTGGCTACTCAACATACGCGATATCAGTTTAAAATATTCTGAAGAGCTAAATTCCCTTTCTCTTAGGGAAGAAAAATTCCGACGCCTAGTTGAACTCAACGTTCAAGAACAAGTGAAAAATATTTGCCATACCTCCATAGTTCAAAAGGCTTGGAAATTATCCAAACATCTTTGCGTTCATGGATGGGTCTATGACCTCAACACAGGTAAGCTCAAAGATCTCAAAATGACTTTTTCAGAACTTGACCAGATTGACTTTTGTTATCGAATGGTTTAAAATTAACTAAATATAGTGCTTTAAATTGACATCGAAACAATACATTGATCCAGCGCTTTCGTAAAATTTGTGAGAGATCTCAATGATCTCCGAACTTTATTTTTTAAATTTTCCCAGCATTTTTCAATAGGGTTCAGATCTGGTGAATAAGGGGGAAGATACATAAGACGGCATTTGGCTTTTTCCACTATTTCTTGACTTTCTTTGGATCGATGAAATGTTGCATTATCGAGTATAAGCACCTTGCCCTGAGGAAGCTGTGGGATAAGAACTTCTTTAAGCCAAGCATTGAAAAGTTCTGCATTACATGTTCCTTGGAAACACATCGGAGCCAAAAAATTTCCTTCTGAGAGAGCTGCAATAAAGCTCTCTCTAGCAAAACGACTTCCCGAAACTTCTCCTATTACTTTTTCTCCACGAGGACTCCTCGCAGAACCTCTAAATAAGTATCTATTGATTCCACTTTCATCTAGGTAAATTCGATCTTCCACGGGGATACTTTCTAAGTCCTCTAGAAACTGCTTACGTTTTTCTTCGTTTCTTTCTCGATAAAGGGTGCTTTTTTTTAAAGGTGATCTTAAGTCTTTTAAGAGCATAGAAAATTGCCTGAGGAGTAACAGAGAAATGTTCTGCAATTTCACGTAAAAAATTATCAGGATGTGACTGTACATATTTTTTTTTAAATCCTCCTCATCAATCTTTCTATACGTAGACTTTCTTTTGGAGGGAAGAAGATGCCCTTTTTCTTTTTTTTGTTTGATCCAAGAGTAGAGGGTTGTTCGACCTAGATTGAATAATTGGCAAGCCGCTGTTTTGTTATTATTTTTTTTTAAATATGCTAAAACCCTTTCTCTTAAGTCTATCGAGTATGCTTTGACCATCCGTATTCTCTTTCGTTTGTTATGCTTAATGAAAGAGAATAACAGTGTGCTGATTAAAATTTAAAGCACTATATATCCCGTGCTTCACCTACCCTACCTCTCCGCTAAAGTAGGTAAAAACTTGTTGGTTCTTGTCTTGACGACCAAAGAGGGTAAGAACATCATTAGTTTTGAGCTCCATGTCGGGGTCTATTTCCCAGTACAGCTTTTCGAACCGGCGTAGCACTAATACGGGTGAGTTTAAACAAACGACACTAAAGTCCCATAGGATTTTAACCTTTGGTGCAGCCTCAATCTAGTCGAACTTCTTTCTAAAACGGCCTGATAGTACATTCAGAGTGATTGAGTTTGGTACGCTCTCAAGATTTTTAATATATTTTAAACGCGCGCTTACAGTATATTTTTTGTCCGTAAAATTTCCAATTGTTGTATCTGACTATGGAGAGAATGAGAATCTTCAATAGGGGGGGGGGCGGGATTCGTGATAAATTCGGCAAGATCAGATCTTAAGAGTCCTGTTGAGTCCATACTTCATAGAGAAGTGAGGATTCTCGATAAAATTATCATGTATTATTCATTCAATTAGTGGTTTAAGTGCTGATTTGCCGAATTCCACACGAATCCCGGCCCACCCTCGTCTAGGATGGAGAGTTATTACCGATCCCAAAGCAAAATGCTCTCAAAATCAGGCATTTCCTAATTTTAATACACGACCTGGAATTCTAATTACAAAACTTCTTTGACCAAGTTTTCTAGTTGATCAATTTCCTCTTCTTCAAGCATTGAGAAGTGTGTTTTTCTTTTCTTTGGAGATAGCGAACCTTCATTTTGCATAGTCATCTTGATGAAAAGGTCTATTTTTTTATCAGGCATATCTACGACATTTTGTATCCCTTCCTTTATTCTGTCGTAATTTGCAATGTACTCTAGCTCTTTCTTAAAGTCTGTTTCAATGGTTTCTTCTACGCAGGAAAAGAGGTATTCTGCCATCACAGTATAATCTGGATATTGATAAAATTCGGCTGTTTCTCCAGTAACTGTCAACTCTCCTTCTTCATCCAGCTCATAATCGGTAATTAATTTCATCAATGGTTCAGAGACACTTTCAAGTATTTCATCATAGCGCCTTCGATTTTTAAGCATCACTGCTGAAACGGGAAATATTACGCCTTCTGGTGTAAAGCCTGATTTAGAAAGTATATGATGAATGAAAAACCTGTGAAGGCGACCGTTGCCATCTTCAAAAGGGTGGATGAATACAAATCCAAAAGATACCGCCGCAGCTGTAACAACAGGATGTACACCTGATTTTAGCATTCTTTCCAGACTAAACAGCAAACCTTCCATCATAGCACGTACATCATGGGGTTTGGGTGAAATATAATGGAGTTTCTGTGAGTAAAGGTTTGGCAACTCCCCTACATAATTTTGTGTGATCCGATAATCTGAATCCGCAAACCTTGGATCTACTGTAACATTTTGTAGTTGGATCAACTTTTCCTTGTTCAGTGATTTCAAGTTTTCAGCTTCTTTAAGAAGTTCCACGAAACGAGCAACTCTTTTTTTATCAGGCAGTTCTCTTTCAATTTCATAGGAAGACATCGTTTCTTTTGTATATAAAAAACGCATAGCCCTGCCAATAACAAGCGGATCATATTCTCGCACCATTTCCATAGCGATCCGAGGGAGATTTTTCTTTTCGAAAGAATTCAAAAGATCCGTTCTTCTAACTATAGGACAAAAAGATGGGTGCCCCAAAAAGTTGTCATTAATCCGATGACGAGGGCTTGGGATCGATGTACAAGTATAGTATTTTTTAGGATCAAGTACATTGAAGTAAGATCCCCTTTTTACAGGCGGAAGGTTTAAGACGACCTGATTCAATGTTTCGTATAAATACCATATTGTTCTGGCATGTTTCCCTGTAGGTTGAGCTTTTACGAATGCCTCAATTTGTCGAGCATCCAGATAATGAAAAATTGCTTTAAGCAAGAGTAGGTTCACGCCCTCATGCTTTAGTGCAAATTCAAGGTGTTGCATGGGATCATTTTCATCTTTCAAAGAGTAGCCCTTAGGATAAACGTGGACTTCATGGGCATTCTCTTTACTAGTCCGCCTCTGCCCGCGTTTGGCTACATAGGAGCAGCGGTAATGAGGTAAGGACTCAATATGAAACATTTCTATCAGAGCCAAATATCCTATAGCACGCAATTCATCTTGTATTGTGATCATTAGCTGTCCCCGCTGTGGAAATGATAACTTTCCTCCTATGTCAATTATTTTACCATATATTCCTGCGAAAGCAATGATATTACTGCGGAAATGGTGATATTTAGTGCCTTTTTGAAATTTTAATGATATTTGTAATTAAAATACTCATATTCCGGTATAAATCATTATTTCCACAGGAAAGTCATGGTTTTAGCAGAGTTCAAGTTCGTTAACCAGAAGCTTCGGTTTCTTCACCAAACCTTATAATCAAATGAGTTTTGTCTCCATTGCTCTATGAAGCTTAATTTTTGGTGCGCCTTTATCAATCTTAAATTTGACAGAGCACTGTCTTCTATGTTCACAATCTCAATACATAAAACGCCAATGGGATTCACTTACTTTTTTACTTCCATAGAGGTAAATATAGAGCAGAAGATTCCAAATCCAGGGTATAAATGCTTATTTAATCCTAAAACTACCGCTATGAGGGTAAATTATAGATAAAAAAGAAATGAACGCTCGCCAATCCCCTGTTTTTGTGATATTATACTGTTATAGCAGTAAAAATGGTTGCAGTAATGGCCGTTAACGATTTTACACATATAGCAAAACTTATTCTATTCCACCGCAAGAGAGCGGGCCTAAGCCGTATTCAGCTAGCTGAATTAGCAGGCATTGGAAAAACTGCCGTCTATGACGTAGAACACGGAAAAGAGTCCGTAAAACTAAACACCCTGATAAAAATTCTAAACACCTTAAATATTCAGATCCATCTCAACGGCCCTTTCAGCAAAGAATACGAGGATATACAGAATGAGAAAAGCTAAAGTATACGTTAAAGGGATCTATGCAGGAGAACTTGTTGAACAGCAGCGCAAGACTCTTTACGAATTTACTTACGCTGAAAGCTATCAAGGCCCTCCAGTATCATTAACCATGCCTGTAAGAAAAGCATTATTTTGCTTTGAGGGTTTTCCACCTTTTTTTGAAGGGTTATTACCTGAGGGCTACGAGTTGCGTGCTTTGCTTCAAATCAAGAAGATCAATAAGAATGATTACTTCAAACAGTTAGTAACTGTAGGCCTGGACCTGGTCGGCTATGTCACCGTAGAGGCTATCGAATGAATACCTGCCCCATCACTTACAAAAATTGTGGCGACGACAAGTACTTAAACGAGGGTTTAAAGAAATTGTCCTCCCGCCTAAAAGCACTTGATGATTTCCCCTATACACTGGAAGAACAATGGCTGGAAGCCAGAGGATTAGCTGCCAAGCTGTCCATCCAGGGAGTTCAAGTCAAGATGAGTGCCCGAATGAACACAAGAAAACAACAATTCGAGCCAGTAGAAAAGCATGGAGAGTATACCCTGAAGCCCCAATCTCCGGATAAAACATTAAAAGAACTCCCTGAAAACGAAGATTTGACGATGCACCTGGCTTCAGTCGGAGGTCTTGAAGTTCCACTGCATGGACTCCACTACTGTAAGGATGGTTCTTTAATATACTTTATCAAACGCTTTGACCGAGGACCCAAAAAAGAAAAATTTGCCTTAGAAGATTTCGCCCAACTTTTGGGAGAAAGTCGTGATAACAAATACGATGCCACAATGGAACGAGTCGCCAGAGTAATAGATAGATTCTGCTCTATTCCAGCTATAGAAAAAGTAAAGCTATTTAGGTTAACACTCTTTTCATTTCTTGTTGGAAATGAAGATATGCATCTCAAAAACTTTTCTCTCATCACCAGAAACGGGAAAGTCGAGCTCTCCCCTTCTTACGACCTTTTGAATTCCACCCTTCTTAATCAAACTCTACTTTCTGATGAGATGGCACTAAGATTAAATGGTAAAATTCTCGGCTTCTCGAGAGAAGACTTTGTAGAATATTACGGTAGAGAAGTTTTAGCCTTAAAGGATCCGATCATCAATCAGGTTCTAACAAAACTAGAAACCTCCCTCGACACTTGGAAGCAACTCATTAAGAAAAGCTTTCTCTCCCCTCTGATGAAAGAAGGCTACACAAAGATTTTAGAAAAAAGATTCAAAACAATTTTCATGTGATTGCATCTACCGGGTAGATGCGCCTAAAAAAGCTCACCTACCGCAGTTAATTCACAGATTGTGACTTAACTAGAAAACTTTTTTGACCAAGTTTTCTAGTTGATCAATTTCCTCTTCTTCAAGCATCGAGAAGTTATTTTTTCTTTTCTTTGGAGATAGCGAACCTTCATTTTACATAGTCATATTGATGAAAAGGTCTATTTTTTTATCAGGCATTACTGCGAAAATAGTGATATCTGGTGTCTTTTATGAAATTTTAATGATATTTGTAATTAAATTGCATTTCTATCTCAATAGACAATCAAAAATTAGACATCGATCCGGCTAATAGTCTCCGGAGAAACAACTGTTGAGAAGTTTTCTGCCTGGACCGCAACTACAGGATTGGTCGCTCTCATGTTACGAGCTTGCCTAAGTCTCTGAACACTCTGATGAGCTCGGATGCCGAATTCCGTGACTAACTGCATAACAGGAGGTAAAAAAATACTGTCAAAAGAAGCTCTTGAGTCGTTTGTTGACTGTGCTGAATCTCTAGGATAGAGCCAGGATTTCAGTATCAATATCCGTTCTACAACTCGGACATTTGTCGAAATTTCTTGCTCCTCTACTTATCCAGGTTGCTAGACAATCTTCATGAAATATGTGCCTGCATGCCACTATAGTGATCTTTTCCGGAGGTGTCATATCCGTTAGGCAGATCTGACAGGACACTAAATTGCTGTCTTCTCGAGGAATTTCAAAGACATTTTCTTCCACCCTGAAATCCTGAGGAGGGCTTATTACAATATTAGGTATGTTACTTGGAGAGCTTGTCATATTATCAAATGATCTTTTTGAAGATAAATTACAGACACTATAGTAAATGAGATATTTCATTAACAGTCGATTAGTAGTGTCGGTTAGTAATTTTAATTGACGGGAAAATAGTTCCCCATTCCTATTAGGCCACAGCTTAATTAGATATTGTTTTTTAAACCTTTATCTAGTAGTCTGATACCCGCAAAATTACTGCTATGCAGCGCCAATCCATATATTAACAGATATTTAATAAGTAATTTATTCCGCATTTATCTGGATTAATTAATATAAAAAATATTACTACCTATCTATAAACAGGATTAAAAAAGAGAGCTGTATGATTTTCACTCCCCCATTCAGAAGCCTTTTACCTCCTATCTACAAAACCCCTATTCCTCCCTCTTTTGCCTCTACAGCGTTTAATCGTACTTATGTACCCATTACCTTCCCTTTTGTACACCCTCCCCTACATCCGAAGCCGGCTGGTGCGCGGAAAGCCACCCGCTTATTAAGAGTCAAGGTTAAAAGACTCGCTAAACTCAAAATAACTCCTGTCAAAAAGAAGAACCTCCATGACCACAAAATTGGCGAGTTAACAAATGCTATGATTAACACGAGTCAACCGCTATCTGCAAAGCAAGCCAAACTCGTTACTATGATTCTTGAAAACCATTTCGACGGAACCCTCCCGTTAGGATATAGCAAAATCCGCAAGAAAGAACCTCTGTACAAAAAATTCAATCTCCCCTGCTCATTATTTGTAAAAGCAGACCCCTTAGGACGTATTACGAATATCTATCTTTCCATAAATGAAGCCTTACAGGAAGGCCATGATAAAAAAGTAGAACAGATTTTTGATATCACAGGATCAGAAAATAAAGTGCTGCTAAAGGCTAAGAGGACTCTCTCCCAAAATGGAATAAAATATCAAAACCCCGCGTTTGAGATCTGTAAAAGAAATATGAAATCGGAACTGGATATTCAAGAGAATTTAGCCTCAAAACCGGGTATCGCATCAGTATCCAAAGATGACAAAGTCTCCTGGAGAAGAGATTACTCCGACGAAGGACAGGCCGGTTATATTATGGATAAGTATCTGGGTGACATGCTCGATCATTTAACTGTTGCCTCAAAAAGAAAGGCCTCCTCTGCCATACAGCTTCTTAGAGGTCTGAAATCCATTCATGAAGAAGGCATCGTGCACGGAGACTTAAAACTGGAAAATATTCTAGTGAGAAAATATGGGAACCTCGGAATCTCTGATTTTGGACGCTCCTCCTTACAAGAGCCTGGCCGCAAGCTAAAAATGCGCCCCGGCACTTTTCAGTATTCCTCCCCTGAAATGCTTTTGAATTTGCCTCTGGATGGTCGAAAAAGCGACATATTCTCGATGGGCTATACCCTGTATTGCTTGCTGTTTAAAGAAGAGCCTCAGTGGAGTGAGGATGCACGCAAAGCTGGTACAATCCTCTGGAAACAGAACAACCCAGTTAAGGGGAGATTCCATTTAAACAGAATGCTTCGTGAGCTAAAAGGATTCCGACAGTATGACGTTCAAACAGCTATTGAGTACATTCGAGAAGAAGAACGACAAGCTCTTGAACCTCTCTTGGAAAAAAGGAGAAATGGCGAAAAATCCATAGGCGATAAGAAAGCTATAGACCAAATCCGAAAAAAATCCAGGAATGAACAGAAAGAATTGCGCATGATTCAGCTCATTCAAGAAATGGTTAATCCCACTCCAGAATTACGTCCGGATGCTCTAACTGCTCTCGAAGTAATGAGAGCTATCAACAGCTCCAGACCTCATTCCTGGGTATAAATCCATTCACGACTTAGAGTCATACTCCCTTAAAAATATGACACCATAGCCGCTGCTTTAACTCTGCAACAAATGCCTCAAAACTTCGCGAGAATGTTTCATTACATGGTGCTCAATCATTTGATTGTGCCGCTTTCCTTCTGCTCCGGAACTGCGTCTTTCAATATTTTGATCAAATGTTTCTTGGATACCTTTGTATCGATGCTCATACTCTCCTATTATATCTGGATTTACCAGCTTATACTCCCTCAGAGAGCTCAGAGACTGGGTATACTTCATAAGAGCAACTGGCAGAACTTGAACTTCATTTAAGTGTACATTGGGGGCCATCGCCCTTATAGTTTCACTTTGGGATTGAGATTTTTCCGCTTGTAGAGTTTAGAATTCTTCTAAATTAGTAAAACCTCTATATACTTCTGATTCGCTCATCATAAATTGGGCAAAAGCAAGCATGGCTTGTTGGGGATCAATCTCTCCAAGGTCTAAGCCCTCCGAGCTCTCTTTTTGCTTCTGTTCAAATTCTTCCTGAACCCTATGATGAATTTCTAGCATTTTCATGTCCAAAGGCCCAGGCTCTGAGGCTCCACCAAGCATCATGGGATACATCGGATCGTTCCAAAACATCTCAGAAGGAGTAGAGTTTTCTTTCATGTAAGAAAGAAGCTCTGGATGCTGCAACATTTTTTTAAGATCTCTAATTGCAAAAGATGAACAGCCTGTATGACTATGCTGTCTCTGCTGAGGAGAAATATACAGGTTCATATGAGGGATCTGATCTTTTAGGCTGCCTAAATGTAAGCAATACCGTTTTAAGACCATGCTTTTCGCAAACCCCAGCGAGTCAGTAAAGAAAATATCCAAAGACTCGTTAGTCTTTTTAACAACAACAGGTGTGTCGTGATACTCCGAAAGCATTTCATGAACCTGGTCCTGTGTTAGAATCCCCATTTCTACTTGTTGTTGAAAGCTTTGAATTACTGTTTCGAGATTGGAATCTGGGATCATTGCCCAGGGTCTTTTGATTAAAAATACTTTACAGCTTCATCTGAAATATTCTGCCCATTAGCCGTAGTGTCCAAGAATCATCCCATGCAGCTTGCCTTCTCCTCTCAGCCGTACCTCGAATGCCTCCAAGGTCTATTCTAATTAACGTGCCTGCCAGTCTTTTTAGTATGGCTAGATTTTCTGGAGCGTGACCAATAGCAGCCAGACTCGCATCTTCTCGGAAATTCACATCCATATTCCAATGCAAATGGTTTTTGATGCTCCAATGACTACGAGCCAGGCGCCCGCCATCTTCTGGTGTCAGAAAAAGGTCTGATATGAAAAATCGACTAGCTTCAGTCGCCTCTCCATTGATTGTCCTACGAGATATTATCTGCGTCAATGATCCAAGGTCTTTCCACTTCGATTTGCAATCCAACCAGTCCAAATTATTTGTAACAATAATCTCGCGTTCTTCGGTTCTCCCATGCCCTCTTTCTTGGCTAGCTACTACTTTACAGTCAGCTTCTTGATAGCCAACGTTCTGAGCCTGTAAAAAGAAGTTTTTTGCTTCCTCGCATAGAGTTCCTTGATTTCCTTTCAGAGCTATAAAGTAGTGCCCTTTACCTTCTCTGATAGTCTCTACAATGTTGGTTTGACATCCAGCGGCATCGATAGTGATTGTAGCATTTTCAATATCAATATTTTTGAGTAGCTCAGGAATCGCTGTAATTTCGTTTGATTTTTCGTCTGCCTTGACCTGACCCAGTAGCAAACTGCGATTGCTGTCCCATGCGGAAACCAAGTGAATTTTCTGGCTCCTGGCAGCTCCTCTAAGATGTTTGCCATCAATATACGTCATAACTAGGGGATCTCTCAATTTTTAGCAGCCTTCTGAACATTTCATGTTTGACCTTCGAATAGGTGTAGATATCAATGATGGTATTAGCTCCTGCCAGAATAGCGCATAAAATCATGACAAGAAGACTTATCAGAGGGTAGTGTTGATTGTCTGGCACGCGAGGATCTTCTACTCCGCTAAAGCCCTCATGTATGGAATCGAGAAATGCTTGACTATCAGCAATTTGCTCAATTTCTGAGTAAAATTGCTTTGATTGTTTGCGACTCATGGTAGTACCTCCAAAAATTTGAAGCACTACTTTCTATGTTTGCTCAATCTCCATCAAGTCTTTTTAATCAAAAGACCCTGGATCATTGCCAGGGTATGGTTACCTCTAATAATAAAAGCCTCTGAAAAATCTTCATCCTTTTGATACAAGGCTACTAGTTGAGCACCCCATTCCTCTTTAGAAGCTCATAGAGAAACCCGCAATAATTGATCGGATTCTTTCATGCTCCCAAGCAATAATTCCATTGCTTGAAGTGAAAACGTATTTACTTTTGGGTCGAAATATTCATTTATACGAGGCAGTATTCCTCGAAAATCGTTTAGTATATGATCCATAAGTCTACTGGACGGATGCTTAACAAGGCCATCCACCATTCTCATGAGGACGTCCACTTTTGATCTCTCTGTTGGCATGGAGTGCTCTTCCACTGTGTGAGATCGTACTTTTCGACCATTTATGGAAGGACTGTTCTGCTCATCGTTACTTGCTAACTCTGGAAATGAGTTGAGCCTGGGAATTTGGAAATCAAAGGAAATATTCGTCATTTCAATGAACCTATTAAATGAATTAATAACTACAGTAATCTATTACTAAATGGGCAGGTATTGTATGCTTTATTAATATATGCTTGCAAGCCAGCCACACTCAGCATAATTATCGCTAAACAACTAACTGTTCTTTTCAATATGCCCTTCCCATCAAATTCCTTTAGCTCACAGCCCTCCCCTAAAAGTAGCACCCGTCACCTTCCAAAAGACTCTTTTAAGCCAGCTATCGCTTTACAACACTTTGACAAAACCAACAAAATGGAGATGGAACACCCAAGGTATAAGTTCAAGAAAAGTCTCCACTTTTTTACGGTCCAAGCCGGTACAAAGAGCCCTTTTTACCTCTCTTTTCCTGGCAGTTGGTGTTGCTACCTATGTTCTATTTAGAAAAAATACCCTTACAGAAAAAGAAAGAAAATCTCTGAAAAATCTTAGCATTTCAAGTATGAGCTCTCCTTTATCTCAGAGCCAAACGAGACTGACCGTAGAATCTTTGGAAAAACATCTCAAAGGCCATGTTCCCCTCGGCTTTAGCAAGCTTCGTAAGAAAGACCCTTTTCATCAACAAATCGGTCTCCCCTGTTCATTAATTGTAAAAGCAGACAGGGAGGGTCATATTGCCAAAGTATACCTCTCGCTTAATCAAACTCTTCAGGAGGGAATCGATAAGCGAGTACAACGTCTTAGAGATATACAAGGAATAGATCATAAGGTCTTATTAAAAGCTAAGAGAACACTAAATCTTAAAGGGAATAAGATAAACAATCCCCATTTCGAAAGCGCAAAAAAGAACATCGTTCAAGAGCTAGGAATTCAAAAATACTTACCCTCTATTGGGATTGCCTCAGCCCCCATGGAGGATCTTATCAGATGGAAAAAAGAACCTTCCGGCCCCGGACAAATTGGCTATATTATGGTGCGTTGTTGCATGAATAGACAACATCTCCCCACAAATACTATACCTATCTCTCTAATCTTATATTGAGGAAGGATGAGATGGTAAATCGAAAAATTGACTGGGCAGCTTATGATAAATCCTTGAAAGAGAGGGGGCGCATTACTTTTTGGTTTTCTGATGAAGCTATCAAAGCCTGGAATGCGTAACCTTCCGGAAAGCCCGGAGCACAGCCGGAATTTTCAAACTTGGCAATTAAAACCTCTCTCACTCTTCGTCTTATTTTTAAATAAGGGCTACGCCAAACGGAGGGTTTGATAGGTTCTATTTTTGATCTAATGAAATTGGATCTTGATGTCCCCTATCACTCAACTCTATCCAGACGAGGGAAGGCACTCTTGAAATCATGGTTTCTTCACTGACGGATAAAAATGTAGGCGATCCAACAGAGGTGCCAAATTTACTTGAGAAAATCAACAAGCCGATTGATGAATTCATTGGTGATGGTGCTTATGACACTAAACAAGTGTACAATGCTGTCAAGAGCAGGGGAAAAGAAGGTAAACGCGCTGTTACAGTTCCGCCCCAAAAAATGCAGTGCTATCTCCAGGATTCAAAAGCCATCCAACTCAAGGGGATGAGCATGTGGATTTTATAAATAAACGTGGTCGATCGTCATGGGAATATAAGTTTCGATACTACAGACGTCTACTGATAGAAAAAACAATGGGTCGATTCAAAGGAATCATAGGTTCAAAATTAAGATCTCGAAATTTTAACTCTCAAAAAGTTGAAATAAATCTTGGATGTGGAATTCATGAATACCATGATAAAGTTAGGGAATCCATTACATCCTGCACTATAAACCGGTTGATAACAAAGGATAGTGAGAGAATATTGCCTTCTTTTTATTCATGCAACATCGCAACCCAGTACCAAAGTTGTGCCGCAAGGTGGTCCACTATCGCCGTTACTATCGAGTAATATATCCGACGTTGCGCACCCCTTCACTAGTTTTTTGCGTATATTACTCGATAGTCTCGATAAAGAACTGGAACATCGCAGCATCAATCTGCACACCGTACTTGCTTAAGCAAAGCAGTATTGGCTCAATGCCTGCAATAACAAGGCAGGGCATGCGTTTTAGAATCCCTTGCTGATTTGAACCCAGGCGCTGGTGGATGCGTTACTCTCCACCAGCGTTGGGGTCGAGCCTAGTTGTGTGGCAACCATGGTCTTGGCACGCCATTGGTTCGATCCCTCCCAGTTAAGCCCGATACCCGCCCCGCTTAGCGTGGCGCTGTTCTCACCCTTCCCCCAGGTGTTCTTGTTGACCGTTACATGCGCCTTGTCAACGAAAGCGACTGCCTGCCAGCGCCCATCCCAGGTGAAGTCTAGATCGTGCCGCAATTCGGCCGTTGCCAAGTAACCGCTATCGCCGGACACCGCGCCCGACTCATAAGCACGCACCATGTTCGGCCCGCCCATAGTAATCTTCTCAGCCGAATCCAGATTGCCATCCGCCCACTGGCCGGATAAGGCAAGATACAGCTCATTCTTTGGGTTCAGGTTTTGCAGGCGGACAAGGCTCGCATTCCATTTCGAGAACCTACCTTGGGTTCTCGCTGTCGCCGTATCAGCCAGCTGCGCCGCGCCGTCATCGAAGCCGACACGTCCCGATGTCCAGCCGAGGTTCCAGTAGTTTATGCCGCGAAGCAGCCGTACATCCCCGGCAAGACTGAGCGTCAAGTTATCCAGATGTCGGTCGATGCGGATGCCGGTGATGTCGACACGGTCTTTCAGTTGCTTGCCGTCATACTGGATCTTCCCGTAGACATTGACATCCTGGCTGCGCACCAGCGGGTGCTTTGCCCACAGGCTTCCCACCACTGCGGTGCCATGCGCTTTGAGGGCTGACAGCGCCTCGACCAAAACATAGTGTAAGACTGCATAAGAGCCGCCTAAGCGGGTGCCTTGTCCGTTCAGCAGGGATTCATAGCTGATGCGTCCGTAGTTCATCCCGCTTTCCGATCTGTGGCCGTTCACGCTGAGAACATCGCCATGCTTCAGGGGGCTGATAAAATTTACCGTGCCGACGATGCGCGTGCGGCCGGTATGGCGGTTGCCGTGATTGTCCAGCACCACATTGCCCGTGACCGCCGGAGCGGGCGTTGTGGTCACCAGTAAATCCGACGTTCCCACGGCCTTGCCCGGCTTCAATGTCGCGGCGACCAAGACGCCCGGAATATCCGAGAGCAGAAGCAAGCTCCGGTCCAGCCCGGTCTGGCCAATGATCTGCCCGCTTTGCAGAGGGAAGAGCTTTGACTGCAACAGCGGATCGTTTACCTGGCTACGGTTGTCAAGGCTGACCTGACCGTAGCGCGCCTCGATGAGCTCGATACGCACAATTCCATCCGCAATCGTCTGCGCCGGGATAATCGCCCGTGCTAGTGGATAGCTGCGGCTCTGGTAATGGTTGGTAATGCGGGCCGCCAGCTCACCCAACTGGGAAAGGGTGATGCTTTTGCCTTCGGCGTCCGCTACCAGGGCGTGCAGTGTCGGCGTATCGAATAGGGTATTGCCCGATATCTGTAGAGTTTTCACCAGAAAAGGGGCGCTGTCCGGCAGCTTGGCGGTGCTTCCCTTCTCGATCGTAAGCCGGGTACCGATGGGCAAGGGAGCCGGCGGCGTGACCTGCTGAATCTGCTGCAGGATGGTGCCAGCGTCGGGAGTAAGAGGCTGAGTCGTCTCGGTGGCCGCTAGGGCGGGGAAGGCGACGAGCAGTGCCGCAAACAAAGGTTTCATAGTTTGCAGCGGGTGATGATTTTTGGTCATGCCGGGTACCTTATTCATTCAAATTATCTCGATTGTTCGGTAGCCGCACGCCGCCGTCCACGATCTACAGGATCGCGCCCGTCGCTACGTTATTCAAAATTTCCATCGACTGAATCATTTTTACCGGAATCCGACGAGGATGCAGGGCGGTCAGAATTGAATCTCTTTATCCCCGTAATTGAATTGTATAGGCTTAGCGTTTCAGGCAGGTAATATACTTGTGGTGCAAGAAAATTGGAATGTAGTCCCGTTACCACATTCTGAACTGATGATGGAATGATCGGTAGGATTGCGGGCGGTAATGCGGTGATGCCGATGACGGTTAGCGCTTTGGGTTTGATGGTCAGCGCGCCGTTCTTCAAGGTCAGGTTGTAGTTGCTGTCGGTGCCGGCGGCGATCACGTTGTAAGTGCCGGCGTTGGTGCCGGATCCAATGGCGCTGACACTGGTCAGCACACTAGCATTTTCACCCTTGACCAGGCCGCTAGCAGTAAAGCCGCTGACACTCTGGCTCACGCCGCTGTAGGTAGCGTTGCTGCTGTTGGCGGTCACGATGGCGTTGGCCTTGCCGATAACCAGCGCGCCGTTGTTCAAGGTCAGGTTGTAGTTGCTGTCGGTGCCGGCGGCGAGCACGTTGTAACTGCCGGCTTGGGTACCCGTTCCGCTGGAGCTGACCCCCCTGAGGACACTGGCTGTCTCGCCATTGACCAGACCGCTGGCGGTAAAGCCGCTGACGCTCTGGGCGAGGCCACTGTAGCTGGTGTTGCCACTGTTGGCGGTGACGGTGGCGGTGGCCTTGGCGATGGCCAGCGTGCCGTTGACAAAGGTGACGACATTCTGCGGATTATTGTAGCTCAGTCCACCCACTGTAATCACATAACTGCCCACATCCACCCCGGTCTGCGAGCTGCCAGAGAAGCTCAAGGTGCCGGACAAGGGATCCGTGAAGCCGGGGGCCATGACTGTGGTTGCGGTGTATCCGCTGCTGTATGCAGCGCCTTGGTAAATCTGTGTGCGGTTATTGGCCGTCACTGTGGCCACGTTGTTAAATAAAGAGCTCAGAAGCGGGTAATTGACAGAATTAAGCGTCACAATGGAATCAGTATTCCAGGCCGGGTTCACACCACCGTTGGCCGCCGTGGCCGTGGTGAAGTTAAGCGGATTCAGCATTTGGGCGGTGGTCATACCTGTTTCACCACTGCCCGTGGATGTTAAAAACCCCGTTGTCTGTGTGTCCCAAAAACTGCCGACATGTACTGCGGAGGTGGTCCCAATCAGTCCGCCTCGACCGGCTCCTGCACCGCTAATCAGACCGGTAGCATAACTGTTGGTAATAACGCCTGTGGTGCCAACGCCTACCAACCCACCAGTACCGGCAGCGCCTGCCACACTGCCGGTGGCGTAGGTGTTGGTGATGTTGCCGGTTGTGATTGTACCTACCAGCCCGCCGGCACCAGCACCACCGGACACGGCACCAATAGCATAACTGTTGGCAATAACGCCTGTGGTGCCAACGCCTAGCAGCCCACCAGTACCGGCACCACCTGCCACACTGCCGGTGGCGTAGGTGTTGGTGATGTTGCCGGTTGTGATCGTACCTACCAGCCCGCCTGCACCAGCACCACCTGCCACACTGCCGGTGGCGTAGGTGTTGTTGATGTTGCCGGTTGTAATCGTACCTACCAGCCCGCCGATAGAGGCTGCGGTACCATTACTTACATTACCGGTGGCATAGCTGTTACTGACATCTCCACCAGTGTTGCTGCCCAATAATCCACCAGTACCGGCGGCGCCGTTGACGTTGCCAGTGGCGTAGCTGCTGATGATGGCGCCGTTGGTGTTAGAGCCCAATAATCCACCAGAACTGGCGCCGCCGGTGATGTTGCCAGTGGCGTAGCTGCTGATGGTGGCGCCGTTGGTGTTAGAGCCCAATAATCCACCGGAACTGGCGCCGCCGGTAATGTTGCCAGTGGCGTAGCTGTTGCCGATATTGCCTTCGGTGTTGCTCCCCACCAGTCCACCGGCACCGGCTGCGGCACTATTGTTGACATCACCCGTGGCGTAACTGTTGCTGATATTGCCGCTGGTGTTGGAGCCCACCAATCCACCCGTACTGGCAGCGCCGAAGACGTTGCCAGTGGCATAGCTGTTGCTGATATTACCGCTGGTGTTGGATCCCACCAATCCACCCGTACTGGCAGCGCCGGATACGTTGCCAGTGGCATAGCTGTTATGGACAGTACCTACGTTGTTGTTGCCCACCAGGGCGCCTGTGCTCGCGCCACCGCTTACGCTAACGCCTAGCATTCCCACATTACGGATGACGGAGCCGAGGCCGACCGACCCAATCAGGCCGATATTTCCGGTGCCTGCCGCATTGATGAATAGGCCTGAAACAGTGTGGCCCAAGCCGTCTAAGGTGCCGGTGAATCCGCCGATAGGCGTGAAGCCGGTAGTGCCAAATGCACTGGTTGACGTTAGTGCAGTATCGATATCGCTACCGAGGGCGTAATTAGCTGCTGGGGCGCCGTTCATGCCCTGTAAGTCATTGGTCGTCAAGCTATTTGCTGCCCCTAGGCTGGTGATGACGGTGTAGGCTTTTACTGCGCCATCCGAGCCTTGCAAAGTGGTGAAGTTGGCCGTCCCAGCAGGCAGGTTGACTGCCGCGCTCGTGGTGGTGACCTGGCTGGTGTTACCCGCTGCGATTGCGCCTTGACCGTAGTTCAGCGCGAGGCTAGCTGTTGCGGACGCGTTCAGGTCTGCGTTGATGTTGATGTTGCGGTGAGCGCTTAGTGTGAGCTTGTTGGCGGCCCAGGAGACGGCGCTGTTGACGAAGATGTCGCCGTTGCCAGCAGTATCTGCGCTGGTGGCGATGCTTACATTGTTGCTTGCTAAAATATTGGAGAGTGTGGTTGCGCCTATGCCTGAAGTCGTTAGGTCGTCACTGTCCGCCGCGATGGTGAAATCCACGGGATCAATCAGCCAGGTACCGGTATTACCGGCAGGCGCGGCGATGGTTATTTTTACATCATCGGCGATCTTAACGTGAGCGGCGCTGGTTTCAATGAAGCCACCATCCCCCCCATTGGGCGCACTGGCATCGAGCGTGCCGCCAACATTGACGGTGCCCGCTGCCATTCCACCCAGCAGGATGATAGTACCCGAATGGTTTTCCACTGTGCGTGCTTCGATCAAGCCGGTGTTGTTGACTACACTGGCGAGCAGAGCATCTTTGGCACCGGCGCTCATCAGCACCAGCCCACCGTCAGCGCGAATCAGCCCGCCGTTGTCGGCAAGCGTGTTAAGTAAGTTCTGGTCCACCTGCATCTTGACCAGGCTGTCGTTCTGGAAGGTGAGGGTGGTGTTACTGCCTGCGCCCAGCATCACCGAGCCCTTCTTCGTGGTGATGGTGCCCTGGTTGCTGACGGTGTTGCCGAGCAGTGCGACGTAACCACCCGAGGCTGTGGCATTGATGATACCCTGGTTGACGATGCTGCCTGGACTGTGGCCGCTGAAAGTTCTGGTGGTGCCATTCAGGCTGGCGTCGTTGAAGTCAAGGGTCGAGGCGACTAGAGCGCCGACATTGACCTGCGAGCCTTGTCCGAAAAGGATGCCGTTCGGATTGATCAGGTACACCTGTCCGTTGGCGTTCAGGCGCCCCAGGATTTGCGTGCCGTTGGTATCAAAAATGCGGTTGACTGCGATGGCGCTCGTCGAGGGCTGCACGAAGTTGACCGTCTCGGCCGGCGCAATGTTAAAGCTTTTCCAGTTGAGTGAGAGGTTCTGGCTGGCCTGATTGATGGTGGTGGTGGTGCCAGACTGAGAAATGCTGCCCGTACCTTCAATCACCTGTCCGCCATCTGGTGCAGCATGAGCAAAGGCTGAGGCTGAGGTAAGCACCAATGCGGCGATGATGCGGATTGGCCCCTTTCCTAGCCCGCGCGACGTTTTTATTACGACCACCCAGGCGTTTAATACCCGAGTCCAAATTAGACGGTAGATGCGGTTCATAGATGCGTGGCTTTTGTTGGATTCTGTAAACTCTGGAGAGTTAACTCTATTTCAGAGAGATCAAAATTGTTGCTTGGCCCTTCGTAGTCGTCAGTTGCTCCGAAAAAAACCATATTTAATGGAGTTTCTGTGAATAAAGGTTTGGCAACTTTTTGTGTAATCCGATAATCTGAATCAGCAAACCTTGGATCTACTGTAACATTCTGTAGTTGGATCAACTTTTCCTTGTTCAGTGATTTCAAGTTTTCAGCTTCTTTAAGAAGTTCCACGAAACGAGCAACTCTTTTTTTATCAGGAAGTTCTCTCTCAATTTCATAGGAAGACATCAGGTGTTGCATGGGATCATTTTCATCTTTTAAAGAGTAGCCCTTAGTGTAAACGTGGACTTCATGAGCATTCTCTTTGTTCGTCCGTCTCTGTCCCCGCTTGGCTACATAGGAGCTGCGGTAATGAGGCATGGACTCAATAGGAAACATCTCTATCAAAGCCAAATATCCTATAGCACGTAATTCCTCTTGTATTGAGATCATTACTTGTCTCCGCTGTAGAAATGATAACTTTTCTCTTATATCTATTATTCTATCACAGGAGCCCTGCAAAGTCGTCAGTTAAATTTTAATTTGTTGTAAGTTTATCGTTTCACACTGATAACGAAATTAACGGTACATAACAGATGAGCATTTCCACAGAGACAACTAATGAAACATTTAACTCCAACAGCCTAGCCCTTTTCGAAGCTCTAAATAGTATTTCGGACCCTAGAAAGAAACGAGGAGTGCGTCATAACTTTCACGCAATCCTGAAGCTCGTAATTCTAGGGTTCTGCTCTAGGCTTGTTTGTCTT
>JBLFWS010000012.1:0-36335 GCA_047611865.1 Chlamydiales bacterium
CCAAAATCAAATTTGTCTAATCCATTTTCTAGACATTTTGTATTAATAATTTTCTCATTTCTTTGAGCAGTGCTTAACATGAACTCTAATACCTTTTTTTGTAAATAAAAGAAATAGAGCTAGTTAAGCATTAAAGTTTATGTCAAGAAAAAGATGTGTAGAACTGTAAGCGCTCTTGCACTGGGCTACCTTCTGCAACCCACTTCGTGGGTAAGGATTATTCTATTTTATCCTTGCTCTTACGGCCACTTACAACCTTAGCTTGATGTGTATGGGGCGGCCCCCATAACCCGCCCTCTTAACTATTAAGTTCTACCAACTTCATAGATTTTGCTTTACAGAAGTGTATATTCAGCGATCAGATCTCCAGGCTGTACCTTTCTAGCCCTACGCAGCAAAAGATTAGAGAAGAGGTGAGTTAAATCCATATGATTTTCTATACAACCCTAGGGAGTGTATACCATCCCTTAAATGCTCGACTCTTTTGATACCATTTTTGTCGATGATAAGACGGAATTTTTTTAGTTCGCATTGTTCTTTAAGATCTTTGTCGAAAAATCGATTCACCATGATCATGTTTAAGTGGTAGACCTTAGGAAGGCGTTTTTCTCCGATTAGAAGATTATCTTGATTCAAACTGGCGTAGGAGCTGAAGGCATTACTGGCCTTGTGCAGGAATTCATGAATGTTAAAACGGAAGATTGTGTTTAATCCCAATCTTCGGGCGTGATTTTTGGCAGAGCAATTTTTAAGTATCATTCTTTTCTTGTAGTAGATGACCTTTTCATGGCGGCGGAAGGTTTCTAAAACAGTGTGAAATTGTTGGTCCCGTGTGTCGCGGATGTTTTTAGGGATTTTATCTTCGTCAACCCAAGTAAAGGATTCAGTGAGTTTTCCAATGGCCGTCTTGCCATCGGGAGTACGAATCTCAGTGGTGTAGTCGGGGAACCATTTAAAAGCTTTACGTTGGTAGAGAGTCTTGATTCCTTCTTTCATGCGGTCCTTTAAAATATAAAGGAAGGTCGTGATGATAACAAAGGGGATGGAATTGATGACGAAGACTTCTCCTTGCCAGATAAAAAGGATGAGGTAAACGAGCATGGCTAGGCCCGCGGCGAAAGAGCCGATAAAATGTGCATATTTTTGTAAGTTGGCTTTTCTTTTCACTGTTAGTAAGAGGGCATCGAGTACAAACTGGTTCAAGAGTCCTTTGCGATAGAGTATGTATTCGTTTTCCATCGTGTCTTCAACGTTTCCCTTTGGCTCCAGGGACTTTTTCTCTCTTCTCTCTCTTTCTTGGATAAGGATAGAACATAGATTTGCATCAGCAGACTTTAGGTCTTCGTGTTCTGAAGTGCGTAGTTCATCGAGGAGTCCTGTGGTATAATAGTCAATGGAATCGCTGATGAAGTCATTAACATAGTGGAAATGCTTCAATAGTAGAGGATGTGTCCAAGTTTGAGAAAAGTTTTCTTGTAGAGGTTGAAACATTTCGAAAAAGCGATAGACGTCCTTCTGGTATGCCGAGATTTCATGGCTCCACTCTTCATTATTTACAGAAGGGTTATTCAGCTTATCGATAAGTTCATTTACGGATTTTCTAAGAGCGCTGCGAACGATATTTCCCAAGAGCTTTACTTCGTCTTGGATGATTTCAACGTTTTCCATGGAATGGGGTTTCGTAATGAGTTCATAGATACGTGCTAAAGGAGATAATGGGTTCTCTGGATCCAAGAGTTCTTCAAAGGTAAATTCTGGGGTCTTATAGCGAATGAGATTCGTTTGGTCCCTATAGAACTGTTTTTTTGAATAGGTGTTGGAGTTGACTTGCAGAACATTGGGGATAAATAGGTAGAATTCTTGAGTATGAGCATTGTTTGATAAGTTCGGAACTGGGGTAAAATCTGACTTTAACTCGAATTGAAGATTATCCCTGAATCGGATGTCCCCCTCTGCTATTTCTTTCCAGAATTTATCCATAATATCCTAGTGAATTTGAACTGCTTACCTTTTTCTATCGTAAAAGTAATGGAATATTTGGTCAAATTTTTATTTGTAGGCCTTGGTGCATAGATGTTTATACATATTATTAATTTACATTAATTGTAATACTAGAGTACAATAGGTTCCTGTTTTTATTTTAAATAAATGACGACTTAGTTGTTTTGTATATGTTTATTGTTGATTACTTAAAATCTAGTATTGAGCGCCCTGATTACAGCCTTTTACAAGGAAGTGAAAGGATCGCTGCTTTGGGGAAGGCAAACTTTTTTTCCCGTTGTATCCGCTATATCTGTCCAAAAGAAGCAAAAAAACAGGATCTCAAACTTGCTGAGCTCGTATACCAGCGTCTTAAGGATGCCGATGTTGTAGATCTCAAAGAATCCTTTACTGATGCAAAAATATTTATTAATAGTCATCAAGGGGTCTTAACAAGACTTGATGACTTATTTTATGCCCATAAAGTCCAGACTGCTTTAGGTGTAGAGATATCTAGGCTTCTAGAAGTTGATTCTGATGGTAAAAAGGGATTGCTGTGCTTTCTCCGAAAGAATCATTTGCAAAGAGTGATTCCAAAAGCAAATGTGCGGGATACGAAAACTGCGATTGTATTCGATAAAAAACGGGCTTATATCCGTTGTAATGAAAACGGCCAGGATTTCCTGAATTGTCGTAGTAAAATAAAATTGATTCTTAGTCGGATAGGCAGTAGTCACCCGGATTACGTCAGCCTTCAGCGTTTAAGCGATTTATTTGAATTGTCAAATAAATCGGAACTTGACTCTGCGTGTCTGGAGGAGATTGGCCAACTGCGTAAAGAGCTTCACAAGCACAATTACTCTTATATTCCAGTAGATAAATTGCCATTATTTAAAACCGGGTACTTATCAAATAAGAGGTTCCTTATTCAGGGGATTGAAGAGTGTCGAGTCAAGAATTGGAAGGGCCAGCTAAAAGCTTCTCATTTGGAAAAATCTGATGACGAAACCTATGAATTCCGTGTTGTCACGAGGCTTCCATCCTATGCTAATGAGAAAGGAATGAGATTTTTAAGTTCTTTTTTTTCTCATGTCATGGCTTTTATGAGAAAAGGTCACGGTCATTCATGGATAGAAATAGCAAAACCAATCTATAGTGAAGATGGAGATTTTACTGGGCAAAAGGAAATTATAACGGTGGGATATTTTCTTTCAAATGGCACGAAGTCTCCTGATCCGGCAATATATGCTCCAGCCCCCAATAAGAAGGTGGAGAAGTATGCCATCACCGAAAAGGCTTACGAAACATCTGTGAAATACGTCAACTATGTCAATAAGATGGCGAATGAGTCTAATCATAAATGGACGGCTATTCCTGAAGGGAGTGATTTAACGTGTTCTGATGTCAAGAAAATAACACGTGTGTACAAAAGCATGATCAAAGGAACTTGTATGAATTTTACTACTGAATTGAAAAATCAGGTTTTGGGCCTTGACCATGATCCACGGGGGGTGTTTCGCAGAAGCCTCTTCCCTCAGAAATTCATTCGATTTTTGGATAAATTCGACAGGATTTTTGAAAAGAATTCCTATCTGAAAAAGGCTGTTTCGCCTTTCTCTTTTCTTATTCGTGTGCAGCTGCCTTGTAATGTAGCATAATCCCACGGTTGCATTAATTACCGATTATAACTTACAAAGAATTCCCTTATCTTATGTTCTTGCATAGAGGTGTTCTATCGGAAATGTTGATTCGAGCACAGAATTAAGTGCGCTTAGTTTTTTACAGGCATCATATGCCGAAAAAAGTGAAAAGCCTCATTACGAGATTCGTGTAGTCTCAAGGTTGCCTGATTATTCAGATCAGCATGGGGCGCAATATGCGGCTTCACTTGCTATGAACATTGTGAAAATGGAAAGTAGCTTTGGGCATTCCTGGGTGGAGCTTGCAAGGCCTATTTATGACGATAAAGGGCAATTTAAAAAATCAATGGAAGTAAGTAGTGTAGGTTTTTTTATTATAAAAGGGATGAAGTCACCTGATCCTGGCATATATGACTCTGAGAGTAAAAAGAGTGTTGTAGTGTCCGTCATCAAAAAAACAGACTACAAAAAATCAGTAAAATACATTCAGCGCCTAAGCTCGATGATCAATGCTCCTTACAGGGATTGGACAGCTGTTCCAAAAGGAGGCGGTTTAAGTCGTAAAGAAATTAGAGAAATTAGTAAAATATATAAAAGTTCGGTGAAAGGGACATGTACGAATTTTGCTAATGAATTTAACAATACTATTGCCGGGAAGAATCATGACTCAAGGGATTACTTGAGAAAGACGATTTTTCCACGAACCGTTATCAGATATCTTGACCGATTTGATTGGTTTTTTGAGAGTCACTTTCTTTTGAAAAAAATTGCGGAGCCTTTCGCCTTTATTTTAGGAGCTCAGATTCCCGCTAACATGATTTTAGATCAATAGGACAAAGGATTCAATCGCATTGAGTATTACCAAATTGCGATTTGCTTATTAGAGCATAAACTCGCTGTTGATATCCATAAAAATACTTTTAATTTACTTCAACCTGTGCCATCTTTGTCTTAATAGAACGAAGAGGGAAACGTCATTATGTTGAGTGTATTTAAGAAACCAGCATTATTGTTATTTTTAGTATGTGCATTTACTGCACTTTATGTGGGGAAATATGTTTCGCCCACATGGACATCAGAAAAGATTACGCTGGATATGCAGCTCGATGAGGATGGTAAACTCTATTATTTATTCGAAGAAAAACCTCTATTCGTGTCTAAGAATAGCCTCGTTCCCTACGCAAATTCAGCACTCCATCCCACCACTTTAGCTTCTCTGAACGGCGGAGCTCCATCTGCTTTAGAGGAATACGTGATCGAAGAGGAAGGGGGGAAGACATCGTACTACCTTATGAAAGTTCAAAGGCATTGGCAATACTGGTCCCTATTACCCGCTTTAGTAGCCCTCGGACTATGCTGGATAAATAAAGAACCTATAACTTCCCTTTTTGGGGGGATCATTATTGGAGCTCTGTTATTAGGCAAATATGACATTACCGAAGATGTTCTCGTTGTTGAGCTAAGCCAAAAAAGTGCAGCAGGTATTATTGTACTCTATCTCTGGCTATTGGGTGGATTAATGGGTATTTGGTCCAGGACAGGTGCGGCAAAAGCCTTTGCAGACCTTATGACCAAGCACTTCGTTCGAGGACCTAGAAGTGCAAAGCTTGTGGCATGGTTTCTGGGAGTTATCTTTTTTCAAGGAGGGACTGTCAGTACGGTTCTTGTAGGGACTACAGTTAAACCTATTGCCGATGAGAACAACGTCAGCCACGAAGAGCTGGCCTACGTTGTGGATTCGACAGCCTCACCGATTGCCTCACAGATAGCATTTAATGCTTGGCCGGGATACGTCCAGGCATTTATCTTTGTGGCAGGGGTGCCCTGGCTTGCAACAGAATCGGACAGAATAGCCTTCTTTTTTAAGAGTGTTCCTTTTTGCTACTATGCAATATTTGCGGTTTTAGGAACTTTCCTTTTCAGTATAGAAAAAATTCCAGTCTTCGGGAAGCAGCTCAGAGAGGCTATTATCAGAGCTCGTACCACCGGGCAGTTGGACGCTCCAGGGTCCAGCCCTCTTTCTGCCAAAGAGCTACAAGAAACGAAAATCCCCAAAGGCTATAAACCCAGTGTTTGGGAGTTTTTTCTGCCTCTCGGCCTTTTGATTTTTACAGCAATTGGTACCTTTATCGCGACAGGAACACCCAATGTGCGTTGGGCTTTTGGAGGGGCTTTGCTATTGGCTCTGGGGATGGCTCTTTTTAAAGGGATGTCTATCCATGATGCAATGGAGGGTATCGCTGACGGCTTAAAGGGTGTGGTCGTTGGTTCTGTGATTCTTTTGTTAGCGATTATCATTGGAGAAATTAGTAAGGATACGGGTGGGGGCTTGTATCTTGTAGAGCTTCTAAAAGATAGTATTCCCTATTGGGGACTGCCAGTTCTCCTGCAAATATTGACGATGATTATCGCCTTTTCTACAGGAACTAGTTGGGGGACATATGCGATAACCTTTCCTTTGGCCATGCCTCTAGCGTGGGCAATTGCTAGTAGTCAAGGGGTAGCTCATCCTGAATTTTATATGACTATTTGTTTTGCGGCAGTGATGGACGGCAGCGTTTTTGGGGATCAGTGCTCACCGATATCTGATACGACAGTTCTTAGCTCGATGTGCACAGGATGTGATCTTATGGATCACGTAAAAACGCAGATACCTCAGGCTAGTGTAGCGGCAATTTTAGCGGCGTTTGGTTGGACGGCGACGGTATATTTCTTTGCTTGATCTTTGCAAATTGTTAGGATCGCCCCTTAGGAATTCTTAGTCTATTTCTTTTGAGGTGAAGAGCTGAAGGTAGAGAGTGGGGAACTTGCATTTTTTTCTTTACGCCTTTAAAGTTTCGATTTTTATGCAAAAGGACAGGTGTAGCAGTGAATCATTACAATTTAAAAGATAAACGAGCTCTTGTTTGCGGTAGCAGTAAAGGGATTGGGAGAGCCGTAGCGGAGGAGTTTGCAAGGTTAGGGGCCTCAGTTACACTAGTGGCACGCAATAAGGATGCATTGCAGGAAGTGATCTCGGAGCTGCATTGTGAAGGGGAGCAGGAACATAATTTTTTTTCAGCAGACTTTTCAGAACCGGAACAATTCAAAGATAAACTTGATGAGTTTTTGTCTGGCCAGGAAGCTATTCATATTTTGGTGAACAATTCTGGAGGGCCTCCAGGAGGCGACATTGCTGTAGCTAGCCTGGAAGAATTTCAAAATGCACTTACCCAGCACCTACTTTCAAGCCAAATTCTTTTGCAAGCTCTTCTCCCAGGGATGAAAGACAATGGATATGGCAGAATTATAAACATCATTTCTACTTCAGTAAAACAGCCGATCCCTGGCTTGGGTGTTTCCAATTCTATCAGGGGGGCAGTAGCGAACTGGTCAAAGACTCTTGCCGGTGAGTTGGGACCATACGGCATAACGGTTAATAACGTCTTACCTGGATTTACTGCGACCGATCGTTTGGATAGTATACTCGGGGCAAAAGCAGAAAAAGGCGGAAAGACTCTGGAACAAGTGAAAAAGGAGTCCTTGCGATTAGTTCCGATGGGTCGCTTTGCAGCGCCAGAAGAAGTAGCTTTCGCAGTATCTTTCCTCGCTTCACCAGCAGCGGCATTTGTTACGGGGATTAATTTGCCTGTGGATGGAGGGCGCACCGCTTGCCTATAAAGAAAATAGAAAATTTCATTGGGGGAGAGTTTGTCCCACCCATTTCAGGAGAATATTTAGATAACTTTAATCCAGCAACGGGGCAAGCCTATTCACTGTTGCCCGATTCTGATGAGAGGGATGTTCAGAGAGCTGTAGAAGCTGCTGAAAAGGCATTCCCTTCTTGGTCGCAAAGTAGTCTTGCTGATAGAGAGGGTGTTCTCCTAAAGATTGCTTCAGGGATTAGTGATAAGTTAGAAGATTTGGCTTATGCAGAATCTGTGGATAACGGAAAGCCGTTAACACTTGCGCGCAGTGTGGATATACCAAGAGCTGCAGAAAACTTTCGCTTCTTTGCAACTGCTATGACACACTTTCATAGCGAGTCACATTCAATGGGCCGTCAGGCAATAAATTATACCTTGAGAGAACCTGTGGGAGTCGTTGGATGTATATCCCCCTGGAATCTTCCTCTTTACCTCTTTAGCTGGAAAGTGGCTCCGGCAATAGCTTCAGGGAATTGTGTGGTGGCTAAGCCCTCAGAGCTTACTCCTATGACGGCGTTTTTGTTTTCCCAAATTTGTAACGAAGCAGGGCTACCTCCCGGAGTTTTAAATATTGTACACGGGGTTGGTCGTAAAGCGGGTGCAGCGATTGCTGCCCACCCAGGAATACGGGCAGTTTCATTTACAGGAGGTACAGCTACTGGTGCGGAGATAGCCAGGACTTCTGCTCCCATGTTTAAAAAGCTTTCATTAGAGTTGGGTGGCAAAAATGCGAGTATAATTTTTTCTGATTGTGAATACAAAAAAGCCCTCGAAGGAGTCTTGCAATCATCATTTGCGAACCAAGGGCAGATTTGTCTTTGTGGCTCGAGAATTTTTGTAGAGAGATCTTTGTATACGAAGTTTCGCGATGACCTAGTGTCATCGGCAAAAGGGCTTTTAGTTGGGGATCCCTTGCAAGAGGGGGTGCTGCAAGGGGCAGTTATTTCCTCACAGCATAAGAGAAAAATCCTCGATTGCGTAGAGCGTGCCAAAAGAGAAGGGGGAGTGATCCTCTGTGGGGGTGTTGAAGCCATCATTAATGGCCGATGTCGAGAAGGGAGTTTTGTATTCCCTACCGTTATTGAAGGATTGGATTACGATTCCCTCACAAATCGCGAAGAAATTTTTGGTCCAGTCGTTAGCATAATGCCTTTTGATCAAGAAGACGAAGTGGTCACTTACGCAAATAGCACAGATTATGGACTAGCTTCTATGATTTGGACAAAAGATCTTTCCAGAGCACACCGCCTTGCAGCAGCCATGAAAACAGGAATCGTTTGGATCAACAGCTGGATGCTCCGGGATCTACGCACTCCCTTTGGTGGGATGAAACATTCAGGCGTTGGCAGAGAAGGGGGAGTAGAGGTATTGCGCTTCTTTACAGAACCGAAAAATGTTTGTGTGACTATGTAAATAGAAAGGGAAAAATTGTGAGTCAGGATGATCTAGTGATATCAAGTCAAGCTCCTGAGCCTGTGGGTCTTTATCCCCATGCTCGTCGTGTGGGAAATCTCTTGTTTTTATCAGGAGTGGGACCACGCAAGCGTGGGGAAAAAGAAATCCCGGGTGTGACACTCGACCAAAATGGGCAAATTGAGTCTTATGACATAGAAGCTCAGTGTCATTCGGTCTTCACTAACGTGCGCTACATCGTTGAAGATGCCGGAGCAAGCTGGGGAGACATCGTCGATGTGACAGTGTACTTAACAAATATGAAGGATGATTTTGCGACCTTCAATCAAATATATGGGGATTACTTCAAAAATACTAGGCCTTGTAGGACGACTTTGGAAATCAACTGTTTGCCTACACCAATAGCTATAGAACTGAAAGTTGTGGCATCAATTTCTTGAGGAGGAAATAATGGCAATTACCGCTCCGATTAATTTGAAAGAATGGGTAGAAGAGAATAGGGATTTACTGAAACCGCCAGTAGGTAACAAATGTGTTTATGAAGACAGCCAATCTTTTATCATGGTTGTAGGAGGACCGAATCTTCGCAAAGATTATCACGTCAATGTGATGGAGGAATTCTTCTATCAGATTGAAGGAGATATCGTGCTCAAAACTGTTCAAGAGGGAAAGATTATTCCCATCCCCATCAAAGAAGGGGAAATATTTCTTCTTCCACCAAACATCCCTCATTCCCCACAAAGACCCACAAACAGCGTAGGATTGGTACTAGAGCGTAAAAGGCCCTCCGGCAAGTTAGATGGTTTTAAATGGTTTTGCGAAGAATGCACAACAGTCTTGTACGAGGAAGAACTGCAGGTGACGAATATTGTGAAACAGCTACCTCCCGTATTTGATCGTTTCTATGCAAAAAAAGAGAATCAAAAGTGCAAGAAATGCGATTGGGAAATGCAGGTACCAGCACGATGAAAATCGATATCCACACACATATTCTCCCAGAGGAATTACCGCGATGGGCAGACAAATTTGGCTATGGGGGATTCATATACCTGGATCATCATAAACCCAGGTGTGCCAGGATGATGGTTGATGACAAATTCTTCCGCGAGATATCCTGCAACTGCTGGGATCCTGCCACTCGTATAGAAGACTGTGATAGAACAAGCGTTGATGTGCAGGTTTTGTCGACGATACCTGTTCTCTTCAGCTACTGGGCAAAAGCTCACGATGCTCTGGAGATTTCGAGATTTCTTAATGACCACATGGCAAGTGTTGTAGAGGCTAACCCTTCACGCTTTGTAGGGCTTGGAACGATTCCCATGCAAGCACCGGATCTGGCAGTAAAAGAATTGGAGCGCTGCGTAAATGAATTGGGACTCGCAGGAGTAGAAATAGGTTCTCACGTTAACGACTGGAATCTGGATGAAGCGGCACTCTTTCCCATCTTTGAAGCAGCAGAGCGTCTGGGAGCTGCGGTATTTGTTCACCCATGGGATATGGTAGGGAAAGAGGATATGCCCAAATATTGGTTGCCGTGGTTGGTAGGGATGCCTGCGGAGCAGTCAAGGGCTATCTGCTCGCTAATATTTGGCGGAGTCCTGGAACGTCTCCCCAAACTGAGGATTGCCTTTGCCCATGGTGGAGGGGCCTTCTCCGGGACCATTGGCCGCATTGAGCATGGCTTTAAGGTACGCCCCGATTTATGTGCCGTGGATAACAACGTCAACCCACGCGAATACCTCAAAAGAATCTATGTAGACTCATTAGTGCATGACCCTGCAATGTTGAACTACCTAATAGAGCTCTACGGCGAAAACCGTGTCGCTCTGGGTAGTGACTACCCTTTCCCTCTAGGAGAAGACCACCCCGGGAAAATGATCGAATCCTTAGATCAACTCTCGAAAGAAACAAAAGAGCGTTTACTATCAGGAACAGCATTAGAGTGGTTGAACCTTAAAGGTAAGCATCTTGAGTCAATCCAGCGGCAATCCCAAGGTCTAGGAGCTTTATAGTTTTTTTTGGGTGTGTGTGTGAGCTTAATAGTCTATGGGGCTTTGCCCCAAACCCCACCAAAGGGCCAGCCCTCTGGACACCAGGATAGTGTCTGAGGCTTTGAGGATTTTTTTTACGGCCAACTCTTTTCTCTGCACTCGACGAACTGCGTTCATCTCGATGTCAGTCAGTTCCATTGTTCCAATGAAGCTGAATAGCCCGGCTTTGCCGGTTGACGATACCTGTTATAAAAGAAATGCTTATAGAAAGTAATTGAAAAAGTAGAGGCTATTTGTATGTTTGATAATTATCATTGAAAAATGTACTGTCTACATTTTTTTGTTAATTAATGAAAAGACCTAAAAATATGTCGAGTATATGTTTAGCCTCATTTGGCTTTCAGTCTACCTCCCTTAGGGGGGATCTACCAAATGAAAGATTTGTTGAAATATCCGAAGCTGTAAACACAGCTAATCACGTTTACTCCTATGTAGAGCAAAGTGTTAGATTGCAAACTCATATGGTTGAGGACAGTAAAAAACGACTGCTTCTCGAATTACAAGAACAGGTAGACGTATTAGTGCAGCGTGTTTTTGAAAAATTAGACCTCGAGAGAGTATGTTATTCTCTTGCCCTCTGTTATTTTGACCGGTTTATTGGTAGCATTGCAGAAGATATTAACCCAACGCATATCCCTTATTATTACGTTGGGTCTCTATGCCTTGCTCAAAAATATCTGGATGATGATCATTATATAAATAGAGATTTTAGTCTATTGACTGGAGTATCTATTAAAGATTTCAACCGACTGGAATTAAGTATTCTGAAGACTCTGGAATTTAAACTAGAAGCTTCTATGTCCGACATTTCTCAATACTTTTCTCCGTATGAACTGAGGGCTTAAAAGTCCCTGATCAATTAGCTTTTTTGAGATCAAGAGTAAGCTAATAGCTTCGAACGCCTACGTTTATGTAAATTGATGGTCACGTAAGTGGCCCATTTCCTTTTTAGCCCTGTCCTTTAGCGCGGGGAATCAAGAATACACTCCATGAAACGGTAAAAGACCGGAGTTATTTAGCCCCCCTCTTTTTATAGAGAATTGGTTCTTACTTTTTGTTCTCCCTGATCATAGTTTCGGTATAACGCTCATGTAAAACTCAAGTAGAAGACCAAAGTTGTCGATAATATCCACAAAGCATTTATTTGATGTCAAATAAGGAGACTTGTGTGATTAGGCCTATAGGTAATTCAGGGATACCTCAAAGTGGGGGAGCCAGTAGGGCGGATATTGCTAAGCAAATTAAAAATAATATGGTAGAGAAATTGAAGCCGCAATCAGGGGAGTATATCAATCAACCTGTGGGGAATCTGCGATTTTCTGATCAAGACAAGGAGGATTTGTTATTGGATTCTCGGAGAACGAAAAATACTATTGGAGGGGGATTTATTGCAGCGAACCCAGATACTAGAAAGGAGATCTGGAAATATTAGGGAAAAGAGGAGGGCAGGCTGTATCAGATATGAAGGAAGGAATGAGAGGATCTTTGGAGAAAGATGTTAGTAGTCGAGTTAAGCTTGATTTTAATGGGACAAATTTAGAAAACGCCAAATTGACAAATGAAATTGTGGAAGGGATTGTTGATGATCTCGGATTGGACAAGTTAGTTGATGCCTTACATGCTAGATTTTTCATTCAGACTCAAGGGAAGACTGAAACTGCAGCATCAAAGTTACTTGGGAATGCAGCAAGTGTGGCAAAATCGTTGGTCAATAGAGCTTTCACTAAAAGGTCTCCCGCAAAAGTCTATATAGATAATTCATAGAGTAAATAAGGGGCATTTCTGCCCCCTAAGAATTACACGTTATGATACGCCCCAGTTGGTGTACTCGGTTCTACTGGAACCGCGCTAGCTTTTTGGCTTGTACATTTCCAAACGGCATATCCAAGACCAGCAGTAGCTACTCCACCAAGAAAAACCCCTGCATAGATAGCTATATGTTCACCAGATTGATAGCTATGTTCACCATCAGCAGTTCTTGGCATTTCAGTTATCGGCAAAGGAGTCTCTGTTGTAGGGGTAGGACATGGAGAATTTGTTACAGGGGGCTTCGTTGTAGGTCCGGGTGTCGGAGCCTGTGTGGGTATAGGTGTTGGACCCTGTGTAGGTGTCGGCGCAGGCGTTGGAGCCTTTGTAGTAGGTATGGGTGTTGGACTTTGAGTAGGCGTTGGTGTTGGAGCCTTTGTGGTAGGTATGGGTGTAGGTGCAGGCGTTGGAGCCTTTGTTGTAGGTGTGGGTGTTGGCGCTGGTGGATTAGGATTCCCCGCACACTCAGACGGAAGTGGCAGAGTTGTTGGTCTGCTTCCTGGATTTTGTCCCACTGCATAATCCCCAAACACAGCACAATCCCTGAGGGGAGTGGATCCGCATCTTTGTGTAACAGTACGTCTTACAACACCTCTCATAGCATCTTCCAATGCGAGTATGGCTTTACCACGGTCGGCATACTGGTTTGGATCATTACCGATGTTATGGCTAAATCCCAAACTGTGAAGCAACTCGTGAAACATAATCGCGGAATTAAGATCGTGGGGGAAGCTGGAGGGAACAGGTAAGTTAAAGGTAAATAGGTCGTGCTCGCCACTTCGAGCTATCTGAGAATAGGTGTAGCCTCCAATGCCAGTATTAGGGTTACGGAATCCACCAACAGCGACAGAGCTTTCGAGGAGTTTATCAATAGCTACATCAAGCTGTGCTCTGGTCATGGCAATGCCTTTGTTGGCATTCCGATATCCTATATCGAGGATTGAGTTGCGGCATTCTGTCAAAACCCATGTCATAGCTAAATAGGACTCGCTAAGGTGTTGGGACTGTTGGGTGTTAAATGTGGCATCTTGAAACTGACCCTCAGATGGGCTGCGTGTACCTAAGCCTGTTTGTACATAGACTTTAAAGTTCGGCTGTATGGCCTTGTATGTGTCGAAATTAAAAGACACTTGATCGAGAAGGGTAAACTTATCGGCATTGATACCTGTAAGCTGGCCGTTGCTACCGATGTTTAGTTCTCTGGTAGTCCCAGTAAAGAGCTTTCGTTGGCAAGAAGCTATTCCCGCAGCGGTTGCGGCGCTTAAGAGTGGGATGGCATTTACAGGAACAGGGATCCCAGCAATTTCCATAATATAATAGGTCACGAAAGTAGCGCAAGCTGTAGCTGCAGCAATGACAGCAGTGGCTTTTTCACTGATCTGAAAAGAGGGGCTCTGGTCTAGGTTGAGTGTGATTTCACTCGCAGAGAACTTTGCTGGGGCTTTTTCTTCAATTTCTATAGATTGAGTTGCTACACGGCTACATTTTTCTTCTAAAGGGCATTTGTTAGGGGTTTTGTGATTGTTTAAAGGATGGGGAATGACTTCTATTTGCTTGTGTGAAGGGATAGTATATGTACTTGCCACGGTCTCTCCTGTCTGTAAACGGTTTTGTTGAAAAAAAATTTAGACATTACAGTACGTACTTATTTTTTTTCACGCTCAAAGTGCACTGTGCACTTAAAATTTGTATTTTATCAAAATTGAGAAAAAAGGTCTCTCCTGTTTATGAAATGCTTGTGTTGAAAAAGCGTTAAATAATATTAGGAGAGACCGTTTTTCCACGCCTTAAATTAGAGGTGTAAAAGGATTCGATGACTTTTACAAAAGTCTTGATTTTGCCCCTTAAGTACTACACGTTATGATAAGACCCGGTGGGAGTCAGCACTTCAATTGGAGCCTCGCTAGATTTCTGACTTACACATTCCCAAATGGCATATCCAAGACCAGCAGTAGCTAATCCGCCAAGATAAACCCCTGTATAAATAGCTATATGTTCACCAGAGCTATAACGTTGTTCACAAACAACGGGTCTTGGCATTTCAGTTATTGGCAAGGGAGCTTTAGTTGTGGGAGTGGGGCTTGGGGCATTTGTCACAGGAGGCTTTGTTGTAGGTGTAGGTGTTGGGGGATTTGGATTTCCTGCGCACTCAGACGGAAGTGGCAGAGCTGTTGGCCTGTTTTCTGGATTTTTTCCCACAGCATAATTTCCGAACACAGCACAATCGCTGAGGGGGGTGGAGCCGCATCTTTGTGTAACAGTACGCTTTACAACACCTCTCATAGCATCTTCCAATGCGAGTATGGCTTTACCACGGTCGGCATACTGGTTTGGATCATTGCCGATGTTATGGCTAAATCCCCAGCTATGAAGGATTTCGTGAAACATTATCGCGGAATTGAGATCGTGTGGAAAGCTTGAGGGAACAGGTAAGTTAAAGGTAAATAGTTGCTGATCACCACTTTTAGCTATCTGAGAATAGGGTGTAGCCTCCAATGCCCGTATTAGGATTGAGGAAGCCTCCTACTTCGACAGAGTTTTCGAGGAGTTGATCAATAGCTACATTTAGCTGTGCTTTTGTTAGGGCAATGCCTTTGTTAGCATTCTGATAACCTATATCGAGAATGGAATTGCGGCATTCAGTCAAGGCCCATGTCATAGCTAAAAAAGATTCGCTAAGGTGTTGGGACTGCTGAGTGCTATATGTAGCATCTTGAAACTGACCCTCTGAGGGGCTATGGGTCCCCAAACCGGTTTGTACATAGATCTTAAAGTTCGGTTGTATGGCTTTGTATGTGTCGAAATTAAAAGATACTTGATCCAGAGGGGTAAATTTATTCGCGTTGACACCTGTGAGCTGACCATTACTGTCGATGTTTAATTCTCTGGTAGTCCCTGTGAAGAGCTTGCGTTTGCAAGAAGCAATTCCCGCGGCGGTTGCGGCACTAAGCAGTGGGATGGTGTTTGCAGGAAGGGGGATTCCAGCGGTTTCCATAATATAATAAGTTGCAAAAGTAGCGCAGGCAGTAGTAAAAGCAAAGAGAGCAGTGGCTTTTTCGCTAAGCAGAAAAGAGTTGTTCACGTCTTTGTTGAGTGTAGTTGCAGTCGCCCGAAGCTCTGCGGGAACTTTTTCTTCGATTTCTATAGATTGAGTAGCTACTCGGCTACATTTTTCTTCTAAGGGGAGTTTATCTGGAGTCTTGTGAATGTCAAAATGCTTTGAAATAGCTTCAAGTTGCTTGTGAGCTGGGATTGTGTATGTTGTTGCCGCGAAGTCTCCTGCATGTAAAATGGTTTTTTTTGAAAAAAAATAGACATTACAGGACGTAGTTATTTTTTTGCACATTCAAATTGTACTGTTCACTTAAAAATTTATTTTAGAAAAATTGAGAGAAAGGTCTCTCCTAAATATGATTAGGAGAGACCATTTTTCCACTTCCTCAATTAGAGGTGGAAGAAATTTTTGATGCCTGAAGCGACAGTTTCTACGACGTTTTTCACTTCTTTGATAGGGAATCCAGCATCTTTTAATGTAGAATGAAGATTCTTTTTACTAAGCTTGAAATGTCTTTGAATAGTATCTGTAAGGTCTTTAAGGTTCATATTAAAAGTTTTTTTCAGAGCTTTTGCTACGGCTTTTGAATCTTTTGTAAGGGTCTTGAAAATGCTGGCAGCTTGCTTGCCATTTTGCTTATATACCTTCTTAAGAACAGTGCCTATGCTGTCTACTGAAGATCCAATATCTTTTAAGGATTTAGCAGCCTGAGTTGCAGATTGTTTAAATGTCTTTTGTAAGACCATGGCGATGTGGCCTTCAGATTTTCCAATTCCTTTTAAAATAACGGCCGTGTCCTTTGCTGATTTTTTGAAAACACTCTTCATTACATTGCCAATTTCAGGGACGGTGGTATTGATTTTATTGAGAATAGAAGCCACTTGTTTAGCATTCTGTTTGTATACGGTTTTCAATGACTGGGTAATAGTTTCGACAGGGGTACCAAGATCATTTAAAGTCTTTGCTGTTAGAGATGCAGAGATCTTGTAAGTTTTTTTTAGTACGGCAGCTATCTGACTTTCAGTTTTTCCAATACCCTTTAAAATATTGGCGACATCAAAGTGTGAAAGTTTCAACGTACTTTTAAGGACATCACCAATTTGATGATCCCCTATCTTAATGTCGTTTAGGTGCTTTGCCACCTGCTTGGATGAATTTAGAATTTGGGTACTTAGCTTTTTACTTTTCACGGATTTCTTAGTAACTGTTACCATGACTCTATCTCCTAGGAGCTAAAATGTTAGAAAAAAATAAGGGGGGGCGTCACAGGTGGTAAAAAGAATGTCATGAGAATTCATTCTGTAAATTTCTGATTATTGGAGCAACAAGAAAATAAGACAAGTAAATATTTTAATATTTTAGTTGGAAGCTAAAAACGGGAGCTGCTATGGGGAGGCACAGATGAGGCTAAAATCCTATAGCCTGCTCTTTTAAATTCCCCGTTAATATTTGTCCCTTTTAATTCACCCACGAATGTGGGTGTTGGAATGTAGCCCTGTGCAAGCGCGAGGAGCTTGCGACGAGACACGCAGCTCTGGTTTAGTAAGAAAAACAATTTGTACCCTCGAAAAGGGTACTGGAATTCACCGGAAACTCTAGAAGGGAGGTTGCGGGGTTATTAAGGTGATCGGTGCCACCCCAGGACTTTTACCGGGTTTGCATTTACTTGTTCTTTCGTTAAGCTCTAACCATAGCTTGACGTCTTTCTGCATTGAGTGCTCTGTCGATTTCCCTTTTGACGGAACTCAAGTCGAGACCTCCTAAATCATTGACGTCATGACATATTTGTTCCAAAACAGAATCCTGAATACGCCCTTTTCTCATGGCTTCGGCATAGGGGATGTCTGTGAAAGTTACCATGGAATATTTTGAGATGAAATCCCCAGGGTATTTGTCTTCCAGCTTGTGTTCGAGTTCTTTCTTTAGCAAAAACTTGGGGTCGGCCACCAGGTCTCTCATTTCGATGAAGTTGTCGATGGCAAGGTCAGCTATGGCGTCGGTATTTTCTTTGCGGAGCTTTTGGTACTCCTGGAAAATCCTCTCCCAATCGTGATCGTACTTTTCGATACAGTCGTTTAGGACGGTGCAGTCTTCGAAGGAGCAGTTCATCCCTTGTCCATAGAAAGGAACCATGGCGTGGGCGGCATCCCCTAAGAGAAGAACTTGGTCTTTGAAGTTCCAGGGGGAGCACTTTACTGTTACGAGAGAGCCTGTGGGGTTCTGGGAAAAATCTTCATTTAGCGAAGGCATCAAAGCATAGGCATCGGGGAATTTATCCTGGAAGAAGCTTGTCACGTCTTCGGGAGTTTTTAAGTTTTCGAAACTCAAATCTCCTTGAAGGGGCAAAAAAAGCGTGCAGGTGAAAGAGCCATCCAGATTTGGAAGAGCAATCAGCATATAGGAAGCCATTGGCCATATATGTAGCGCATGCTTTTCCATCTGGTGTTTACCCTCTTTTCCAGGGGGGATGGTTAGCTCTTTGTAGGAGTGTTCGAGGTAGTTCTGGGAAAAGTTAAAGCGAGGTCTCCCTATCCATGATGTACGCACCGCAGAAGTGGACCCTTCCGTATCGAAAACTCGGCTGGCATCGAGGGTAAATTCAACGTCAGTTTTCTTATCGAGAAAAGTTAATTCTTCTGATGAAAGCTTCATTCCGAGACACTGCTTTTCGAAATGCAAGCGTATTTCCGGAAAATTTTCTGTAGCATTGAGGATAGCTGCATTTAAGTCTTCTCGAGAAATGCTGTAGATGACTTCTTCTTCGTTTTTTCCATAGGGAGCAAAGCTTAGTCTTCCTCCATTACCATGGATCATACGTCCTTTCATAGAAATGGCTTGTCCGAGTATCTTTTGGTCTAACCCAAGCTTTTCAAGAGCAGTGACACCTCTTTTGGAAAGGGCCATATTAATGGAGCGGCCAGAATAGCTGGATTCCGTACGTAAATCTGGGCGGCGTTCATACAGATCCACATGATATCCATGTTTGGCGAGGAAAATAGAGAGTAGTGAACCTGCCAGACCAGCTCCTACTATAATAGATGTTTTCGTTTTCATGAGGTGACTTCTTTGAGTTTATGGAAAAAATGAAATAGGTCGACAAAGCTATTGTAGAGTGGAACGGGAGCTATTCTTAAAACATCAGGTTCTCGCCAATCTCCAATTATGCCACTATCTTTGAGTTTTTTGTAATATTCAAGACCGTTTTTTTCAAAACGTATGGACAGTTGGCATCCGTGTTGGCTCTCTTCCTCTGGTGTGATTACAGATAATAGAGAAGAGGGGAGAGTCTTAAGCAATGTCCTCATATATTTATGAAGCTTTTCGCTTTTTTCATTAAGTCGTGACATGCCACTTTCTTCGAAAAGATCCAGTGAGGGCAGGAGGGCTGCAAGAGAAAGTATAGGGGGGTTGCTGAGTTGCCATCCTTCGGCTCCATTGATTGGATCAAAGTTAGGTTCCATGAGAAAGCGTCGTCCTTTGTTGTGTCCCCACCATCCAGCAAAACGTTCTAACTCATGGTCATGGTGCCTTTCGTGAACAAAGCAAGCTCCTGGACAACCGGGTCCTCCGTTGAGGTATTTGTAAGTACACCATACAGCGAAATCGATGTTATCATCATGTAGCTTGAGCGGGATATTGCCTGCTGCATGGGCAAGGTCAAAGCCTACGGTACATCCGTGTGAGTGTCCGAGTTCGGCTATTTTTTTCATAGGGAGAGCTTGTCCGGAATAATAGTTCACTCCTTCCATCCAAATGAGAGCTATCTCAGATCCATTTTTCTCTAGAGTGTCCTCCAGATCTTTAATTTCTACGAGACCATTATGAGAAGGAAGTGTTATCAGGGCATCTTCAGGGTCAAAACCATAATACCGTAGCTGAGACTGCAAAGCATATTGGTCGGAGGGGAACATATGGGGATTGACGAGTATCTTATAACATTCCGGGGAGGGTCGGTAAAAGGAGACCATCATCAGGTGAAGGTTTGCGGTCAGACTATTCATTACAACGACTTCTGATGATTTAGCCCCCACGATTTTAGCCATTTTATCGGTGAGGAGCTCGTGATAGGGTAGCCATGGCCTATTCTCTTTGAAGTGCCCCTCGACTCCTAATGCCTGCCAGTCCTGAAGTTCTTGAAAGACAGAGTCAGCAGCACCTTTAGCCTGGAGTCCCAATGAATTTCCCGCAAAGTAAAGGCTGTCCGTAGGAATAAAAAATTGTTGGCGAAAGGAGGCAAGAGGATCGTCTTTATCCAGCTGTTCGGCATATTCGATAGAAGAAGGGCCGGTAACTTGATGTCTTTGCATAGTCTATGCCTTTTTACTAGGGATAAGGGGAAATAATAATGGACGGCTGGGAGCTGCATCACTCATAAAACAAGGAATTTGTATGTTCAAGAGATATTGTCCATCAGGGACATTATCGGGAACAAAAATCATTTCAGTGATGGTTTTGTCTTGTCGGACTTTTTGGTCTAAGGTTTTACTCCCTGGTGCTACGCCCCAAAAAAGTCGATGGATAGCAAGATGCCCGCCGTCAGAGGCTCTGTCCACAGAAGGAAGGTCAACGAGTAGGTGGCGCACTCCTTTTTTTACGAGGTAAGCCATGGCTTCAAGGGAGAAAAAAGCAGGAGGGTTTTTAAGATAACATCGATGTCTTTTGTCCGTGGGATTGGGAAGGGTTCGTATGACTAAGCCTTCACAGAATTCTTCTTCGCAATGGTCCAATGCCTTAGTAAGAGAGGCTTTAGTGATGAGCTGGTCTTTGGGGTCTTTTTCTGGGAGGTAGCTATCGTCGGATTCCCCGCCACGAAGGGGGGTAACAGAGATGACAGTACATGCAATGAAGGATTCGGAAAAACAGCTGTTAACAGCTAGTCTCTCATCGGTAATGTGCCCGACACATTCCGTATGGGTGCCATTACTATGGGGTGTCAGGATGAGTTGTTCCCAGTTCACACTCCCTTTAAGGCGTGTGTCGCCGATCATTCCTGGAACTTCCCTAGGGGTGGAGATTGCCGGAGAAACACCATGAGGGTTGGGCTGGCTTTCATTGAAATGGAGGGGGATAGCGATAGGAATAGGCTTCTGTCTATCTACTTCATAATTTTGAGAGTTTATGGTGACAGTAATTTTCAAAAGGACCTCAGGTGAAAAAAAACGAGAAGAAGCAAGATCTTAGCATAATAAATAAACTTGATGTTATGAAAAACTGCAATCAGATGTTTCCAGATTTATATACGAACCGATTGGTATTTTTACACCTCCTATCTCCAGTATACCGAAACCAATCATGGAACTTGTTTCGGTATACAAAAAAAATACGCGAAGAAACGAGATCTTCGCGTAATAAATGGACTAGATTATATGAGAACCGTAAGCCTTTTACAAGGCGGAAACATTTGAAGCTTCTGGGCCTTTGCGTCCTTCACCTTTTTCATATTCTACTTTTTGACCTTCATCAAGGTTCCCGTCTCCACCAACAATAGAAGTGGCATGAACAAAGAGATCTTTGCTCCCATCGTCGGGAGTAATAAAGCCATACCCTTTTTGAGTATTAAAGAATTTGACAGTACCTGTTAATTTTTCATCTGATGACACTTGATGTTCTCCGTTTATTGTATTCTCACTTAATGAAAAACGCGCCCATGAGCATCGTATATAGTTTTCCAAGACCATGCTGGAATAGTAAAGCATCCCAACATTACATGACGTCCTTTTTTATTTCTTCATTTTCTAGGACCGTTTTGAAATAAATTTTATAAGCGGTTTAAAACAAATTATTGTGATGCTAAAAAACGTTGGGTTATCTAGGGATATCCTCTTGTGAAAGAGAAATTTTTTCACGGTTTAGCCAGTAGTCTTTCCCATAGTCTACGGTTAGGTGAGTGCCCTTGCATATGCTTGCTCCCGCAATGAAAACGAGGTGTAATATCCCTCTGTCTACAAGACAAACAGGGGTTAAGTTGGGTGTGTCGCTATGATTGATGAAACGTAAGATGTTTGCTCCTTTGAGAGCGTCCACCATCAAAACGTTTCCGCTCCAGTAGTTGGTGGGGTATAGCATGCAGTAGGGGTTATGATTGGGTGCTTTAGAGTCCAGGGGTCTGATGTTGCCAGTATACTCTCCGATGTAATCACCAAGGTTTAACTCGTCGTTGGTGTACACCCCATAGCCAATTTCATCGTGGACCCATTTGATGGTCATGTCAGGAGTGTAGCCTGAGGAGAGTTCTTTCTGGTAGCGCCTACTCAGAGAGCGGTTCTGCCTTCCAAAATAGCTCCATTTTATTGCCCATGGACATTGCCTGATGATTTCTTTGAGATAGGCGTAATCCTTGAAGTATTGAAAGGGAAGATAGCGGGTTTTGAAGAGTTCTTCAAACTCGCTTTCGCTATATTCAGATAAAAGAGCTTCTCCTTTGAGGGCCACCTTGATTTTTCTTGGGTTCTCGGGTTGCAATATTTGCACGCATTTTCTTTTGTCGAGCAGTCGGGCGATCTCTAAAGCCGTGAAGCCCAGAGAGTTCCTGCTTAGCATGAGTTCTTCATCTTCACGCAAAGTCATTAGTTGTTTGTAGTCGTTAAAAAGAACTGCAATATGAAGGGGGGTCTCTTCAGCTTTTCTACGAAAAAACACAGGTTTACCTTTTTTCAAAAAATGATGTACGTTACAGAATATACCATAATTCGCAAGGAGTGGAAATGACTAAAAAAGCAGTAGCTGGATCATTGGCTAATCCGTTTATTGAAGGGTGTGGAAAGAGGTTTGAGGAAAGCCCCAAAAACCTTCTGGCATGTAACGCAGCCACTCATGTGGATTTGACAAAAGTTTCCATGTCGAGAGACAGGTTTTACGGAGTAAATCATGTGTTTTCCCATCAGGTCAAGCTGGAAGGTAAAGCGACCAACCAAAAGTCGACTGGCAGATGTTGGATATTTGCTGCACTTAATGTGATGCGTCTTCCTCTGATGAAAAAATATAAGCTTGATGAATTTGAGTTCTCTCAATCCTATCTCTTTTTTTGGGATAAATTCGAAAAAGCTAACTTTTTCCTGGAAAATATTATAAGTACACGGGACGAAGACCTTAAAGGTAGGCTTGTGATGTGGTTACTGGGAACTCCCGTTGCCGACGGAGGGCAGTGGCATATGTTCGTTAACCTCGTCAAAAAATACGGGGTGGTACCTAAGGATGTTATGAAGGAGAGTTTTAGCTCTAGTAATTCCGCAAGAACAAATGCTCTATTGAATGCAAAATTACGAGAGTTTGCAGGTGAACTCCGGGCAATGAATAAAAAAAATGCGAGCTTGAGCGAGATCCGTAAGAAAAAAAACGAGATGATGGAAGAAGTATACCGAATACTTCGTATTTTTTTAGGAGAACCTCCCAAGAAATTCGATTGGCACTTCCGTGATAAGAAAAAGAAATACTGCTCTTTTACAGGCTTATCCCCACAGGATTTCCTTAAAAAACATGTACCCTACAAGGTAGAAGATAAGATCTGCTTGATCAACGCTCCTACCAAGGACAAACCCTATAACAAGCTCTATACCGTGCAATTTCTAGGTAATGTTGTAGGAGGAGAAATTGTTACTTATGTAAACCTCGACACCAGCTCTTTGAGAAACTATGCCGTCTCATCTCTTAAAGGGGGAGAAGCTGTATGGTTTGGTTGCGATGTAGGTAAACATTTCGACAGGGACTTGGGGATTATGGATATGGAGTTATTCGACTACCAGCTGGTCTTTGAGACAAAACTAAATCAAAATAAGGCTGATCGCCTGGATTATGGACAAAGTCAAATGACCCATGCCATGGTATTGACAGGTGTAGATCTTAAAGGTCGCTCTGCGTCCAAATGGCGGGTAGAAAATTCCTGGGGAGATAAGCATGGGGAAAAGGGCTATTGTGTAATGACAGATGACTGGTTTGATCAATATCTCTACGAAATTGTCATCGACAAAAAGTATGTTCCCAAAAAAGTGCGAGACATCCTTAAGCAAAAGCCTAAAGTATTGCTTCCGTGGGATCCAATGGGTAGCTTGGCTTAATTATTAACCTTACGCGCAACCCACGAAGTGGGTTTTAAGAATGTAGCCCAGTGCAAGTGCGAGGAGCTAGCGACGAGACACGCAGCTCTGGGTATCTGGAAAAGCGATTATTGTACCCTTGAAAAGGGTACTGGAGTTTCATAAATCTCGAATAGTAGGATAGAACTGATTCATCGAATTCCTGCACCACTCTTCGAGGGTGCAGGTTAATACCTCCAATTACCCAGAGCTGTGTGTCTCAGTCGCAAGCTCCTTCGCACTTGCACTGGGCTACACTCCATAACCCACATTCGTGGGTGCGGGTACTTAAACTTAGAAGAGGCTATACTGTCGCGTAAGGTCAGTTAATTAATTTTTCTAATTTTGACAATTTCAGAAGAATATTAAGGAGGGCTTGCCCCCTTTTTTTCGCATAGAACTTCTGTGCTGATTTTTTTCGAAAAGTGAGGAATATGAAAGGTTAAGCAGTGTCTCAGTGATGCTATAGCAAGACTTTGGAGTAATGCAGTGTATTCAGCTTAGTATACGGTAGGTAGTTTAAAGGCATTCGCTAATGATGCCGTACGTATTTGGCTCATGGCGTAAGCTTCGTCTTTACTCATATTTTGAGTAGGGGTATTTTGAGTGGTTTTGCCACCTGATTGACTGGCCAGGTTAAGAAGAACCATCATCTTCGCTAATCCCTTATCAGCTATACTGATGGAATCAAACTTAGGAAGGCCAACACTTGGGAGAGACTGGGAGGTATTAGAAGAAACAGGGGAATTGGGGGCAACATCATGTATGGAGGAATCTAACCCGTGCTGGGCTGCATACTCAGGAAAGTTGTTGATGAGATCCTGGTGTGGATTCGAAGCTATTGATGTCATGTCTTATCCCTTCTATTTTCTTTTATGGACTTAATTATAGCATACGTAGTCAGTTATAGTATTAATACTATGTTAAGATCAGGTTAATTTGCACATTATGGATCTTGTATTTTTATGTCTAGCGGAGATTTATCTCATTATTTTTTCTTAGAGCTGGATTGCCACTCAAATGTGTTCATTGAGCTTAGATTTCTGTTCAGATGTGCAGTATCGGTTATAACCAAGGGTAATCTCTTGGTTATAACTGATTTATTATTATTATTATTATTATTATTATTATACAGCACAGGCTCATGAATTGGCTTTTGGACTTGTTTCGGATCCTAGATCCAGGCTATTCCTTAAGTCTTCTAGATGATAATCCGATGATTGGGTTGGAGGGCTAGCTCCTCAGTAAAAGAAACAGGGGAAAGGGTATGGGGTCACAAATTAAAAAGATCATCATTTTCGGTGGTGGGACGAGCGGCTGGTTAACAGCTGCTTATATGACAAAGAATTTAACTAATTCTACAGAAATATGCTTAATTGAAGATACTTCATCGGGCCCTATAGGAGTCGGTGAAGGTACCCAACCCCTTACGGCTCAGTTCTTATATCGCTGTGGAATAGAGCCGAGGCATTGGATGAAGCCCAGTAATGCCTCTTTTAAATACGGTGTAGAGCTAAGTGGTTGGAATAAAGACCCATACTTTGTGGATAATGATAATGTAAATAATTATTTTCCTTCCAAAAGTCTTTCTGTAGGAAAGTACTTCTACAACAGACCTATCCAAGAATATTTTGATTGGTATCCAGCATACAAACTGGCAAAAAACAATAGGTCTCCTAAATTATCCTCAGATAAAGATGTCAATTTTAGTATTGATCTGGATAGCTATGGAGCTGTTCACTTTTCGGCATATGATATAATTGAGACCATCAAGCATGTTATATTAGATAAAATTACTTATGTTGATGTGAAAATAAGTGATGTTGAATCAGACGAAAAGGGAATAAGCAAACTAATAGCTGGTAAAGAGGTATATACCGCAGATTTGTATCTTGACTGTAGTGGATTTTCAAGCCTTCTTCTCGAGAAAACATTAGATAGCGAATTTATTCCTTATAGCAAGTGGCTGTTGTGTGATAGCGCTGTAGCTATGCCAACAAAATATAATGATGCTAAGAAAGAATGTCATCCCTACACAAAAGCGACGACGATGAAAGCTGGCTGGCGTTGGACTATACCTACATATAACAGAGTGGGTAATGGTTATGTTTACAGTTCAAGGTTTATAGATGGTGAACAAGCAGAACTAGAGTTGCGCGAGACATTAAGGGATTTTGAAACTCCCGTGAAGCATATAAAAATGAAATGCGGAACTCATAAGGAAGTAGCCAAAAAAAACGTATGTGGGGTTGGTCTCAGTTCAGGGTTTATTGAGCCATTAGAAGCCACAGGAATTACATTTACTACAAGCATAGTAGAATATATTACGGCTAGATTAAATATGTCAAATTCTAATTGGACTTCAGAAATTGTAGAGTCAACAAATAGGTGTTTTTATGAAATGAGTATAGAAATATTTACTTTTGTCTGGGTTCATTACCATTTCAGCTCACGAAAAGATACGAGATTTTGGAAGGAAGTGAGGAGGCAAAAGATAGAGGATTTGCCAATAGATGCAAAGTATGTGTTATCTCAATATTATCCAGATCCTAAGAATTTTATGTTTTTTAGCGATCAATCCATGTTTAGCTCTATGCAGTGGTTTAGCATTCTTCACGCTGGCGGGGCTTATAAAAATGCAAAGAAGAATCTCTCAGCAGATGAAGAGAAATACATAAAGTATTTTATGAACACACAGGATAGGCGTGTAGCATTAGCAAATGAACTATTTCCTAATCATCACGATTTCTTAAGTCAATGGTATAGCGAATAAAGGCAAGGGGCTGGGAAAACGGCAGGGCGTTGCATTAGGTTTTGGATTTTGACCTCCTAAAGTTATTAAACTCAGGACCAAAACTTTTTAGACTCCTCTGCAGGGAAGACTACACTTGTGATGAGTGCTTGCCCCTTTTTTAGGAGTAGAGTCGCTTCCTTGTCGCGACAAAAAGTACCCAAAGCACTACAACACTTCACGATGAATATTTGGGTGACAATCCGGGTCTTAGAAGATATGTTACGTATGATGTATATGAATCTTAGATGGCACAAACCTTTATGGATAGGCAGCTTTTGATATTTATGATTCGACTGTAGTAACGGATAGGGAAAGGACTATACTTGTTAGGAGCGAACTAAATGCTTGAACCTCCCATACAAGGAGGAGAGTCGGTATTCCTTTGTGTTCTTGCCTCCCATTCATCAGGGGTCATAGCGTGGATTGCCAGAGCGTGAATGTCGTTTTTTAACTCTTCGGAAAGGATGGTATTAATAGTACGATGCCTTTCTAAAAGAGGCTTCTTTAGAAAAAGCGTGGACACCACTACAAGCTTGAAATGAGATTCGGACCCTTCCGGCACATTGTGTTGGTGGCTTTCGTTGATGAGTTCCAGATGAAGGGGCTTTAGTTCTTCCAGAAGCTTCTTTTCTATACGTGTTTGTATTTTCATATTTTCAAGTAAAGTTTTCTTTGGTCCATGTGATCAGCTCTTCCCATTCTTTGGGATGTTTTTTGGGGAAGCCTTTGGCGTATTCCAGGAGATAATGTACTTTTTCTGTTGCATCTAAGTCAATACGTTCTTCCATGAGTGGATCGAAGCGGAGGAAGTTATCTCCTAAAAAACGTTTGCAATTCTGTTCTACCAAACAAACCGTTGTGTCCATCACGAGAGAGAAAAGAGGGATGGAAGGGGTGGTGGTAAAACCCAAACTGAATGGGTTGAGCCATGAAAGAGGTCCAGCATTTGTGTGACCATTTTCGTCGGTGGCAAAGGTTCGGGGGACATAGCCTGACCCTAAGGAAAGTAAGCGGATATTGGAGAGTTCTTTTTTTGTATCTCCAGAGGGATCACAAGCTAGTGATAAGGCAGCCATGCTGGGATTTTGCGATGCGACAGCGCCATCGATATATCCTTGGTAGGAGGGGAAATAAGTAGGCGCTGCTGAGCTGCGCATGACAGCATCGAAGAGGGAGGGAGGTTTTTCTGTGCTGTTAATGTTGGAAAAAATACAGGGAACCCAATGTCCTTTGCCGTTGGATAGCTTACAGGATGTGACCATGATATGTTTTGGTAAGCTGTCGAGGGGGTCGCTATGGAGGATGTCACCATGGGAGAGCTGATTTTCCAAGCGTTTCTTTCCGGCCTCATTGGAGTATTTACAGTGAAAGTAAAATAGGGACATCTTACTGTAGCGAGGGAAATAGTCGTCGGGGTTTTCATAGAATTCCAGAACCTTTTTTGGAGGCTGTCCCGATGCAAGGCACATAGCGACCATAGCGCCTCCCGAAGTTCCAGCAAAGAGGTCAACCTTTGAAAGAAAATCGACTTCTTCAGCCAGTATGGCAAGAATTTGTGCACTAAGTATCGTGCGTACTCCGCCGCCGTCAAAGCTCAGAATACGATAAGGAGAGTCTGTCATGAATTCATCAAAACATTAGTGTTTCTGGAAGTTGTCAATGTATAAAATACATGAAAACATTGCAAGGGCGTTCCTCAGATTTCGAGTTGAGACCTATTTCTCGGAAGTGGCATTTTTAACTGCCTATATTACGCCAATATACAAATCCTTGGTTAAATAATTTGGCTTACCCTATAAGAAAGCGGTTGGCTTCTGTAAGAGAATGACCAGCACCATATAAGACTTATAACTTAATAAAAGAATTATGGGGAGCGACCATGGATAATATTAATCCCGACCCAGATCCAAGTTTACAATTTCTGATTAGTTTAGCAGAAAATCAAGAATACCCTGTTTTACAGGACGTTTTTAGAGCCGATCAAGCTCAACTAATAAATTTTGCAGAGTGGGTCTCGCAGAGTGAGCCATCAAATGTAGAACTTTCCTCCCTTGTCGTAGTCTGTATTTCTAATGATGAAAACTTGCGAAATGAACAACGAGAACTATTTGACAGGTTAGAGAATGTGATCTTTAACAAGATTTTCATGTCTGCAGTTGAAGATGATGACGTCACAAAGTTAGGGGAAACAATTTCAGACTGGCTAAGAGATGGCCATATTTCTGTTGTGGATGAGATGATAGAAAATATGGATCCACAGACTCTTGGAGAGCTGATGACGATCACTGATGCAAATGGCAAAACTCTATTGCTTTCTTCGATCGAATATTTTGATAGTGCTCATCTAATTAACAAGATTTTGGAGAAGTGTCCAGATGAACAAAGTCGTATTAACTGGGTTAGCCATGTCGGGAATAATAACGAAACGTCCATCTTAACTGCAGTAAAGATAGGCAATAACTTAACCCTGAAAGAGCTTTTAAAGGTACTACCAGATGCAGAACGTATGGAACTTCTGAATAAGGCGGATAACCGTAGAGACGCACCCTTGAGCTTTGCTATCAAAGAGGGTAAAGCGGAGTTGCTTAAAACCCTGTTTGAGGCCTGTCCTTCTCCCGATAGCAGATGGGAGTTTCTTCAGCAAAATGCACAAGCAAATCGAGGTATTCTTTATGCTCCTATCTGGAATCAAAAATTAGATGTGCTAGAAGAGATATTAGATGGCTGCCCTCAAGAGAGGATTCATGATCTTTTGTTTCTACCAGTAGATCAGGACATTTCCACTTTATCCTGTGCAGCAGGAAAGGGGAATGTGGAACTTATTAGAATGATACTTGACTATTGTCCTGAAAATGACTTGGAGGAGTTTCTTTTACTAAGTGATCAGAACGGTGATAATGTATTGCATCATGCTGTAAGGAGTGGAGATCTTGAGGTCTTTAGCGAAATACTGAATATTTGTCCTACAAGTATTCTCAATGAACTACTTTCGAAAACTGGGAGAGGGAACTCCACAGTCCTGGATCTTTGTGCAAAAGATGGCAAGGCGGCTATGGCGCAGGAATTCTTCCGCGCGGCATCCAGACCCTTTGAGGTAATTGAGAATGACCCTTTTGAGATATCTATTAGAATAGAAAATAACGAAGAAGTCGGTGAACCTGAGGTCCCCGTAGAGGCTCGGAGGGAAGAGGTTTTTACAGAAGATGAGATGACGAATTTTTTATTGGGAACAGACGATAGTGGAAATACGGCTTTGATGTCTGCAATACGCGGAGGTCATGGAACAATAGCACAGGAAATTATGGCCCATTGTCCGGACGAATACAAGGCTGAGCTATTTCTGAAAACTAATAATGAAGGTGCTACAACATTGATGTCTTCACTGGGACATAATACCACCCTTGACCAAATTGAAGGGCTGTGGAATGTCTGTCCAGAAGAAAGCCGTATCGAATACCTCATGAGTCAAGATAGCAGAGGGCGCACCTGTATCATGTATGCGGCTGAAAGATGTGGCCAAGACATACTGCAAAACCTGATCAGTAAATGTCCTGAAGATAGGGTGGGGGAGCTTTTACTAAAATCTGATGACGATGACAAGACGGCTCTTATGTATGCAGCCACAAGGGGAGATACCGGAATATTTCAGGCAGTCATTGGTGCATTTCCTGAGCCTATCCGTACAAGTCTCTGTGAAGAAGAAGACTCACCAGCATTTCCTTGTTTAGAATTAGCTATTGATAGAAGACGAACGGGTATTGTCTCTTCTATCTTGGCTTCCTGTCATATTAGTGAAGAGATTCTGGCAAAGGTGATTTCCTCATCTCCAAGTATTCTCGGAGATGAACAGCTACAAAGTGATATCCTGGCTCGTATTAGCAACGAGCAGATAAAAAAAGTTCTCGTTTTAGAGTACAAGATGCGTTCCAACTACCAGCAAGAAGTCGACAATGAACTCGAAGAACTCTTGGGAGAGGAGACCGACGTCGAATTTTTTGAAAAGGCCATCATGTATGCGCCGCACTTGACAGAGAATCTACTCTCCAATCACATGACTGAAATTAAAGAGGTAATTGATGCCATAGAAGGCATTGATGAGCTTCCTCTGGATACACGGATGACTCTTTTGCCGTTTTTTCCTCCTTCTGAGATCCTGTCTACGGTCAATGAATTATCAGCCATGGAAAGGCAAGAGTATATGGCGATTCGGGTAGACGCCGATGGCGTGGATTGTACATTGACTCAAGGATTACAAAGTGTGGTGAGCGAGTGGGTAGACCATATTGAAGATGAGAGGTACTCCGGAGCTTTTATTGAGAACACCCGGAGTTTTCTAAAAAAGCTCTCTTACAAAAATCTTGCTGTAGCAGCGATAGATTCCAATTACGTTCAGGGAATGGTGATTAAGTTGATTTCCCTGATGCAGGATGCTCAGTCCATAGTGGTAATACCCCTTATTCCTGTAGTACGCTTCTTAAATATGATGCAAGGAGATGCTCTTTCCTTGACAATGCTATACTTGGCAAAAGCAAGTGATACTCAGAAGATTGCTTTCTTACAGTCCGAGGTAGCTCTGGTTACTGGACTAGATGACTGGGTGAACATTAGAATACCGAATATAAAGAATCAGATAGCTGTTCTCGAAGGGAAAATAGAAGAAGAGGAAGATGGGATTCTTGAGGACTATAAAGCCATAAATCGAGATTGGCAAAGTGTTCTTTCGTATAGAACAACAGTCTTACAAAGTAAAATGCTCATTAAGCGCCTGGAGCATTTTTTAAAACAGAACAATCCATCAGAGGAACTTCTGGAGGTAATTAATACAAGGGTTTCTGCTGAATTGGAAAAGGTGCTTTCTGTTGAAGTAGACCTCAGGGTACTTCAAGAGAAGATCAGCGGAGAACTTCTCTTAGCCTCTGGAGAAATAAAAGTTCCCGAGCCTCCCTTGGACTTTATCTGTCCGATTAACAAGACTTTGATGGAAGACCCCGTTAAGGCTTCTGATGGTTTTACTTATGAAAGAGAGGCAATCGAGAGGTGGATTAGGACACGGTATAACTCACCCTTTACCCGTAAGCATATGAGAATAGAGGAATTAGAAGAGGACGTTGAGAAAAAATCGGCAATAGAGGCATGGAAAGTTGTCAATACTGTCTTAGCTAATGTTTTCGAGCAAATTTGATAATTGAGCATGGCGTTGTTGCATAAAACATGCGTCTACAAGAGGCTTATAATTAAAATTTTACCACCGAGGTCACAGAGGGCACAGAGAAAATAAAAAATCACAGATCAGTTGATCGTATTGATCGCTTTTGATGAGACTATTGATCGAGTTAAGATTACTGTTGTATTCTTTAACAAGTGTATCAAATTTACTTACATGTTCTTCAGGCAACACAGCAGAGAATTGACTAGAAAAGCTTTTTATCGTTTCTGATAGTGCAGCTATTGTTACGCTTATAGTTTCAGAATCTTTGTTTTGGACCATTTCCTGGATAACGCTCATATCTTTCGTTACTTGATTAACGATTTCTGTAAGAGATGAGAGGTTGTCAATGTTCTTTTGGATAGACGTGCCTGCAGATTTTGCAGCTTCATTCACATTTTTTCCGGAAAAGTCTGTGCTTGTTGGCCCCCATGCGAAGCATGTGGCAGCGGTAATAGTTGCCGTACATAGGATTAAAGAAAAGAATCTCTTATTCATAAATTCCTCAACAATGGACGTGTTAATATTGAATGGATAAGCTCATGAACCCCATTTTTTTCTTAAAATCATTATTTAACAAGCAGCTTTTTCTTCTTTTAAAGCCTTCTTATCTTTACAAATCCTTAATCCTATCTATACGTAATCTTTTAAATTAAGCAGTATACTGGGATTATTAGTAATTTGTAATAGATAGGCTGAGTTAGATGTCTTTTTCGGGAAGCCACATTGAGAATAGTAAGGTATTTGTAAATCGTCGTGGTGAAGCCCAAATTGACGCAAATACAGGCATCTGTGCTTGGTTGACTCGCAAAGTGACCTCCTTATTAGGAATCAGGAACTATCACCTTGAAAAAGTTCTAACTGCCACTACAAGTACTCTTTCCTCAACTAGGATGGCTGGCATTCCAAATCAGAGGACGATCCATTCTCAAAATGTTCTTACGGTTTTTGAAAAACTAGGTAAAAAATCTGGCTTGGACCCTAAGTATGCTCTTCCTCTCATCTTATTCAGCCGGGCACTGTCACCCGAGAATACCAGGCTTTGTATAAAAGAAAAAGCTTTCGTCAAGGACTTTTTAAAAGATTGTCAGAGCAACAGGGGATTAAACAAAAGTCTAACTGGTCTGAAAAAGCATCTTGGAAAAACGAGAATAGTCTCCTCCGAAGCCTTTGACATGCTCATTGAATATTCATACAAAAGCAGTAAGTTGGAAAGGTTAGAAGCGTTAAATCAGAAAATTCAAAAAATTGATTTAGACAATAAAAACCTTGTGTTGCCAGAAGATCAAAAACTGACTTTGAATGAACTGGCTTTTTTGGAAAGTATGTCAAAATTGAAGCCCATTACGGATCAGTTTAATAAGATCGTTAAAAACTGTGTTAAACGAAAATTTATTGCTCAAACCCAGTCTGTCGCAAGTTTTGTTGAAAAATCTCGCTCACAGATGGAAGGTGAACTCAAGCAAGGCTGTCCAGAAATTCTTACCTATGATCTCACCAACTTCCAGAGCATCAGACGAGAGGACCCTTGCAATCTTTCCTTTAAAACTAGATTAAACAACTTTATCTTCAGAAAAGTATTGAGAACTCCTATATTTCATCTCTCTATGAGTTTGAAGAACACAGAAACTCAAGAAATAGAAGAGGCTCACATTTGGTCTAAATTTTCCCGAGGCAGACGCCCGCTGACGAGTTATGCTTTTCGTAGTATAAGGATGAACGTGAAAAATATGGTCTCTGTAGAAAACCGCGAAAAATTAAAAAAACGCTATGGGGATAATTGGGGACAAGAAGTAGAAAAAAGTTACAATCAATTTGTCCATGAGAGGCTTGATCCAAAGCGTAACCCTATCCTTAATGAAATTCAGAATACTGCCTACAAGCGTTTTTTTGTTGGCATGGGCTTTAAGTTTGGAGCAATTAATTTTTCTCCTCGTGAGACTGCTGCCTATGGAAAAACAGTTGTTTGTTCAGAACTCACAGCTAAAACCATGGCTCAAGCTTTACTTGATCTCAACGAAAGCTTTTCAAATGAGTGGAAGGGACAAGCTGGAAAAGCGCCTTTGGTCAATTCTCCCATAAGAAAAAAGCGTCGACTCGACCGCTTTGTTCCCTCTGACGTCAGATACTTGCTTGAAAAAAACTACGCAAGTCTTAATGAGCTTTCACCTACCCTAAAAAGAATAGCTAGCTTTCACGAGCTTCCAAAAGAAGAAATCTTGGGTGTGTGTTAAAAAGGGAACAAGCTTATCAACTTTTCTTTAACTGATTTCAGAACTATATTCAGAATTATTTTATTAAATACCTAATTTAAGGGGTGTAATGTCCATTTCAGATATTCGATCTTTAGGAAGTACAATAAGTCCTCCTGATACTCCTTTTAGAGAAAATGAATCAAGCTATGTGAAAGCCTTTTTGCTTTTTCGTTCCACGCTAGAACAGATCGAGATGCTTTCCTCGATAGATCCGCTTAGCTTTACAGAGCTTTGCAAAAACTTTTCCGAGATATCGCCTTCAGATTCCTCGATACTCACTTAAAAGTTTCTCTCGCTGCATTTAGAAATCTGGCAATGCTTGAAATTCTGGAAAGTTCCCTCTCTTCAGTTCCTGATGATTTGAAAGAAAAATGGAAAGAGTCTGTAAAAACAGACAATATGTCATCAAGGGCCTTACCTGAGGATAAGTTGCAAAAATCTCTGAGTACTTTCTTTGCTTACTACGAAAAGCTTAGACCTCGTGCAGCGATAGCTTCAGAGCAAATTTCGCAAGACCTCATTGATTTTTTAAGGATGAAAGCACTCGGTCAAACCGAAGATGAAGGTTTCCTACAGATCAAAAGTAGACTGGAATCTCCTGTTAATGAGATGATCGATTACTTTCGCAATGCTTTTAGTACTTTCGAAAGACAATGGATGCCAAGGTTGAATCTGGAAAAAATGTCATTAAGAGAGCAGGGAGACCTACTCAACGATATCAGGAGTAAAAATATAAACTCTCTTGACCTAGGTCGTGTATTAAAATTACGAAATGCTGATTTTGGAGCCTTTTTCAGTGTTTTTTAATTGTACTCGGCTCACCTATTTATCTAAGTATGGAGAGCCTTACACAATTCAAAATCACAAAAAAATGCCCTCAAAATCAGACATTCCCTAATTTTAATACACGAGCTGGGACGTGTTTTCAAATAGCCAACGTTGCTTTTGGAGATACCCTCGCAGACCCGACACAAAACACAGAAAAGTTACACATGACCTCCATACAAGAAATTAGTTCCCCTGAAGCCAAGGAACATACCTTCGCTGATCTTATCGACCGTTACGTTGAAAACATCCTGCCGCCTCGTAAACGAAGTAGTCAGGAGCGTTATACACACCTTGAGTGGTGGAAAGAGCGTCTGGGATCTTATCTATTATCAGAAGTTACCCCAGCGGTAATTGCTCAAACACGAGATTGTCTTGCCAAAGCGACAACATGTCGAGGAACCCAAAGGTCTCCGGCGCAAGTTGTTCGTCACCTGGCGTCCCTTTCTCACGCTTTTACGATCGCAGTTAAGGAATGGGAGTGGGTGGAAGATAACCCCCTCCGAAAAGTCACAAAACCTAAAGAGAATCGCAAGTATGTGCATTCTTTAAGCGAGGAAAGCCAAGACCGTCTGCTACAAGCATGTAAAAATAGCTCAAATCCCCACCTCTACACAGTAGTCATGCTGGCTTTATCAACGGGGATGTGCCAGAGGGAAATACTTAAGCTTACATGGGCTGATCTGGATACGAACAATGAGAGAATCACCTTACATGAGACAAAGGATGATGAGATTCGTGTGTTTCCCTTAAAAGGGCTAGTATTATCTTTACTCAAGGATTACGAACGTAGTCCGAGGTTTGATGCTTTCCTGCTTTTTCCGTCTAGCAAGGTAGATAAGTATGGAGAAGTCAGGTCCTCTTGGGACAAGGCTGTGGCTGAGGCTGGAGTTGAAAATTTTAAATTTCAAGATCTTAGCCTTGTCTATTTCCCACTGGGTTTGCATGATTGTTGAGTTTTGTTTCGTATTTCCTCAGCTGGTTAAGAAATTCCCGGTTTGGTCTAATATAGGGGCGCTTCAGCTTCACATATTTTTAGGCAATGGAATACGAAATTTCAAATTTCTTCATTAAATAGGCTATTACAAGAGTGGGGCTTCTTGAATGGCCTTTATTGCATTGAATCAGGATGCGAGTCTCAGTGTGTTCAATAAATTCAAAGGAGTCGTCAAAGAATTTATTGATTTTAGACCGGGGAAACTCCGCAATAGGAATACCTTTCCATCTTTGGGTGTAAGTATCAGGCTTTTTAGGGAAACTTCGGGCGGTAATTAAGTCAGATAGTAGGGAGGGAGATTTTTTTACGATGTATTTCACATCTTTGTGGCTACCAACATAAAGTCCAGGTAGGATTTCAGTGTGACTTGTAGCTTTTTGGAGGGCTACTCCCTTTTCTACGAAACTAATAATTTCAGACTTAGTTTTTTCATATGCCTTTGAACCAGGGCTGAGATGTTGAAATACAGCAGCTTCTTCAGACCATGCCATTGAGGAGGCTAAAACCCAGAAGAAAAGCGGGATCAAAATTTTCATAAATATCTCAATACAGGGT